>NZ_MAUD01000223.1 GCF_001700515.1 Streptomyces lushanensis
ACCGACTCCGGGTGGAACTGCACCGACGCGAACCCGTCGCCCCTCAGCGCGTGCACCTCCCCGCTCACGTCGCGGCTCACCTCCACCCCGTGGGCGCCGAGTTCCATGGCCTCCGCGTTGTCGCAGCGCGCCGTGAAGCTGTTGTAGAAGCCGACCGTCTCCGCCCGTCCGAAGAGATCGATCCGGGTCTGCGCGCCCTGGTGGGGGACCCGCTTGCGCACCGTCTCCAGGCCCAGTTCCGCCGCGATCAGCTCATGCCCGAGGCAGACGCCGAGCAGCCCGTGCCGCCGCTCGCGGAGGAGTTCCGCCGCCAGGCCGCGCAGCAGCCGCATCTTCGGGTCGGCCGTGTCCGCCGGGTCGCCGGGTCCGGGGCCCAGCACGACCGGGCCGCCGTGCGCGCGGACGTCCGCGCGCAGGCCCGGCTCGTCGTAGCGCCGTACCGTCACCTCCAGGCCCGAGGACCGCAGCAGATACGCGAGCATCGCCGTGAACGTGTCCTCGCCGTCGACGACCAGCGCGTGCCCGCCGAGCGTCGCGGGCCCGGTCCGCATCCGCAGCCAGAACGGCGCGAGATCCGCGCGCCGCGCGTCCAGCGCCGCCCGTACCCTCGGGTCGTCGGCGAGCCGCGGGCGCCCGGACTCGTCGCGCGGCCTGCCCGGACGTACCCCGAGGGCCGCCAGCACACCCGCCGCCTTGGCGTGCGTCTCGGCCACCTCGCCCTCCGGACGGGAATGGCGCACGAGCGTCGCCCCGACCGGCACCCGCAGCCCGCCGTCGCGGTCGATGTCGGCGGTACGGATCACAATGGGCGAGTCGAGGGTCTGCGCGCCGCCCTCGTCCCGCCCGATCAGCGCGAGCGCGCCGCCGTAGTAGCCGCGCCCGCCGGCCTCATGGCGCTCGATGACCCGGCAGGCGTTCTGCACCGGCGAGCCGGTGACCGTCGCGGCGAACATCGTCTCCCTGAGCACCTCGCGCACATCGAGCGAGGACCGCCCGCGCAGTTCGTACTCGGTGTGCGCGAGATGCGCCATCTCCTTGAGCCGGGGGCCGATCACGACCCCGCCCCGGTCGCCGACGGTGCACATCATCTTCAGCTCCTCGTCCACGACCATGGAGAGCTCCTCGGTCTCCTTGCGGTCGGCGAGGAAGTCGAGCAGCGCCTCCGGCGACGGGCCCTCGGGCGGATAGCGGAAGGTCCCGCTGATCGGATTCATCACGACCGTCCCGCCGCTCATGCGGACATGGACCTCGGGGCTGGCCCCGACGAGCGTGCGCTCGCCGGTGTGGACGACGAAGGTCCAGTACGCGCCCCGCTCACCGGCGAGCAGCCGCCGGAAGAGGGCGAGCGCGTCGGCCCTGGAGAAGCCCGGGATCCGGCCCTCGAAGGTCCGCCGGACGACGAAGTTCGCGCCCTCGCCGCGGCCGATCTCGTCCTCGATCACCCGCCGGACGATCTCCGCGTACCGCTGGTCGTCGAGATCGAACGCACCGTCCTCGACCCGTACCCCATGGGCGGGCAGCCGGTCGAGCACCTCGGCGAGCGGCAGTTCGTACGTCTCGTCCGCCACCAGCACGGACAGGGGCGTCCCGTCGTCCCGCACGTCGAAGCCGCGCTCCCTGATCTGCCGGAACGGCACGAGGGCCAGCGAGGTCCCGTCACCGGCCGGGAGATCCGCGAGCCGCGCGGCCTCACGCACGGATCCGATCAGCAGCTCCACGGTGTCGTGGTCGCGGCCGGGAGTGCGGCGGCGCAGCAGGGCGAAGGGCGGGCCGTCGTCGTGCGTCAGCCGGTCGAGCGGATGGTCGGATCGGTCGAGCGGAGTGCGGGGCATCTGCGGTGTTCCTTCCGGAGAGGAGGAACGGCCGCCTCTTCCCCGGGCCCGCCGTCGGCCCGGACAAGACTGAAGGCCGCCCCTCGGGCGGCCTTCGCGATTCGTGGTGCGCGCTGAATCAGTGGGCCGCCGGAAGAGCGGTCCACCACCAGGTCTGATTCGACAGCGCGAACATGACCGGCACGATAGCGCATCCGCCGCGGACACCGGCAGCGCAAGGTTCATGTTCCATACTCTGAGAGCTGCCCGTGCCACGGCGCGCGACCACGTAATCTTGGCCGCGTGACAGTGAACGCTGAGAACCCCGCGACCTATGAGCCGTCCTGGAGAGACCTTCCCGCTGCGCAGCAGCCGGAGTATCCGGACCGGGACGCCCTGCGTGGGGTCGTGGCGGAGCTGGAGAGCTATCCGCCCCTGGTCTTCGCGGGCGAGTGCGATCAGTTGCGTGCGCGGCTGGGCGCTGTGGCCAAGGGCGAGGCGTTCCTGCTCCAGGGCGGTGACTGCGCGGAGGCCTTCGACGCGGTCTCGGCGGATCAGATCCGGAACAAGCTGAAGACGCTGCTTCAGATGGGCGCCGTCCTCACCTACGCGGCCTCGGTGCCGGTGGTGAAGGTCGGCCGGATCGCCGGTCAGTACTCGAAGCCGCGCTCCAAGAGCACCGAGACGCGGGACGGTGTGACGCTGCCGACGTACCGGGGCGACTCGGTGAACGGGTTCGACTTCGAGGAGAAGGCCCGGATCCCGGATCCGGAGCGGCTGAAGCGGATGTACCACGCGTCCGCGGCGACGCTCAATCTCGTCCGCGCCTTCACCACCGGCGGTTACGCGGATCTGCGCCAGGTGCACGCCTGGAACCAGGACTTCGTGAAGTCGTCCCCCTCCGGCCAGCGTTACGAGCAGCTCGCCCGGGAGATCGACAACGCGCTGAACTTCATGAAGGCCGCGGGCACCGATCCCGCGGAGTTCCGTACCGTCGAGTTCTACGCCTCCCACGAGGCGCTGCTGCTGGACTACGAGTCGGCGCTGACGCGGGTCGACTCGCGTACGGGCGGGCTGTACGACGTGTCCGGGCACATGGTGTGGATCGGTGAGCGGACGCGTCAACTGGACGGTGCGCACATCGAGTTCGCGTCGAGGATCAACAACCCCATCGGGATCAAGCTCGGCCCGACGACGACGGTGGACGAGGCGCTCACCTATGTCGAGCGGCTGGACCCCGAGCGCGAGCCCGGCCGGCTGACCTTCATCGTGCGGATGGGCGCGGACAAGGTGCGGGACAAGCTCCCCGAGCTGGTGGAGAAGGTGACCGCGTCGGGTGCGGTGGTGGCATGGGTGACGGACCCGATGCACGGGAACACCTTCGAGGCGGCCTCCGGGCACAAGACCCGGCGTTTCGACGACGTGCTGGACGAGGTCAAGGGCTTCTTCGAGGTCCACAAGGGCCTGGGCACGCATCCCGGCGGTATCCATGTCGAGCTGACCGGCGACGATGTCACCGAGTGCGTGGGCGGCGGCGACGAGATCTTCGTGGACGATCTGCACCAGCGCTACGAGACGGCCTGTGACCCGCGCCTCAACCGCAGCCAGTCCCTCGACCTGGCCTTCCTCGTCGCCGAGATGTACCGCGACCAGTAGGGCCGACCGGCCGGGCACTTTCCACGAGGCGTACGACACGGTGGGGCGTGGATCGATGTGATCCGAGCCCCACCGGCGCTTTTCGGGCTTTTGCGGACCAGGGGTGGCAGGTAAGGTTAGGTTCACCTCACCGACTGGTCGGGGTGACTCGATCAATGCCCTCGCCCGGGAGGTGACCGCGTGTACGTCTGCTCCTGCTTCGGCATCACCGAGACAGAGGTGAAGGCACACGCGGACGCCGGTGCGTGCACCCCTCGCCAGATCGCGTCGGCCAGCAGGGCGGGCACCGACTGCGGCTCCTGTGTACGCCGTATCCAGTCGATCCTCGGTCGCGGCGGCTGCCCCCGCCGTGAACTGCTCGACCGGAGCGTGCCCGCACCCGCCGAACCGGCGCCCCTGGACGCCGCGGCCGCTTGAGTCCTAGGGCTGTTCGCCCGCGGGGGCGCACCGGCCGTCCTGGTCGCCGTCCGGCTGTTCGATCACCTGCGCGATGTAGAGCGCCTCACCCAGCTTCTCGACCAGATCGAGCTGGGTGTCGAGATAGTCGATGTGGTGCTCCTCGTCCGCCAGGATCGATTCGAAGATCCTCTTCGACGTGTGGTCCCCCTTGCCCCGCATGACCTCGATCCCGCGCTTGAGCCGGTCGATCGCCTCCACCTCGACCTCGCGGTCGGCCCG
Source organism: Streptomyces lushanensis (assembly GCF_001700515.1). Classification (GTDB taxonomy): domain Bacteria; phylum Actinomycetota; class Actinomycetes; order Streptomycetales; family Streptomycetaceae; genus Streptomyces; species Streptomyces lushanensis. Next base: position 4,146 of record NZ_MAUD01000223.1, read on the forward strand.
GAACATCTCCGTCACGGTCTGGCCCACCCGTACGTGGAAGAGCCGCTGGTAGTTGGGCAGGGCCTCCAGGAAGAGAATCCGGTCGGTGAGCCGTTCGGCATGCCTCATCTCGTCGAACGACTCGGCCCGGGTGTATTTCGCGAGCTTCGTCCAGCCGAAGTTCTCCTGCATCTTCGCGTGCAGAAAGTACTGGTTGATCGCGGTCAGTTCGCCGGTCAGCTGCTCGTTGAGGAACTCGATGACCTCGGGATCGCCCTGCATCGCGGAAACTCCTTCCTGGCGGGTGACGGGGCAGAGTGCGCGCATCCTGACATCGGGGCCAGGATCCGTCCGGTACATACATGCTTAGCAGTAATTGCCCGAATGAGTCCCGACCTGGTCATGACCACCCCTCCCCGTCTGTCACCATGGAAGACATGGGTCAGCCGGAGAGCCGGGAATATCGAGAGCCGGAGCGGGCCGAGCTACCACCGGGGCAGCGTTTGCAGCGCGGCTGGCCGGTGACCCATTACGGACCCGTACCGCGGTTCAAGCCGGACCGCTGGGAATTCCGGGTCTTCGGCGCCACCGCGGACGGTGACAAGCGCTGCTGGAACCACGACGAGTTCTCGGCGCTGCCGTTCTCCACGGTCGTCGCCGATCTGCACTGTGTGACGAAGTTCAGCATGGTGGGAGCCGAATGGGGCGGTGTGCCCGCCCGTACGATCCTGGATCTGGCGCCGCCCGTGCCCGCCGTGACCCATGTGATGGTCTGGGCGGAGTACGGCTACAGCTCCAATCTCCGGCTCGCCGACTTCGTGTCCGACCGTACGATCTTCGCCACCCACAAGGACGGCGAGCTGCTCACCGCCGAACACGGTTTTCCGGTCCGGCTCGTCGTCCCGCATCTGTACGCCTGGAAGGGACCCAAGTGGGTCCGGGGCGTGGAGTACATGACCGCCGACCGCCGTGGCTTCTGGGAGGAGCGCGGCTATCACAACGTCGGCGATCCGTGGGCCGAACAGCGCTACTCCTACCAGGAGCTGCCGGGCGACGGCCCGGAACTCTAGGACCTGTCCGGGGCGGGCCCGGGGCCGGTCCGGCTCCGTATCAGCGCTCACGCAGCTTCTTCAGCAGCCGTATGTCCGCCGCCTGCCCTTCCTTGCCGCCGGGTGTCTCGATCACCAGCGGTACGTTCTCGGTCGCCGGATGCGAGAACAGCTCGCCGAACGGCCCCTCGCCGATCTGCCCCGCGCCGATGTTGACGTGCCGGTCCTTGTGCGCGCCGACGACGTCCTTGGAGTCATTGGCGTGGATCAGCTTGAGCCGGCCCGTACCGACCGTGTCCACCAGCAGATCCAGTGTTCGCCGCATGCCGTGCGGTCCCGTGAGATCGTGCCCGGCGGCGAAGACATGGCAGGTGTCCAGACAGATCCCCAGCCTGGGATGCGAGTCGAGCGCCTCGAAGTACGGGCCGAAGTCCCAGGTCCTCGAACAGATCGAGAAGCCCTGCCCGGCCGTGGACTCCAGCAGCAGGAACGGATCGTCGTCATGGGTCAGCTCGTCCAGCAGCGGCAGCATCCGCTCCCGTACCTGCGCGAGCGCCGCCTCGCGGGTACGGCCGCCGGTCGCCGACCCCGTGTGCACGACCACGCCCAGCGCCCCGATCTCCCGGCCTCTGCGCAGGCTGTGCCGCAGGGAGAGCACCGACCGGTCGGCGGTCGCCTCGGTGTGCGAACCGAAGTTGATCAGATACGGAGCGTGCACATACGCCGTGATCCCCTCGGCCGCGCACTCCGTACGGAACCGCTCGTCCTGTGCCGGATTCCCGGTGGGCGTCGCCCAGCCGCGCGGATTGGCCACGAAGACCTGAACGGCCTCGGCGCCCAGGTCACGCGCGTACGCCAGACCGCGCGCGGCAAGGCCGCCGGCCACGGGGACATGACCGCCAACAGGGTTGCGCATCGTGGACAGACCCTAGAGCCCTTCGGTTCTGACGGTGATGGTGCTGCCCTCGGGGGCCTCGTCGCCGCCGTCGACGGACTGCTCGGCCACGGTGTCGCCGAGGAACGGGAAGCCCCGGTCGATCTCGACCACGAACCCGGCCGCCTCCAGCAGGCTTCTGGCCCGGTCCGTCGTCTCTCCGACGACATCCGGTACGGAGACCAGCCGGGGGCCCTTGGAGACCGTCAGGGTGACCGTGTCACCGCGAGCGAGCCGCGAGCCGTCCGCCGCGGACTGGCGGGCGACGGTGCCCTCGTCCTCCGGGGAGTTCACCTGGACGGCGGCGACCCTGACCCTGAGTCCCGCCTGCTCCAGCTCGGTGGTGGCCTCGGACACGGACTCACCGGTCACATCGGGCACATCGACCGGGCTGCCCTTGCTCACGACGAGCGCGACGCCGGAATCGGGCCGTACATCGGTGCCGGCGACGGGCGACGAACGCATCACGGCGCCCTGGGCGGTCCGCTCGTCGAACTCCCGGGTGACGATCCCGGCGGCCAGACCGGCCCGCTTCAGCGCACGCCTCGCCTCGGCCAGGGGCGCGCCCGTCACATCGGGGACCTGGACGGTCTCCGGGCCACGCGAGATGACCAGCGTCACCGGGCCGTCACCCCGGATGCGCGTACGGGGCCCGGGATCGCTGCTCACGACCGTGCCGCGCTCGACGGTCTCGCTGAAGTCCTTGGTCACCTTCGCGTCGAGCCCCGCGTCGGCGAGCCGCTGCCTGGCCTCCTGCTCGGTCTGGCCGAGCAGCGAGGGAACGCGGGTGAACTGACCGGAATTGATGTACCAGACCCCCGCGCCGGCACCGAGCACCAGCAGCACGGCGACGACCGCCGCCACGACGCCTCTGCGCGGCACGGTCCCGTGCCGGCGCGGGCCGGGCGGGGGCGTCTCCAGTCGGCTGGTGTGATGGACCCGCTGTTCCTGGGCGGGAAGGGCGTGCCGCGGGATCACCGCCGTACGGTTCTCGGCGCCCGCCGCCCCGGTGGCCCTGGCTCCCGGCGGTACGGCGTCGAGCTGCGCGTCACCGAGCGCGGCCCGTGCCGCGCGGGCCCTGGCGAGCAGCGCCACGGCGTCCTCGGGCCGCCGCTCCGGATTGCGGGCGGTGGCAGCCGCGACCAGCTCGTCCAGCTCGGCGGCGAGCCCGGGAACGGCGGCCGACGGCGCGGGGACGTCCTCGTTCAGATGCCGGTAGAGCACCTGCGCGGGAGTGTCCCCGCGGTGCGGCTTGGCACCGGTCAGCATCTCGTGGAGGACGACGCCGCAGGCGTACACGTCGACCCGCGGGTCGGACGTGCCGTGCTCGATCTGCTCGGGCGCGAGATACGACACGGTGCCGAGCACGGACCCGGTCGTATGGGTGACATCACCTACGGCCCGTACGAGCCCGAAGTCCGCGACCTTGACCCGGCCGTCCTCCCCGATCAGTACGTTCTCCGGCTTCATGTCCCGGTGGACGAACCCGGCCCGGTGGGCCGCGCCGAGCGCGGCGAGGACCGGCTCCAGGATGTCCAGCGCGGCCCTCGGCTGGAGCGCGCCGCGCTCACGCAGCACGTCGCGCAGCGTGCAGCCCGCGACGTACTCCATCGCCAGATAGACATACGCGCCCTGCGCGCCCTGGTCGAAGACCGCGACCACATTGGGGTGCGACAGCCGGGCCACGGACTTGGCCTCACGGATGAACCGCTCCACGAAAGCGACGTCGGCGGCGAGTGCCGGATGCATCACCTTGAGCGCCAGGACCCGGTCCAGCCGGGTGTCGACGGCCCGGTACACCGTGGCCATGCCACCGACGGCGATACGCGCGTCCACGCGGTAACGCCCGTCGAGCACCTGCCCGACGATGGGATCGTGAAGGGTCGTGTCCACGCGGCCGAGTCTACGGTGCGGTCTCCCGGCGGGGGCCGTGGTGCCGCCGTCACCGCCCGGCGCGGGACGGGCTGGATATGCGGTCCGGCACCGGGCGGAAAGCCGGAATGCGGCGGGAGGGGGGCGGGGTCGCGGGAGGTGCGTGTCCGGACACTGAAGCGTGATGTGTGCCGCACACGAAACCAGCACCGAAAACCCGGCCCGCACGCGGCGTAGATCATGCCGTCCGGACACGCACCTCCGGAGTGCCCCGGCACCCGCACCACCCGCACCACCCACACACCGCACCCGCGCCGCAGGCGCACCGCACCGCCGCCAGGCGCACCCCGCGTCGGCCACCGCGCGCCGTGCGGCCCGGCCCGCGAAACGCCCGGCCGCGCCGCGGCCCCTAATCAGGCTGCGCGAACGCCGGGCGTTCCGGGTCCAGGGCCGGCAGGCCCTCCGCCGGCGACGACGCCATCGCGAAGTGGCGGCGGGGGATCCGGCCCGCCCGGCGCGCCAGCCGGCCCGCCTCCACCGCGTGCCGCATCGCCTCCGCCATCAGCACCGGCTCCTGCGCGCGGGTCACCGCGGACGCCAGCATCACCGCCGCGCACCCCAGCTCCATCGCCAGCGCCGCGTCGGACGCGGTGCCCGCGCCCGCGTCCAGGATCACCGGCACACCCGCCCGCTCCACGATGAGCTCGAAATTGTGCGGGTTGCGGATCCCGAGGCCCGAGCCGATCGGCGAGCCCAGCGGCATGATCGCGGCGCAGCCCACCTCCTCCAGCTTTCTGGCGAGCACCGGGTCGTCGTTGGTGTACGGCAGCACCGTGAACCCGTCGTCGACCAGGGTCTCGGCCGCGTCCAGCAGCTCGATCGGGTCGGGCAGCAGCGTCCGCTCGTCCGCGATCACCTCCAGCTTGATCCAGTCCGTACCGAGAGCCTCGCGCGCCAGCCGGGCGGTCAGGACCGCCTCGCCCGCGGTGAAGCAGCCCGCCGTGTTGGGCAGGGCGCGGATGCCGAGGGAGTCGAGTACGGACAGGACCGAGCCCCGGACCGTCGGGTCGAGACGGCGCATCGCGACGGTGGTGAGTTCCGTGCCCGAGGCGCGCAGACAGCGTTCCAGCACGTCCAGGCTGGGCGCTCCGCCGGTTCCCATGATCAGCCGTGAGCCGAGGACGGTGGAGCCGATGGTGAGCCGGTCGTCGGCCATGGCGGCTCAGCCTCCCTGGACCGCGGTGAGGACTTCCACCCGGTCGCCGTCGCCGAGCACCGTGCCGGACCAGTGGCCGCGTGGCACCACCGTCTCGTTGACGGCGGCGGCGACACCCGAGGGCGCGGGGGTGAGGGAGGCGACCAGGGTGTCGAGGGTGGTGCCGGAGACGAGGGCGCGGGCCTCGCCGTTCACGGAGACGGTCACACGGACGGAGGTGCTCATACGGTCAGCTCCCGCGGTGCGGAGGTGAGGTCCTGCGCTTCGGAGGTGAAGCGGCGCGGAGTGAACGGGCGGGCCGCGTCCGGGAGTTCGCCGGTGGTCAGCACCGAGGCCAGCGCGTCGCCGGTGATGGGCGTGAGCAGCACCCCGTTGCGGTGGTGCCCGGTCGCGAGACTCAGCCCCGGCAGCGCGGTCGGCCCCAGCAGCGGCGCGTTGTCCGGTGAGCCGGGACGCAGCCCCGCGCGGGTTTCGGTGAGCGGCAGTTCGGTGATGCCGGGGACCAGTTCGTGCGCGTCCCTCAGCAGCTCGTACACACCGCCCGCCGTGACCGTGGTGTCCCAGCCCAGTTCCTCGCTGGTGGCGCCGACGACCAGCTCGCCGTTCTCGCGCGGCACCAGATACACCTGGCTGCCGCGCACCACGGCCCGGACCGTCCTGGACAGGAACGGCGCGTACGGGCGAGGCACCGTCAGCCGCAGGACCTGGCCCTTGACGGGCCTCACCGGCGGCAGGACGTCGTCCGGTACGCCCGCGAGCCGTCCGCTCAGACTGCCGGCCGCCAGCACCACCTGGTCCGCGGTGAGCGTGAACCCGCCGTCCAGCAGGGCGCCGGTGGCCCGGTCCCGTACGACGGAGAGCCGTTCCGCCCAGGCGTGGTGGAAGACCACTCCGGCCCGTTCGCACGCGGTGAGCAGGGCCGAGGCGAGCCGGCGGGGATCGATCTGGTGGTCGCCGTCCACGCGCAGACCGCCGCGTACGCCCGGCGCGAGCATGGGTTCCAGACGCCGGCACTCGCGTCCCGTGAGCCACTCGGACGTCAGGCCCGAGCGCTGCTGAAGGGCGTGCAGTTCGCGCAGCTCGGCGCGGTCGTCGGTGTCGAGGGCGACGGCGAGCGTGCCGCAGGCGCGGTAGCCGGTCTCCTGGCCGCTCGCCTCCTCCAACTCGGCCACGAACTCCGGATAGCGCTCCGCCGAGGCGAGATTGAGCCCCAGCAGAAGCTGTTCGCCGTGGTGGAGTTCGGTGACGGCGGCGAGCATGCCCGCCGCGACCCGCGCGGCGCCCTGGCCGGGATCGGGATCGACGACGGCGGTGCGCAGTCCGTGCCGCGCGGCCCGCCAGGCCGTGACCAGTCCGATGATTCCCCCGCCGATGACCAGGACATCGGAGGCGGTCTTCTCCTGGGACGACTGCATGGGCGTCCAGCCCCTCCCTTCGCCGGCATGACCCGGATCAGGTTCGTACGGTCGGAGGCCGCTTCAGCCTCCCTCTCAGCCCGGTGCGTCCGGACTCCCGCGAGGTAGTGTCGACCGCCAGCCTAACGCGCGGCCCGCCGTGCGGTAAGGCCGTCCGGCCCGGACGGCAGCCGGAACGGCCCTCCGCCCGCTGCCCGTCCACTGCTTAAGGTGATCCGGTGAGCGAGCAGCGCGGAGATGAGCAGCAGCGCGGACGGCGGGAACAGCCGGGCGTCGTCATCGTCGGTGCGGGCATGGCGGGCGTGCAGACCGCCGTGGCCCTGCGGGAGAAGGGCTACGAGGGCCCGGTCACCCTGATCGGCGCGGAACCGCATCCTCCGTACGACCGGCCCCCGCTCTCCAAGGCGGTCCTGCTCGGCACGGCGGACGGCTCGGCCTTCGACATCGACTTCGAGGCGCTCTCGGTCCGGCTGAGACTCGGTGTCGAGGTGACCGGGCTGCGCCCGGACGCGCGCGAGGTCGACACCGCGGCCGGGCCCGTCCCGTACGGCGTACTGGTCCTCGCCACCGGCGCCGAGCCGGTCGCACTGCCCGGCGCCGCGTCCGCGCCGGGCGTCCACCTGCTGCGCACCCTGGACGACGCCGAGGCGCTGCGGCCCGTACTCGGCCGGCGGGAGCGGATCGTGGTGGTCGGGGCCGGATGGATCGGCGCGGAGTTCACCACCGCCGCCCGCGAGGCCGGGTGCGCCGTGACGGTCGTGGAGGCGGCGGACCGCCCGCTGCCGGGCGCCCTGCCGGCCGAGGTGGCCGCACCGATGGCGCGCTGGTACGCGCAGAGCGGCGCCGCGCTGCTGACCGGCGTACGGGTCGCCGGTGTCGAGCGGGGCGCGGTGCACCTCGCGGACGGCAGGCGGCTGCCCGCCGACGCGGTGGTGGTCGGCATAGGAGCGCGGCCCTCGACGGACTGGCTGACCGGCTCGGGCATCGAGCTCGGCCCGGACGGCGCGGTCGTCGCGGACGAACGGCTGGCGACGTCCCTGCCCGGTGTCTACGCGGTCGGAGACTGCGCGTCCTTCCCGTCCGCCCGTTACGGCGAGCGGCTGCTCGTGCACCACTGGGACAACGCGCTCCAGGGACCGCGTACGGTCGCCGCCCAGGCCGTCGGCGAGAGCGAGCAGATCTACGATCCCGTGCCGTACTTCTGGTCGGAGCAGTTCGGCCGGTTCGTCCAGTACGCGGGCCATCACACGGCGGACGACACACTGGTGTGGCGGGGCGATCCCGCGGAGGCCGCCTGGTCGGTGGTGTGGCTGAGGGACGGGGCACTGACGGCCCTGCTCGCCGTCGGCAGACCGCGCGATCTCACGCAGGGCCGCAAGCTGATGGAGACGGGCGCGCGGCTGGACCGGGCGCGGGCCGCCGACCCCGCCGTACCGCTGCGCGGGGCCGTTCTCTGAGGTGTGGGCATTCTCCGAGGTTCCCGACACGGGTTCCCTACGCCGATTCCCCGACGCGCTCCGTGCCGTGCGCGGTGGCTGCTCCGCCCGGAGCCGGTTCGTGGCGTCTGTCAGTCCGGGATGGCACGCTTGTCCTGTGACCGAGATTGACGCAAAGATCGATGCTCTCGTCCCCGCCTGGCTTCACCTGCCCGACATCGCGGAAGCCCTCGATGTCGAGGTGACGCGCGTGCGGCAGCTGGTGAAGGAAGGGCAGCTGATCGCCGTGCGCCGCGGCGAGAACAGGACACTCCAGGTGCCCGCCGCCTTCATCGACGGCGGCAAGGTCGTCAAGGGCCTCGCCGGGACCCTGACGCTGCTGAGGGACGACGGCTTCACCGACGAAGAGATGCTCGAATGGCTCTTCACTTCCGACCCGACCCTGCCGGGCACGCCCGCGCAGGCGCTCAGCGAGAATCGCGGCACGGAGGTGAAGCGCCGGGCCCAGGCGCTCGCCGTCTGATCCACTCACCATCGCGGTGTGCGGCGGTGCCCTGACGGCCGCGTGGCCGTTCCGGCGCCTCCGCACACCGCCGACCCGACGGGGGGACCACCCATGCCCGAGGCCATGCCCGGGGCCCGCGCGTCGCTCGCCGACGCCCGGCTCTATCTCTGCACGGACGCACGCGGGCGGCAGGGAGACCTTCCCGAGTTCCTGGACGCCGTGCTCTCGTCCGGTGTGGACATCGTGCAGCTGCGGGACAAGGGCATGGAGGCGGCCGAGGAGCTGGAGCACCTCCAGGTCTTCGCGGCGGCCTGCCGCCGCCATGGCGCGCTGCTCGCGGTGAACGACCGCGCGGATGTGGCGCACGCCGCCGGGTCCGGCGTACTGCATCTGGGCCAGGGCGATCTGCCCGTTCCCGCGGCCCGCGCGATCCTCGGGGACATCCCGCTGATCGGCCGTTCCACCCATGCCGAGGCCGAGGTGGACGCCGCCGCCGTCGAGCCGGGCGTGGACTACTTCTGCACGGGCCCGTGCTGGCCCACTCCGACCAAACCGGGCCGTCATGCCCCCGGACTCGCTCTGGTGCGCCATGCCGCCGCGCTGGGCACGGACCGGCCGTGGTTCGCGATCGGCGGTATCGACGCGGGCAATCTCGACGAGGTGCTGGACGCGGGTGCCCGCCGTATCGTCGTCGTTCGCGCGATCACCGAGGCCGACGATCCGGCCGCGGCGACGGCGGGCCTGGCCAAGCGCGTACGGGAACGGGCCGTGTGACACGGCCGACGGCGCGCGACAGGGCCGGCGGGCCGGGTGACGGGATCGTAAATCCGGGCAAATACCCCCGTCCGGTTGGGAGACCGTCACGCCCTCGATAACCTGCCCATATGGCCTTCGGCACAGCTTCCACCAGATCGGATCACGCACTGACCGTGCGTGATCTGCTCGCGACCGGCAAGTCATCGTTCTCGTTCGAGTTCTGGGCGCCCAAGACCGAGAAGGGCGAGCGCAATCTCTGGAACGCGCTGCGCCGGGTCGAGGCGGTGGCGCCCAGCTTTGTCTCCGTGACCTATGGCGCGGGCGGCTCCACCCGGGCGGGCACGGTCAAGGCCACCGAGCGCATCGCCTCCGACACCACACTCACCCCGGTCGCGCATCTCACGGCCGTCGGCCAGTCCGTCGCCGAACTGCGCAACATGGTCGGGCAGTACGCCGACGCGGGGATCCGCAACATCCTCGCCGTACGCGGCGATCCGCCCGGCGATCCCATGGCCGAGTGGGTCATGCATCCGGACGGCGTCCGCTACGCCGCCGAACTGGTCAGGCTCATCAAGGAGTCCGGCGACTTCTGCGTCGGAGTGGCGGCCTTCCCGGAGATGCATCCGCGCTCGTCCGACTGGGAGACCGACACCAGACACTTCGTGGACAAGTGCCGCGCGGGCGCCGACTACGCGATCACGCAGATGTTCTTCGAACCGGAGGGATATCTGCGGCTGCGCGACCGGGTCGGCGCAGCCGGTTGCGCGACACCGATCATTCCCGAGATCATGCCGGTCACCAGCGTGCGGATGCTGGAGCGGCTGCCGCGGCTCAGCACCGCGGTCTTCCCGGCCGAACTGAAAGAGCGGATCCTCTCCGTCAAGGACGATCCCGCCGCTGTACGCTCCATTGGCATCGAGTTCGCGACGGAGTTCTGCGCGGCACTGCTCTCCGAGGGTGTTCCCGGCTTGCACTTCATCACCCTCAACAACTCCACCGCAACGCTCGAAATCTACGAGAATCTCGGACTGCACGAGCAGTCGTGACCGGCCGTACCCGCCCTGTCCCGGGCTGGTGGCCGCAGGAGAGGGGCGGGCATGGGCTGGACGGTCCTCTACATCGCATTCGGCATCGTGGCGCTGTGGCTGCTGGGCGAGGTGCTGCTCCAGTACAAGGCGCGACTGCGCTGGCGACTGCTCGCCTTCAGCGGGTTCATGGGTGTGGTTCTCGGTGTGCTGCTGCCCTCGGTCTTCGTCATCGCACTGGGCGCGATCGCGTTCGCGGTCGGTCAGACCTATGTGACGCTCTCCTTCCGCCGGGGCTTCTCCACCGGCTGGGCGATAGGCGGCAGTCCGGGGGCCAGCCGCCGCCGGAAGGACACCGGCGGTCCGGCCGCCGAGCGTGAGCCGTCGCTGGAGGTCTCGGACCTCGAAGTCGCCGATCCGGAGATCCCTGACGTCCTGGATCCGGAGTACCGGCGGGTGGCCGCGCCCGTGGAGACCACCGCGCTCTACGATCCCGAACCCGTCTACGAGCCGGAGCCCATGCCCGACGACACCGGGCAGTACGGCGTCTACAACGACTACGACGCCCCGGCCCAGGACGCGCAGCGGGGCCACCAGCAGCAGCCCGACGCGAACGGATGGGGCAGCGGCGGCTACGAGGCGTACCCCGGCTACCAGCCGGCGGCCGACCAGGGCGGCTACACGGGCCAGGACGGCTACGCGACGCACGACGCCTATGCGGGCCAGGACCCCTACACGGGCCAGGACGCCTACCACCCGGGCCACTCGGGCGAGCACACCTACGCGAGCCAGGAGAACTACGCCGGCCAGGATGCCTACGGGCAGCAGTACGACTACGGGAACGGCCGGCAGCAGTACCCCGGCTACTCCGACCCGTACGCCGATCCGGCCGCCGGCGCTCAGCAGTACGGCTCGTACGAGAGCTTCGACGGCCGGCAGCAGTACGTCGACCCGTACGGCGGCCAGCAGCAGTACGGCGCCGAGACCCCGCCCGGCGGTGTCTGGGTCCCGCAGCAGCGCGAGGGCGAGCAGCAGGCCCCGCCGATACCGCAGCAGCAGCCCCGGCAGCAGGACTACGACCCCGACTACAACGAGCAGCAGTACCGCTACTGACGGGCCGTCCGATCTGACGGAGGGTCCCCCGGACGCTCCGCGGGCCGGGTCACCGGCTCACCGCGAGCCCCGGAAACCGGCCCCTTCGACGATCAGCCCCGCCACCAGCGCCCCGGACATCCCGGCATGCGCGAGCCCGCCGCCCGGATGCGCCCAGCCGCCCGCGAGATACAGCCCGGACAGCCGGGTGGTGTTCGACGGACGGAGCAGGCGCCCCGCCGCTCCGGCCAGCGCGGGCGCCGACACCGAGCCACCGGCCGCACCCGTCTGCGCCGCGGTGTCGGCGGGAGTCCGTATCTCCCGCCGGATCAGCCGCTCCGTGATTCCCGGGACGGCCGCTTCCGCCGCGGCCACCAGCACATCGGCGTACCGCTCGCGCAGCGCTCCGTCCGTCCAGTCCACCGGGCCCTGCGGAGCGACGGTCGCGGTGACCGTGACCGCCTCGTGGTCACCGTCGGGCCGCGTCCCCGCGTCATCGGGCCGCAGCACCGTGACCGTGGGCCGCCCGGCCGTACGCCCCGCGAAGATCTCGGCCGCCTCCGCGCCCGCGTCGGGGGAGTGCACCACCGTCCGGTGCACGGCCTCCCCGTCCCGGGCGCCGCGCAGCGCCAGCAGCACCGTGAACCGGCCGGGCGCCGGGGCACCGCCCTCCTCCCCAGGCCGTGTCCCGCCGTCGGCCCACAGCTCCCGCTCCACGAGCCGCTCCGGCGCGATACCCGCCACGACCCGGTCGGCCGCCACGACCGTGCCGTCCGCCAGCTCGATCCCGGCGGCTCCGCCGTCCTTCTCGGCGATCCGGGTCACCTCGGCACCGAGGACGAACTCCACCTTGCGGGCCAGACACCGTTCGTACACCGCGCGGGCCAACTCCCGCATCCCGCCGCGCACATACCAGCTCCCGAAGGTCTGCTCCAGATAGGGGAGCAGCGCGGCGCCCGCCGGGGCACCGCGCGGATCGAGTCCGTACGACAGGGCGTATCCGTCCAGCAGAGCGGCCAGCCGGGGATCGGCCAGCTCCCAGGCGCCGATCTCCGCGACCGTGGCGGCCCGGCGCGAGCCGCGCAGCAGCCGCCTCTGCCGCACCGCCGGATACGGATCACGCCCCAGCGCCTGCCGGTCGGACCCCAGCGGCTCTTCGAGCAGCGGCCGGCGCGAGCCGTCCCAGGCGTCACGGGCCCGGCCGAGGAACTCCCCCCACCGCTGCCCGGCGCCCGCGCCCAGCGCCGCGTCCAGCGCGGAGACCACACCCGCCCGCGACGCGTTCGGCAGCCGGACGTCGGTGCCGTCCGCGAAGACATGCCGGCTCGCCGGATCGACCTGGTCGAGCCGGACACACCGCTCCAGCGGCTCCTTGCCCGTTTTGACGAACAGATCGCGATAGACGGCGGGAAGATGCAGCAGACCGGGACCGGTGTCGAAGACGAAGCCGTCCCGCTCGAACCGGCCCAGCGAACCGCCGTACGTCGCCGAGCGTTCGTACACCGTCACCCGGTGTCCCGCCACGGCCAGCCGGGCAGCCGCCGCCATGGCGCCCATCCCCGCGCCGATCACCACAATCCGTGCCATGCCAGTGACTGTAACGGGGCCCACCGACAGATCAGCCCGGCGGTGCTGTCATCCCGCCCGTGGCCAGGCGTTTCTCCGCCCGGCGCTGAGCCCTGCGGCGCAGGAACCGGCGGATCCTCGCGGCGAGGAAGGCCACCGTCGCGACACCGAGCACCAGCAGCGCGCCCGCGACGACGGCCGCGGCGACCGGATGGAAGACCGCGAAGGTGATGATCCCGGCCACACTCAGGTCCTCGGCCGTGCTCACGGCGATATTGCTGAAGGGTTCGGGGGAGGTGTTGACCGCCATCCTGGTGCCCGCCTTGACGAGATGGCTCAGCAGGGCGGTCGATCCTCCGACGGCGCCGGCCGCGATCTCCGGCAGCGAGCCGCTCTGCCCGGCCAGCAGCGCACCGACCACCGCACCGGAGAGCGGCCTGATGACCGTGTGCACGGCGTCCCAGGCCGTGTCGACGTACGGGATCTTGTCCGCGACCGTGTCACAGAGGAAGAGCACGGCAGCGGCGATCAGGACATCGGTGCGCTGCAACGACTCGGGGACCTCGTCGCTCAGCCCGGTCGCGCCGAAGACTCCGAAGAGCAGGACCACCGCGTAGGCGTTGATGCCGCTGGCCCAGCCACTGGTGAAGATCAGGGGGAGTACGGACACGGGCACGATCGTATCCAGCCGCCGCGCGGTGCGCGGGAGAACGGCGGGCCCGGCCGCGGCGCGCGACGGGCCGGAGCGCGGAGCACTGAGTACAGGTACTCAGTGGGCGAGTTGAGTAGGCGCACGGATGGGGCGTCACCCGCCCGGACGGAAGAGTGGGGACCACGGAAGGGGCGCGGCGCCGGCACCGCCGACACGGGGCGGCGGAACGGCGCGGCTCCCCTGACGGAACGGGGGTGCGTGACACCACGGGGAACGTACCGGCCCGGTGCGGCTCGGGGGACCGAGCCGCACCGGGCCGGTCATACGTCCGCTCCGGCGTGCCGGTGCCCCGCGACGCCGGAGCGCGCGGGCCTGTCAGAGTCCGGCGACTTGCCCGTGCAGCAGCCGCGAGAGCGCCGCGTACACCTCGTCGATCGACCGCTCCGGCTGGAACGCCTGCCAGTCCAGGGCGGCCACCAGCACCATCCCCACCAGTGCCGGCGCCGTCAGCGGGATGTCGGTCCCCTCGCTCAGCTCACCGCGCTCGACGGCCTCCCGCAGCACCGTCTCGACCACCGCGACCGCCTCCTGACGCACCGCCGATAAGGTCGGCCGCCAGGCCCGATTGGTGCGCCACAGCTCGGCGACATAGAGCTGGGTGAAGGCCGGATGGCGGTCGATGAAGACCAGACCGGCCCTGATCATCGCGTCCAGCGCCGCCACTTTGGTGCCGCCGTGCTGCGCCGTCGTCTCGGCGGCGGTGCGCAGCGACGAGGTGAGCAGCCCGACGCCGTGCCGCAGCAGCTCCTCGAACAGCTCCGTCTTGTTCCTGAAGTTGTAGTAGACCGTGCCCTTGGCGACTCCGGCACGCTCGGCGATCTCGTCCACCGTCGTCGCGGAGAACCCCTGCTCGGCGATGAGGGTCACCGCCGCCTCGTAGAGCTTCTGCCGGGTGGCCTGACGGCGGGTGCTGCTGCTGTTCATGGCGCTGATTCTCACAGGTCCGCGCACCTCGGCCGGTCGGCGCCGGTACGCGCAGCCCTGCCGGTGCACATCGTTCCCGAACATGCGAGCGAAGCAAAACCGCAGGTCGGAGCCGATTGTCAGTGGTGCCCCTCAGGATGGGCACATACGGCCACAGCGCCGTCACACGACGACAGGAGGTTCGTCATGGCCAGCTCCTACGCCGGTGCCGCACGCCGGCGCCGCACAGACGGCCCTGCCCCCTCACTGACCGGACCGCCGACCGATGTCCACCCGGTGCCGCGCAGGGCCACGGCCCCGCCCGCGGCCCTGGATCTGCTCGCCCAGGCCCGTACGGGGCTCGACGAGGCCGCAGGGCTGGACACTCCGAACGAGCGCTATGCCATGGCCCATCTCGCCGCCCTGCGCACCGCCGCCGCGGTCCTCGCGGCCCGGGGCCGCCCCGAGACCACCGCGCGTAAGCGCCGCCGGATCAGGAGCGCCTGGGAGGTCCTTCCGGAGATCGCGCCGGAGCTCACCGAGTGGAGCAGCCTCTTCGCCTCGGGCGCCGAGCGCAGGGCGCGCGCCGAGGCGGGCATCCGGGGGGCGGCGAGCAGCCGGGACGCCGACGATCTGCTGCGCGACGTGGCCGTGTTCCTGCGCCTGGTGGAGCGGCTGCTGGTGCTGGAGCCGGTGCTGCCCCGGCCCCGGGCCGAGCAGCCGCGGCAGGGCGGCGCCGCTGGGTGAGCTGACGGGACGGCCGAGGCAATAGGGTGGGCGGAGCCCGCACTGTTCCACGCCCCGACGTCCGGGGCGGCACCGCGCCGAGGAGTCAACTGCCGTGTCGGACCGTTCCCCTGTCGCCGGTGGGGAGACGCCATCGCGCTCCCGGGGCTCCCTGCGTACCGCCGTGGTCTGGGAGGTCCTCAGGGACGCTCTGGACCGCCGGGTCAAGGCGGCGGGGACGGACGTCCTGGACGTGCTCGACACGGGCGGGGGCACCGGCAGCTTCGCGGTGCCCGTCGCCCGTCTGGGGCATCGGGTGACGGTGGTCGACCCGAGTCCGAACGCGCTCTTCGCGCTGGAGCGCCGGGCCGCCGAGGCGGGCGTCGCCGAGCGTGTCCGCGGTGTCCAGGGCGACATCCACGGGCTCTTCGACGTGGTCGGGCGCGATGGTTTCGACGCGGTGCTGTGCCACGGCGTCCTGGAGTACGTGGACGACCCGGCCGAGGGCGTACGGAACGCGGTCGACGCCCTCCGCCCGGCCGGTGCGCTCAGCCTGCTCGCCGCGGGCCTGGGCGGTGCCGTGCTGGCCAGGGCGCTCGCCGGGCACTTCAACGAGGCCCGGCGGGCCCTCACCGACCCGGCCGGGCGCTGGGGCGAGGGCGACCCGGTGCCCAGGCGCTTCACCGCCGAGCAGCTCTCGGAGCTGGTCGGAGCCGCCGGTCTGCGGATCGGCGCCGTCCATGGCGTACGGGTCTTCGCGGACCTGGTTCCCGGTGGTCTGGTGGACACCCAGCCCGGGGCCCTGGAGGCCCTGATGAAGCTGGAGGCCGCCGCCGCGGAGCTGCCCGCGTTCCACTCCGTGGCCACCCAGCTCCATGTCCTGGGCGAGAAGGCTCCGGCATCGACGCGGGACTGACCCGAAGCCTCCGGAACCCTCCTGAAGTCCCCCTGGAGTGCGGGCCTGACACGGGCCGGAACTCACCGGCAGCCCGTCCCGGGCTCCTGCCCGGAGCCTTCCCGGGCCCGTCCGGAAGGCCCCCGGGAGAGGCCCGGGCCCGCCCCGGGCCGGGTCGGCCCCTCCTCCGGGCGTGGATCGCCCGGCTGATCAGCGGCGCAGCCCCGCATGGAGTGCGCCACAGGCCCCCCGGTGGGACGCCTGGCGCCGTATGATCGGGGTACACCATCCGGCATGACGGATCGATGGTTGGGGAATCAACGCCTCAGCGGCCGAGTCGACATGGCGGCCCGGAATGGCGAAATGGCGTTGAGGGCGGGTTTCACGGGGGCGATTCCCTGCCTATCCTTGAAGGAGCCGCATACCGGTCGCCCCCCGCGACCGACGACTAGGAGGACTCCGTGCCGCTCTCGGAGCACGAGCAGCGAATGCTCGAGCAAATGGAGCGAGCGCTGTACGCCGAAGATCCCAAGTTCGCGACAGCGCTTGAGGGAAGCGGGCTGCGTACGTACACCCGGCGACGGGTCTACCAGGCAGTAGCCGGCTTCCTGGTGGGTATCGCGCTCCTCATGGCCGGAATGGTCGCCCAGCAGATCTGGATCAGCGTGGTGGGATTCCTCGTCATGCTGGGCTGTGCGGTCCTGGCGGTCACCGGGTGGCGCAAGGCGCCCAAACCAGGTGAGCAACCGGCGGCGGGCGCAGGCCCGGCCGCCCGACCACAACCCAGACAGCGTCGCTCGATGATGAACCGGATCGAGCAGCGGTGGCAGCGCCGCCGTGACGAACAGGGCCAGTGAGTCCCTGAAGGTTCTCAGGCTTGACGGTACGGCTGAGGGGCGGACG
>NZ_MAUD01000224.1 GCF_001700515.1 Streptomyces lushanensis
GCCGGTGGTGTCCGCGCCACGAGTTGCGGCGACGTGGCGCGGACACCACCGGCCTGGGCGGACGCCGGACAGCGGATGTCCCTGGCCCTGTGGGAGGAGTCCGGGGACGGTGCCCCCGGGCACCATCCACATCCGCACCCGCATCCACATCCGCATCCCGACCGGCGCTTCCGGCTCGACCTGCACCGGCATCTCTGGGATTCCGAGCGGAGCGGCGAACTCGCGCGACGGTGCGGCGCGGGCGTGGCACTGCCCATGGCGCCGTCCGACGGGCCCCACCCGCACGCCCGGCCGGACGTGCCGGACCTGCCCGATTGGTCCGCCGTCCACGACCGCTCGTGGGCGTCGGCACGGTGGGCCGCCGAGGCCGAGCTGCTGCTGAGGGCCGAGGGGCGCCCTCGCGGGGCCTTCACGGTGCGGCTCGGTGCGCGGAGCCGCGCCGTGCTCGAACTCGTCGCCCCCGACGACAGCCATACCCCGACGTTCCGGCCGCTGCGGGAGACGCTTGCGCCGCAGGAGGTCGCGGTGCTTCCGGTGCTGCCGGAGGCGGCGGCCCGGGTCCTTCCGGACCTGGAGCTGCTGCGGGCCGGGCTGATCGCGACCGATCGGCTGCATCCGCTCGTCGCCGCAGCATTGACGGCGTCCGGCTCAGCGGTGCCGTCCGGCTCGGGACCTGCGGCCGGCCCCGTCCTCCGGCCCGGCGATCCGCACCGGGTGGAGTGCCGGAGCGAAGTCCACCGGATAGCGCTGCGGGACGGGACGCTCACGGCGATCGATCACGACCCGGCACAACTGCGTCGGGAGGAGCTGCTGGTGGCGCTCGGCGGCCCCGCGCTGCCCTGCGTGCGGGCGATCGACGAGGTGCACCGTAACCCGGAGGCACTGCCCGCGGTCCGGGAGCGACTGGGCCACGGTGATGTCGCCGGGGCCCTGGCCGTGGTGGAGGGGCTGCTCGGTCCCGGCGCGATCCTGCGCGACGGGCCACTGCGGGACGAACTGGAGTCGGCCGCGGCCCGCCGTATCGACCACGGTCTCTTCCGCTCGGGGTTGGTCGCCGTGCATTCCGGTACCGGTGCGGCGGCGGGCGGAAAGGCCTCGGACCCGAGGTACGCGGAGGCGAACCACCGCCCCCGGCTCGACCGCCGTACCCCTCGCGCGATCCGCCTCAAGCGGAGCAGCCGGGCCCGGCCCCGCACCGGCCTGAACCCCAGTACCAGCTGACCGGCTGTCCCGCCCGAGTCCTGTCCTCGCACCGCGCGTTCCGCGCTGCCCGCTCACGACGCCGACGCCCGTACGCGCATGACGCGCCCGTACGTCCATGTCATCCGGGACGGACCGTCCCGATCCCTCAACCCACCCAAGGTGATGCCCATGACCTCCAGTACGTTCCTGCCCGCTCCCGCTCCCGCTCCTGCTTCCGTCCCGGGTACCGGTGAACCGGCCCCCGTACCCGCCGCGGTCCCGGCCGCCGGCGCCCTCGTACCCACCTCCGCCGGCCGATCCGGTACCGGCGTCGGCAACGGCAACGGCATCGGTGCCCAACTCGCCGTCGCCGACGACCTCCTGGCCCTCCTGCGCACGACCACCACCGAGCCGCGTCCCGACGAGCAGCTCGAAGCGCTCACCCTGGCCGTCGCGGCCGACCTGCCCGTACTGCTCTGGGGCGAGCCGGGCATCGGCAAGACCGCGGCCCTGACGCGGCTCGCCACTTCGCTGGACCTGCCGCTGACGACCGTGATCGCCAGCGTCCACGAGCCGACCGACTTCTCCGGGCTGCCCATCGTCGGCGACGATCCGGCGGTGCGGGGGGTGCCGATGGCGCCGCCGCAGTGGGCCGTGGAACTGGTACGGGCCGGGCGGGGGCTGCTCTTCCTGGACGAACTCTCCACCGCCACCCCGGCCGTTCAGGCAGCCCTGCTGCGGGTCGTCCTGGAACGGAAGGTCGGTGCGCTCCAACTACCCCCGGACGTAAGGATCGTGGCCGCCGCCAATCCGAGCGCGTCGGCGGCGGACGGATGGGAGCTGAGCCCGCCGCTGGCCAACCGGTTCGTGCATCTGTACTGGGTGCACGACCGTGAGGTGGTGGTGCGCGGGCTGGGCGGGGTCTGGCCCCGCGCGGAACTGCCCCGGCTGATACCGGAGCGCCTGCCGGAGGCGGTGGCCTTCGCCCGGCGCGCGGTCTGCGGATTCCTGGAAGCCCGGCCGACGCTGATCCACCGGCTGCCCAGCACGGAGACGCGGCGTGGCGGTGCCTGGCCCTCGCCCCGGAGCTGGGAGGCCGCGTTGGCCCTGCTTGCCTTCGGCACGGCGGCCTCCGTCTCCCGGGAGGTGCTGGCCCTGCTCGTGCGGGGCACGGTGGGGGACGGGCCGGGGCTCGAACTCCTCGCTCATCTGGACCGGATGGACCTGCCGGACCCGGAGTCGCTGCTGGCCGATCCGGCTTCCGTCGAGCTGCCGGTGCGGGGCGATCTGCGTCAGGCCGCGCTGGAGGCGGTGGTGGCCGCCGTCGGGGCGCGGCCCGAGCGGGAGCGGTGGGAGGCGGGCTGGGCGGTGCTGGTCCGGGCGCTGGAGACCGGCGCCCCGGACCTGCTGGTCGCCCCGGCGACGACGCTTGCCGCGTTGCGGCGGGACGACTGGGAGGTGCCGGACGCGGTGGAGCGGCTGATCGGGGTGATCGGTCTCGCCCGGCGGGCGGACCGGTCGGTGGGGCGGGTCGCGGCGGCGGCCGACGCCCGGCGTGCGACGGGAGTACGCCGATGACGGGGGGCGCGAAGCACCCTCTGCCGCGCCCGATGGCCCGGCCCGCGCCGCCGCGCCCGGTGCGGGCCACCGTGCCGAGGCCGCCGGCCGGCTCCGGCGGGCCGTACGACCGGACCGGACCCCCTCTGGACATGGAGAAACTGCTCGCCGCCCGGCTGCACGCGGTGAAGGTCCGGCCGTACCTGGCAAGCGCGCTCTTCGCGCTGCACGTGGTGGAGGACCGGTCGGTGCCGACCATGGCGGTGGACGCACACTGGCGCTGCTACGTGTCCCCCGGCTTCGTGGCGTGCACCCCGGTGGAGGAACTGGCGGGCGTCTGGGTGCACGAGGTCTCCCATCTGCTCCGGGACCACCACGGGCGGGGTGAGCGGTATGCGCGGGAGCACGAGGAGTACGGTCCGGGTGCGCGGCTGCGGCGGAACATCGCCGCCGACTTCGAGATCAACGACGACATCTACGGTGACGGTCTGCCCCTGCCCGCCGGGGCGGTGCTCCCGTCGTTGCTGCGGTTGTCCGACGGGCTGCTGATGGAGGAGTACCTGCGTACGGCGTCGATGTCGGGGCTCACCGGTGATCTGGCCTGGCTGGACTGCGGCAGTGGTGCCGACGGGCAGGATCGGCCGTGGGAGCTGGGACCCGACGGGGCACACGGGCTCAGCAGGCAGCAGCGGGACGCGGTCCGCTTCCGGGTCGCCGAGGGGATCAGAGGCCGGCCGGGCGACGCTCCGGAGGGATGGCGCCGGTGGGCCGAGAAGGCGTTCCATCCACCGCAGCCGTGGCGGCGGTTGCTGGGGGCGGCGATCCGCTCCGCGGCAAGCGCGCCGGGGGCGGGCGAGAACCACAGCTACCGGCGTCCGTCCCGGCGCTCGGCGAGTGTCCCCGGCGTGCTGCTGCCGAGCCTGCGCCGTATGCCGCCCCGGGTCTGCGTCGTGATCGACACCTCCGGGTCGGTGAGCGACGCAGAGCTGGGCAGCGCGCTGCTGGAGGTGGCGGCGATCTCGCGGGCGGTGGGCGGGCGGCGCGACCTGGTGTCGGTGATCTCCTGCGACGCGGCGGCCCGGGTCGCCGTCCCGCTCTGCCGCGCCGAGAACATCGAACTGGTCGGAGGCGGGGGAACGGATCTGCGCTCCGGTTTCGCCCGGGCGCTCCGCTCCCGGCCCCGCCCGGACGTCATCGTCGCCCTGACGGACGGCCAGACACCCTGGCCCTCCGCGCAGCCGCCCTGTCGCACGGTCGTCGGCCTCTTCCCCCGTCCGGCGAGCACCGTGGACGAGGAGAATCCCGACTACGCCCCGGACACCCCACCGCCCTGGGCACGTGTCGTCACCATCCCCTGAGCGTCGGGCAACGCCCGGATTGTTCGGCGGATGCCGTAAGCCCGGTGGTACGGCAGTTCCGCGTCGGCAGCCCTGAGGAAAAACGCGACTGAGCCCCGCGCCCGCGGGGCTCAGTCGCGGTCGGTCGGTTCCAGGAGCAGCAGGGGGATCACCCGGTCGCCCGCGCGCTCCCGGTACTCGGGGAAGTGCGGCCAGTGCGCTTCGGCCACCGCCCACCAGCGGTCCAGCTCCTCCCCGGCCGGCTCCCGGGCCCGGAACTCCCGGACCCGGGAGCCGGCCGGGGAGG
>NZ_MAUD01000225.1 GCF_001700515.1 Streptomyces lushanensis
GCCGCCCACCACGCGGTGAACTCCTCCCCACCCCCCGATGTCGCATCCCGGCTCGTCCTTCATGGCGCCGTAACGGCCCCGTCATGGCCGGGATCGGTTCGCACCAGGGACCCTTGGGGCACTATGACGGGGTGGCAGCCGCGAGGTCGTCCGACGACGCAGCCGGCCCGCTCCGCAGGACCGGGCGGGCCCTCGGCCGTGCCGTGCGCCTGCCGGTCACCGGCACCGCCAGAGTCATCCGCAGGGCCACGCACGCGCACGGCGCGGGCGAGTCCGGGCTCGGCAAGCTGATCGAGCTGCACGCCGTGAACGGCGCGGGCGATGTCATGATCACCGTCGCGCTCGCCTCGACCGTCTTCTTCTCCGTACCGACCGACGAGGCCCGGGGCCGTGT
The DNA here is from genome assembly GCF_001700515.1 of Streptomyces lushanensis. Taxonomy (GTDB): domain Bacteria; phylum Actinomycetota; class Actinomycetes; order Streptomycetales; family Streptomycetaceae; genus Streptomyces; species Streptomyces lushanensis. The sequence goes on from NZ_MAUD01000225.1 coordinate 395, forward strand.
CGCGCTCTACCTCGCCATCACCATGGCGCCCTTCACCCTCCTCGCCCCGGTCATCGGCCCGCTCCTCGACCACCTGCCGCACGGCCGCCGCGCCGCCATGGCCTGCGCCATGTTCACCAGGGCCGCGCTCGCGATCCTCATGTCGGCCGCCGTCATCACCGGCAGTCTGGAGCTGTATCCGGCGGCGCTCGGGGTGCTGGTCGCGTCGAAGGCGTACGGAGTGATCCGCAGCGCGGTCGTGCCCCGGCTGCTGCCACCGCGTTTCTCGCTGGTGCGGGCCAACTCCCGTGTCACGCTCGCCGGGCTGCTCGCCACCGGGGTCGCCGCGCCCATCGGTGCCGGGCTGCACCAGATCGGTCCCAGGCTGCCGCTCTACGGCGCCTGTCTGGTCTTCCTCGGCGGAACGTTCCTGGCGTTCTCGCTGCCGCACAAGGTCGACTCCGCGAAGGGCGAGCGCAAGGCCCGGCTGGTCAAACGCGGCGAGAGGCGGCCCAGTCTCCGTACGGTCGGTCCCTCCGTCCTGCACGGTCTCCAGGCGAACGCGTCCCACCGCGCGCTCTCCGGGTTCCTGATCTTCTTCCTCGCCTTCCTGCTGCGCGAGCAGCCGCTCCCCGGCCAGACCGCGGCCGTGTCCCTCGGCATCGTGGGCGTCGCGGCCGGGGCGGGCAACGCGCTGGGTACGGCGCTGGGCGCATGGCTCAAGGCCCGCGGCCCCGAGCTGATCATCGCCACGATGCTGGGCATCGCCCTCAGCACGGCGATTCTCGCGGCGCTCTTCTTCGGCGGCCCGCTGATGGCCCTGCTGTGCGCGGTCGCCGGGCTCTGCCAGGCGCTGTCGAAGCTGTCCCTGGACGCGGTGATCCAGCGTGACGTGCCGGAGCAGGTACGGACCTCGGCCTTCGCGCGCTCCGAGACGCTGCTCCAGATGTCCTGGGTGGTGGGCGGCGCGATCGGGATCGCGCTGCCGCTCAACGGGGTGCTGGGCATGTCCGTCGCCGCCGCCGTCATCGGTGTCGGGGCGCTCTTCGCGGCGCGCGGACTGCTGACGGTGGTCAGGCACGGCACCCCGCATCCCCGCGTGGCCTGACCGAAGACGTTGTACGGAAGGCCCTGCGCGGAAGCCTTTGCCCGGAGACCCCGTACGAAAGCCCATGCGCGGAAGCCCTTGCCCGGAGACCCCGTACGGAACCCCATGCGCGGAAGCCATGCGCGCAGGTCCCGTGCGGAAGGCCCCGTTCCGGAGGTCCCGGCGGGCGGGCGGCCCCGGGCGGCGCGCCCCGCCATACCCCCGCGCGGCTCGCCGTACCCCCTGGTGGCCCGTGCCGGTACGACCGATAACCTTCGCCCCATGACCGTTGCGTTCTTCTCTGGTAGGGCCCGCAGGGCCGGCGTCGCCCTCGGTGCTGTGTCCGCCGGACTCCTCGTCCTCGCCGCCTGTGACAAGCCGACGCCGCTCGCGACCGTGACGGTCGGCGACAACTCGGTCAACACCGAGGCCGCCTGCTACAACGACGGCAAGGCGATCAAGCAGAGCGAGATCCAGCCCTGCCTCAACAAGAAGCCGGAGAAGACCGTCGAGGTCTCCATGGACGACGAGGTCCACTTCGGTGTCGACCCGGCGATCGCGGAGCACGGCTGGACGCTCTTCATCGACGGTCAGCAGGCCGAGCAGGAGCCGTACAAGAAGACGTACCGTACGATCCCCGGCAGCGCGTTCTTCTCCAGCCAGACCGGCGAGACCACCAACGCCACTCAGGTCAGCATCGTGGAGGCCGGCGGCAAGGAACTGATCGGAATCTGGCAGTTCGAGTTCAAGAAGACGTCCTGACCTCACCGCGCCCCCGCCCCCGCACCTGCCCCTGGAGGCTTCCGCCATGCGTGTGCTTGTCGTAACGGCGGTGGCGGCGGAGGCGGACTCCGTCGCCGCGGGACTCGACCGGTTCGCCGGCAGCGGTGTCCGTGAACTCACCGGTGGCTACGAGATCACCGGCCACGCGCAGTACGTGCCCCGGCCCGGGTCCGTGCAGATACCGGTGGTGGACGTCCTGGCGGGCGGAGTCGGCCCGACGGCCGCCGCGGTCGCCACGGCGACGGCGCTGGCGGCCTCCCCGTACGACCCTCCGTACCATCTCGTCATCTCGGCCGGCATCGGCGGCGGCTTCCGGCACCGCGCGCCGGTCGGCTCGCTCGTCGTCGCGGACACGATCGTCGCGGCCGACCTCGGTGCCGAGACCGCCGACGGCCATCTGTCGGTCGAGGAGCTGGGCTTCGGCCGCAGTGTCCACCGGCCGCCGGCGGAACTGACCGCCCGTATCGCCAAGATCCTGGACGCCGCTCCGGCGGACGGGAGCACTCCGCGCCCCAGGACGGTCCTCGCGCCGGTCCTCACCGTCTCCACCGCGACCGGCACCGCCGCCCGCGCCGCCGCGCTGACCGCGCGTCATCCGCTCGCCGCGGCCGAGGCGATGGAGGGCTTCGGTGTCGCGGAGGCCGCCGCCGTCCACTCCGTACCGTGTGCCGAGATCCGCGCCGTCTCCAACACCGTGGGACCGCGCGACCGCGCCTCCTGGGAGATCGGCCGGGCCCTGGAAGCGCTGCGGTACGCGTTCACGCTGCTCACCCCGGTCTTCGAGGAGCCGTCATGACCGTCCAGCCGCTGCGGATCGCCTACTCGCCCTGCCCGAACGACACCTTCGTCTTCGAGGCGTGGGCCCATGGCCGGGTGACCGGCGCACCGGACCTCGATGTCACCTTCGCCGACATCGACATCACCAACGGCATGGCGGAGCGCGGTGAGTTGGACGTGCTCAAGGTCTCGTACGCCGTACTGCCCTGGGTCCTGGACGAGTACACGCTGCTGCCGTGCGGCGGCGCGCTGGGCCGTGGCTGCGGCCCGCTCGTACTGACCAGGGAGCCCGGCACCGATCTGACCGGCAGGACCATCGCCGTGCCGAGCGAGCGCTCCACGGCCTATCTGCTCTTCCGGCTGTGGGCGGCGGATGTCGTCCCGGGCGGAGTGGGCGAGGTGGTCGTCCTGCCGTTCCACGAGATCATGCCCGCGGTACGGGACGGCAAGGTCGACGCCGGACTCGTCATCCACGAGGCGCGTTTCACCTATCAGGATTACGGTCTGCACTGCCTCGCCGACATGGGCGAGCACTGGGAGTCCACGACGGGCCTGCCGATCCCGCTGGGCGCGATCATCGCGAAGCGCTCGCTGGGCACCGAGGTGCTCCAGCTCCTCGCGGAGTCGGTGCGCAGGTCGGTCCGTATGGCGTGGGACGACCCGGAGGCGTCCCGGCCGTATGTCCTGGAGCACTCCCAGGAGATGGATCCGGCGGTGGCGGACCAGCACATCGGGCTGTACGTCAACGAGTTCACCGCGGACCTGGGCGACGACGGCTACGCGGCGGTACGCGGGCTGCTCACGCGTGCCGCGGCCGAGGGACTCGTACCGCCCCTCGGCCGTGACGCGTTGCGTTTCGTCTGATCACACTTCGGTGATCGCACCTCGAAGATCCTGCCTCAGCGATCGCACCTCGAAGATCGCGTCTCGAAGATCATCCCTCGGATCGGATCCGGAGCGGAGCCGGATCGGCCCCGGAGCGGACTCAGACGTCCAACTGGTCGGCGACCGCCCGCAGAAGGCTCGCGATCTGCGCGCCGTGCACCTTGTCGGGGTAGCGGCCGTGCTCCAGCATCGGTGTGATGTTCTCCAGCAGCGTCGTCAGATCCTGGACGATCGAGGCGAGTTCGTCGGGCTTGCGGCGCTGGGCCGCCGCGACGGAGGGGGTCGGGTCGAGGACCGTCACCGAGAGCGCCTGGTCGCCGCGCTGGCCCGCGACGACGCCGAACTCCACGCGCTGGCCTGGCTTGAGTGCGTCGACTCCGGCAGGGAGGACCGACGAGTGCACGAAGACGTCGCCGCCGTCGTCGCGGGAGAGAAAGCCGAAGCCCTTCTCGCTGTTGAACCACTTGACCTTGCCGGTAGGCACGTCTGTCCTCGTCCTCGTACTCGTTGGGGCGCTGGCGCGCACAAAAACGGCTCTGGATAGCACTACAGCGGGTCGACCGACCCGCCAACCCCAAGGCTAATGGTCCAGGGGCTGGTGACAAGACGTCGCCGGATGGTTCCTGTCCGCTGCTGTCCGGTGGGAACTACCCTGGTGAGGTGACCGCTACTCCTGCACCCCGCACCCCACTCGGCACCACGCCCACCGCCGCGCGCCGCGCCACGGTGATCAGCGTCGCGATCGCGCCGACGACGAAGACGATTCCGCCGATACGGACCAGTCCGTCGCCGGGGCCGGCCTCGTCCGTGGCGCGGCGCGCGGCGG
>NZ_MAUD01000226.1 GCF_001700515.1 Streptomyces lushanensis
GGCGACGATCGTCGCCTCCCGGTCGTGCTGCTTGGCGTTGAGCACCTCGTGCTGGACACCGCGCTTGTTGAGCTGCTGCGAGAGGTACTCGGACTTCTCGACCGAGGTGGTGCCGACCAGGATCGGCTGGCCCTTCTCGTGCTTCTCCGCGATGTCGTCGACCACGGCGGCGAACTTGGCGACCTCGGTGCGGTAGATCAGGTCGGACTGGTCCACCCGGACCATCGGCCGGTTCGTCGGGATCGGCACGACGCCCAGCTTGTAGATCTGGTGGAACTCGGCGGCCTCGGTCATGGCCGTACCGGTCATACCGGAGAGCTTGCCGTAGAGGCGGAAGAAGTTCTGGAGGGTGATCGTGGCGAGGGTCTGGTTCTCGTCCTTGATGTCCACCCCTTCCTTCGCCTCGATCGCCTGGTGCATGCCCTCGTTGTAGCGGCGGCCGGCGAGGATACGGCCGGTGTGCTCGTCGACGATCATGACTTCGCCGTCGATGACGACATAGTCCTTGTCGTTCTTGAAGAGTTCCTTGGCCTTGATGGCGTTGTTCAGATAACCCACCAGCGGGGTGTTCACCGACTCGTACAGATTGTCGATGCCCAGCCAGTCCTCGACCTTCGCGACACCCGGCTCGTGGATGGCGACGGTGCGCTTCTTCTCGTCGACCTCGTAGTCGCCGGTCTCCTCGATGCCCTTGAGCGGATTGCCCGCCTCGCCCCTGGTCAGCCGGGTGACCAGCTTGGCGAAGTCGCCGTACCACTTGGTGGCCTGGTCGGCGGGGCCGGAGATGATCAGCGGCGTACGGGCCTCGTCCACGAGGATCGAGTCGACCTCGTCCACGATCGCGTAATTGTGACCGCGCTGGACCAGTTCCTCCTGGGACCACGCCATGTTGTCGCGGAGGTAGTCGAAGCCGAACTCGTTGTTCGTGCCGTACGTGATGTCGCAGGCGTACTGCTCACGGCGCTGCGCGGGCGTCATGTTCGCCAGGATGCAGCCGACTTCGAGGCCCAGGAACTTGTGGACGCGGCCCATCATCTCGGAGTCGCGCTCGGCCAGGTAGTCGTTCACCGTGATCAGGTGGACGCCCTTGCCGGACAGCGCGTTCAGATAAGCGGGGAGCGTGCCGACGAGGGTCTTGCCCTCACCGGTCTTCATCTCGGCGACATAGCCGAGGTGCAGCGCGGCGCCGCCCATCATCTGGACGTCGTAGTGGCGCTGGCCGAGAACGCGCTTGGCCGCCTCGCGTACGGTCGCGAAGGCCTCGGGGAGCAGGTCGTCCAGGCTCTCGCCGTCGGCGTAGCGCTCTTTGTACTCGGCGGTGAGCGCCCTCAACTCGGCGTCGGAGAGGCTCACGAAGTCCTCTTCGATGGAGTTGACCTGGTCCGCGATGCGGTGCAGTTTGCGCAGGATCTTGCCTTCGCCTGCACGCATGAGCTTGTTGAAGACGGACACTGAGGTTGGTCTCCTTGCCGGTCGGGCCTGGCACGGGTCGGATATGGACACGGGCGCGGGCACGGCAGGCGGGCCCCACCGCAACGGCCATCGTAAGCGAGGACCCGCCTGTGCCGGGAGGGCCGCCGTCACGTGGGCCTGCTGTCACCCGCAAGAAGAACGCGCGGAACCCGTCGAAGGTGCCGGTGCCACGAGAAAACCGGTCGTGACAAGGCACACGCCCCGGCAGAATCCGGGCATGGATCCCCTCACTCTCACGACGGAGCGGCTGCGGCTGCGCCCGCCGGAACCCGCCGACGCCGAAGAGATCTTCGCGGCCTGCCAGGATCCGGACATCCAGCGATGGACGACGGTCCCCTCGCCGTACGAACGACGGCACGCGGTTGACTACATCGGCCGGCTCGCCCCGGAGGGCTGGCTCCACGACACCGCGTACACCTTCGTCGTGGAGCGGCGTGGCGGTGGCCCGGTGATCGGCGCGGTCGCGCTGCACCACCCCCGCTCCGGCACCTGGGAGATCGGCTTCTGGACGGCCAGGGAGCACCGGGGCGGCGGCTGCACGGCGGAGTCGGTGACGGCGCTGTCGCGCTGGGCCTTCACGGAGGCGGGCGCGGACCGGGTGGAGTGGCGTGCCGAGGTCGGCAACGCGGGCTCGCGCGCGGTCGCGGAGAAGGCCGGTTTCGTGGTGGAGGGCGTGCTGCGCGCCGGACTGCTCAACAAGGGCACTCTGCGTGACTGCTGGATAGGCGCGCTGTTGCCCTCCGACGCGGGGCTGGCGGGCGCCCATCCGTATCTGCCCGCGCAGACGGACGCGCGGGCGGCACATACGGAACACGGTGCGGATACGGCGCGGGCCGTGTCCGGGGCCGCGAGTGACTCCGCCCGGGCCCGGGACGTACCCGCCCGGCCCTGAGTGTCGGTGGCGCCGTCTATCGTGCGGACCATGACCACTGTGCCACCCGCCGCCGAGCTGTCCGCCGACGACGCCCGCCGTATGGCGCTGCGCGCCCAGGGATTCCTCGGCGCGCCCGACCGGCGCGGCGGCGTCCGGGGCGTCCTGCGCCATCTCGGCGCCGTCCAGCTCGACACCATCTCGGTGCTGGCGCGGTCGCACGAGCTGATTCCGTACGCACGGCTGGGCGCCGTCGGCCGCAGGACGGTCGAGGACGCCTACTGGACGCCCGCGCCCGCCGGAGAACCCTCACCGAGCCCGCACGCGTTCGAGTACTGGTCCCACGCGGCCTGCGTTCTGCCCATCGAGGAGTGGCCGCACTTCGCCTTCCGCCGCCGTGCCTACCGCGCCCGCCCGCACTGGTACCACGAGCTGGCGGACGGCGCGTACGAAGCGGTGATCAAGCAGTTGCGCGCGGAGGGCCCGCTGACGGCCACGGAGCTGGGCGGCGCCAAGAACGGCGGCCCGTGGTGGGACTGGTCGGAGGCGAAGGTCGCCGTCGAGCGCGCGCTGATGCTCGGCGAGGTCGTGTGCACCGGCCGGCGCAGCTGGAAGCGGGTGTACGACCTCGCGGAGCGCGCCGTCCCCGACGCGCTCTTCCATGACGACCTGGACGACAGGGAGTGTCTGCGCCGGCTCGTCCGGCTCGCGGGCCGGTCGCTCGGTGTCGGCACGCGCGCCGACATAGCGGACTACCACCGTCTCAAGGGCGAGCAGTTCGACGCCGTGGTCGCCGACTCGGGGCTGGTGCCGGTGACGGTCGAAGGATGGGGCAAGCCCGCCTGGGCCGATCCCGAGGCACTGGCGAGCACTCCCCGGGGACGCCACCGTACGACTCTGCTGTCGCCGTTCGACTCCCTGATCTGGGAGCGGGCGCGCACGGAGCGGATCTTCGGCTTCACCCACCGGCTGGAGGCCTATGTGCCCAAGCCCAAGCGGGTGTACGGCTATTTCGCGATGCCGCTGCTGTCCGGCGGCCGACTGCTCGGCCGTGTCGACCCGGCGCGCGAGGGGAAGACGCTGGTGGCCAAGCAGGTGTCCCTGGCGACCGGCAAGGCCGTGCTCCCCATGGCCCAGGCGTTGCGGGAAGCGGCGGAGTGGGTGGGCTGCTCAGACGTCCGCGTGGAGCGGACAGCCATCGAGCAGAAGGACGCGCCGGAGCTGCGCGGCCCGCTCGCCGACGCGCTCACCGCCTTGTGACTGACCGCCGTCCGGTTTGCCGTCCGACCGCTCAAAGGTGGCTCAGCAACCGCTCAGTGGCCGTTCAGCGGATCTCCAGGATCTTCTCCCGCATCGCGTAGACCACGGCCTCCATCCTGGAGTGCAATTGCAGCTTCTCCAGAATGTTGCGGACATGGTTCTTCACGGTGTTCTCGGAGATGAACAACTCCTTGGCGATATCGCGGTTGTTCATTCCCGTGGCCACCAGCTTGAGGACTTCCAGTTCACGATCGGTCAGCCGCGGCGCGGGCACGAGTCTGCGCTCGTCGGTGCGCTGAATCATCGACTTGAACTCGGTCAGCAGCTTGGACGCCATGGACGGACTGATCTGTGACTGTCCGTCGGCCACGGCGCGGATGGCGGTGGCGACCTCGTCGGTGGAGATCTCCTTGAGGAGATAGCCGGTGGCGCCCGCCTTGATCGCGTCGTAGAGGTCGGCCTCCTCGTCGCTGATCGTCAGCATGATGATCTTGGCGCTGGGGGCCACCTCCTTGATGGAGGTGCAGGCCTCGATACCGCCGCGCTTGGGCATCCGTACATCCATCAGCACGATGTCCGGCAGCAGATCCGCGGCCTTGTCCACGGCCTCGGCGCCGTCACCGGCCTCGCCGATGACCTGGATGTCCTCCTCCTGGGCGAGGACGATCTCCAGTCCACGGCGGAAGAGGGCGTGGTCGTCCACGACAAGGACCCGGATGGGCTCCTTGCGGGAGCCGCCCCGTTCCGTGTCGGCGTCGGACCGGGCGCCGCCGACCGTGTCGTCGGCATCGTCCGCGCCGTGCACCGGTCCGAAGCTGTCCGCCATCGTTCCTCCCCCTGAAGGCCGTGGCCCGAGTTCGTCAAGAGCCGGCCAACCGCAGTTCGCAGACCATTCGTTGGCTTGCGACGCCATGATTCCATGCCCGGGTGGCAGTGCGGTGACCCTTCGGTCCGCACGCCGGTGCCCCTGAGGCGCGGGGGGCGCTCAGGGGCACCGGCGGAGCACGTGCTCCGGCCCGATTCCCGGCCGGCACACGGCCCGTCCGTCAGCCGCGTGCGGCTGACGGCTCAGCCGCCGAGGGCGCCGCCCGCACCGCCGGCTTCCGAACCGGCGAACGGGTCCGTCCTGAGGTGGATCACACCGTAGTCGTACGCATGGCGCCGGTAGACGACGCTGGGTTCCTTGGTGTCGGAATCGACGAAGAGATAGAAGTCGTGCCCGACCAGCTCCATCTCGTAGAGCGCCTGATCGAGTGTCATCGGTGCCGCCGCGTGGTTCTTCTCCCGGACCACCAGGGGTCCCTCACCCTGTACCTCCAGCGTGCCGATCCTGGTGGTGGGGACGGCCTCGGCGGCAGCCTGTTCCGCGGCGGTCTGGCCGTTGGCGTTCAACTGAGCCACGTCAGGAACGACTTCGACGACCTCGGCGGCCGAAAGCCGCCCATTGCCACGCCGGTTGTGACGCTTCTCGTGCTGCTTGCGCAGCCGGGCCTCCAGCTTGCCGGTGGCCAGATCGAGCGCCGCGTACGGATCGGCCGCGGCGGCCTCCGCGCGGATCACGGGGCCACGGGAGTGGAGCGTGATCTCCACCCGGTCGCACCGGTCGGCCTGCCGCGGGTTGTGCTCCTTCGAAACCTCGACGTCGAGGCTGATCACCTTGCCGTCGAGCTTCTGGATCTTCTCCAGCTTCAGCTTCTCGGCCACGTGCTTGCGGAACCGCTCGGGCACCTCGGTCTTGCGGCCCTTGACGACGATGTCCACGCAGAACTCCGTTCCCGGATCACTCCGCCTCATTGCGGAGTTACTCCTTGTTGCACCAGACCCCAGTAGTCACCGGAGCCTCGGACTTGGCGACTTTCACCTCCTCCTCCCCCGTCGGCGTGATCTCCACCCCCCGAAGATTCGAGGTTCTGAAAACGCCGAGCAGACCAGTGCATTCAGTGAGTCGTGGCTTGCGCCATTCCTCATAACCGAACATAGCCCTCCCGGACGGGTGTCGGCACCCGCTACCGGGATGTACCTCTGTTCAGGTCTTCTTCTTCCCCGTTTACCAGCAACGATGCAAGATCGCGATCAGTTCCGGTTTATTTCGAAGGACAGGGGCATCGCGGCCACGACTGCCGCGCTCACCTGTACGTATCCCGGAATGCCGGACCCCGTTGCGGCACGCAGTGCCCGCGCCGCCTCGACGAGCGAAGAACCGGTTGTCATGAGATCGTCCACCAGCACCACCCGGCCGGCCGCGGGCAGCCGCGCGCCTCCGACGGCCACCTCCAGCGCGCCCGAGAGATTCACCCGTCTGCGACGGGCGTCGAGACCCGCCTGGTCCGCCACCGCACGCCGCTGCCGCAGCACCGGCAGCACCCGGCACGGCCGGCCCGCGCGCCTCAGCTCACCCGCGGCGGCCAGCGCCATCCGGCGGGTCGCGTCATGACCACGCGCTCCGACGGCGCGCCGCGAGGAGGGCATCGGCACGAGCAGCAGCGGTTCGACTCCCGTACCGGCCGGTGCCGCGGCCCGTACGGCTCCGGCCAGGGCGCGGCCCAGTGGCGCGGCCAGCCCGAGCGCGCCCCGCTCCTTGTGTGCCAGGACAACGGCCCGTACGGCGTCCTCGTACGGCGCCGCCGCGTGCACCACCGGCAGCCCCACCGGCTCGGGAACCGGCCGCACCCGGCACGGCCACGTCCCGTACAGCGCCCGTCCGCACTCCTCGCACAACGGCGTCCTGGGGCTGCCGCATCCGGCACAGACGACCGGCAGCACCAGGCCGGCGATCTCGCACCACCACCCCCGCATGGGACCCACTGTGCCAATGACGCGGGCGCCCGGCCACCCCTGTGGACAACTGGTTTCGGCAGAGCCCGGTGCCCCGGCCCGGTACATACCCGCACGTCGGCGCGTGCGTATGGGCAGTGGCCATCCCGGCCGGAGCCGAACGCCGCTCCTCGGCCGCCGTCCCGGCGGCCGAGCGGGCACCGCCGGGACCGGCCGTCAGGGACGCGTCCTCCAGCTGCCGGGGAGGCGTCACGGGCCGATGGGCACGGTCAGCCGGGATAGACCGGTGACGAGCCGTTCTCGACCATCGTCTGCCAGTTCGCCCCCATGGGCAGCCCCACGATCCCCGCCTCCTGGGTGTCGGCCACCAGTGGCTGCCGGTCGTCGTCGGCCGCCGCGATCGCCGTCACCGGGGACAGTCCCGGCAGCACACCGGCCGCCGAGGTCGATCCGTCGGTCTGGATGTAGCGCACCTGCTCCACCCCGCCGGACTCCTTGCCGACCACCACCAGCCGGCTGGGCCCCGCCCAGGACACCGCCGTCACCGACTCCATCTGCGGCGCCACGGGCTGGAGTCCTCTCACGGACACCTCCGGCTCGGGCCCGGAGCCGTCCCGCTCCACCCGCCCGATCCGCAAGGTGGTCCGTCCGTCCTCGGACAGCAGCATCGCGATCCGTACCCCGTCCGCCGACACGCGCAGCGCCTCTATACGCGCGCCGCCCAGCCCGTCGATGGTGACCGGCAGTGGCGCGCCGGCACCCTCCGCGAACCGCAGCAGACGCGGCTGGGCGGGGTCCCGGTCGGCGATCCACAGATCTCCGTGTCCGTCCCAACTCGGTGCGGACAGCCGGTCCTGGGGGCGGGCGCCCTTGCTCTCCACAAGCGGATCGCCCAACTCGCCGTCCGAGAGTATGGAGGCCACATGGAGCGACTTGGCGTCCTCGGAGACACCCGCCGCGTGCTTCTCGTCACGCGCGACCGCGACCGAGCCGAGCTTCGGCCCGTCCTTGCCGAACGGCCCGACGACACGCACCGGGTCGACGCTCTCGTCGGCGCCGATGTGGAGTGTCGACAACCGGCCGCCGCTGTCGACGAAGTACGGGTTGTCGGGACGCCCGGTGGTGCGGTCGGGCGCGAACTCCTCGGCCTGGTCCCCGCTGAGCACACAGAGCGAGGATCCGTCCGCCAGCAACTCGACCTGACTGACCGGGGTGGAGGTCAGATCCCGCAGAGTGAAGAGCAACTGCGCCGCCATCTTGCGGCACTGGCTGCGTCCCGCCTTGGACGCCTTCTCGTTCAGCGGCACCTTCAGCGCGTTCCGGTCGTCGAACTCCAGCGATCTGGTGCCCTTCTGAAGGGCCGTACCGGCCGGGAAGGGCGAGTCGACCACCGGCTTCAGCCAGTGCGTCGGCCCGTCGAGCAGGACCTTCACCGCCTGGGTGACCGGATCCATCCGTGTCGTGGGGTCTATTCGCTGACGGATGTAGACGGGGTCCGCGACCAGCCAGTTCTCTCCCGAAGCAAAGTAATACTTATTCATGGAGCGGTAGTTGCGCTGGAAGTCCGACTCGCCGAGCACCAGTCCCGGCGGCAGGCTGTCGATGCGCCATTCCTTGGTGTCCGCGCCGGTCTTCTCCTGCACGAGATGGATCATCCCGTTGTACGGCGTCGGCTCGACCGGCTGATAGGCGTGCGCGGAGTCCACATCGGCGATCCGGTCCCCGTACAGCGGATAGGTGCGACCGCCGTCATCGGCGCCGGCGGGCGGCTCCTTGACCGGGGCGGGATCGGGCGCGGCACGCAGCACGGTCGTGCTCTCGCCCGGCTTCCAGTCCCTGGACGCCCCCTTCGTCAGATATTTCCTGGCCATCGCGAAGTCGGGATCGTCACTGGTCATGGCCTCCAGGAAGCCGTCGACGATCTCGTCGGGCCCGGCCTTCTCCCGGGGCGGCACGGCGTACACCCGCACCTGCGACTCACCGGGCGGTGAGGCCTTCACCGGCTCCACGTCACCGCTGTCGGGGATCGACGCGCACCCGGCCAGCAGCGCGGCGACGGTCGCCAGCAGGACCGGCGCGCGCATCACCCGTCCCAGGCCGTACCGACGGCGGTCAGCGCCCACGAATCGTGTCCTCCCGCTCCGTAACCTGCTGGGTGGAACCACCGGACCCACCCGGGCCGTGCCCGGCGCCGGGCCCACCGTCGGAAAGAGACTCCTCGGCGGGGCGCGCCACCACGCGCGCTCCGTTGCCCGGCATCGCCGCGGGATCCACCGCGGGGGCCGACGAGGGCGGCGACGGCACACCCGGCGCGGCGGGCAGCGCGGAGCGGTCCGCCCGCTGCTGGACGGGCACATTCGCCAGCCGCTGCGCGCTCTCCTTGAGTTCATGGGCTCCGGCGCGCTCCCGGTTGCGCCGGGAGTCCTCGGGCTCCAGCGGTATGGGCGAGCCGCGCAGCGCCTCGTCCGCCGTACGGGGCAGTGTCAGCCGGAACTGGGAGCCGCCGCCGGGCTCGCCCCAGGCCTGGAGCCAGCCGCCGTGCAGCCGCGCGTCCTCGACGGCGATCGACAGCCCGAGGCCGGTACCACCGGTGGTACGGGCGCGCGCCGGATCGGCCCGCCAGAAGCGGTTGAACACCCGGGTCGCCTCACCGGGCTTGAGTCCCACACCGTAGTCACGCACGGCGACCGCGACGGCCCCGCCCGCGACTCCCATCCGTACGACCACGTCCCGGCCCTCGCCGTGCTCGACGGCGTTGACGACCAGATTGCGCAGCACCCGTTCCACACGGCGGGCATCGGCCTCGGCGACGACGGGCTGCTCGTCCCCGAGAACACGGATCCTGCTGCCCTTGGCCTGCGCCAGCGGCTCGGCGCCGCCGATCACCCGCCGAACGACAACCCGCAGATCTATCGGCTCGGCCTCCAGCGCCGCCGCGCCCGCGTCGAAACGGCTGATCTCCAGCAGATCCGACAGGAGCGACTCGAAGCGGTCGAGCTGGTCGCCGAGCAGCTCGGCCGAGCGCGCCGTGACGGGATCGAAGTCACTGCGTGCCTCATGGATGACATCGGCGGCCATCCGCACGGTCGTCAGGGGCGTGCGCAGCTCGTGCGAGACGTCGGAGACGAACCGCCGCTGCATCCTGGACAGCTCCTCCAACTGCTGGATCTTGAGCTGGAGGTTCTGCGCCATCTTGTTGAACGCTTCACCGAGGCGCGCGATGTCGTCCTCGCCCGTGACCTTCATCCGCTCCTGGAGACGGCCGGTGGAGAGCCGCTCGGCGATACCCGCGGCCATCCGTACGGGCGTGACGACCTGCCGCACCACCAGCCAGGCGATGGCCCCGAGCAGCACGACCACAAAAAGCCCGGCCGTGGCGAGCGTGCCCTTGACCAGGTTGAGCGACTGCTCCTCCTGGGTCAGCGGGAAGAGGTAGTACAGCTCGTACGCGTTGCCGTCGACGTCGTTGAGCCGCTTGCCGACGATCAGCCCCGGCTCCGGCTCCCGGTCCTCGGTCGCACCGGTGTACCTGATCTGCGCGTATGTCTCGTACGGCCCGGTACCCCGCGCCACGGCGGAGCGCAGATCGGCGGGAACGCTGGCGAAATCCACTCCGCCCGAGACCCGGGGCGCGCGGTTGGTGGAGACCACGTCCTGGGCTTCGGGACTCAGCGCCACCACATTGAAGGCACCGGGGCCGCCGCTGGCGAGCTGTTCGACCAGGTCGGAGCGCCAGTTGACGGAGTTCCTCCCCGACTTGCCGCTCGTCCCGTCGGCGTCCCGGCCACCGGGCGCGGCCGGTGCGTCGGCCTTCTCCTTCGCCACGGTGAACCCGCCCGCCGCCTGGCTCTGGGCCGCCTTCTCCTTGGCTTCGAGCAGACCGTTGCGCACCTGGCCGATGACCACGAACCCGAGCAGCAGCACCACACCGAGCGACATCAGCAATGTGGCGGCGACGACCCGGAGCTGGATATTGCGCCGGTAGAGCCGTACAGCGGGCAGCAGCGGCCGTCTCACCCAGCGCACCAGCAGCCGAAGCACCGGTCCGCCCGGCGAGCCGTCCTGGAGCAGCCGGCCACTCTGGAAGAGCCGGCCGAACCACGAGAACACCTGTCCCGGGCCGACAGCCCGCCCCGCACGGACTCCCGGCTCCCCGGGCTTCGGAGCAGCGCTGCCGCCGGGCATGTCAGCTCGGCCCTGCCTTGTAACCGACGCCACGGACGGTCACCACGATCTCCGGGCGCTCCGGGTCCTTCTCGACCTTGGAGCGCAACCGCTGGACATGCACATTGACCAGCCTGGTGTCCGCCGCGTGCCGGTAGCCCCACACCTGCTCCAGGAGCACCTCACGCGTGAACACCTGCCACGGCTTCCGTGCCAGCGCGACCAGCAGATCGAACTCCAGCGGCGTCAGGGCGATCGACTGCCCGTCCCGCTTCACCGAGTGACCCGCCACGTCGATGACAAGATCGCCTATCGCCAACTGCTCCGGTGCCGGCTCCTCGGACCTGCGCAGCCGCGCCCTGATACGGGCCACCAGCTCCTTGGGCTTGAACGGCTTGACGATGTAGTCGTCGGCCCCCGACTCAAGCCCCACCACCACATCGACCGTGTCGCTCTTGGCCGTCAGCATGACGATCGGAACCCCGGACTCGGCCCTGATGAGCCGGCACACCTCGATACCGTCCCGACCGGGCAGCATGAGATCCAGCAGCACCAGGTCCGGCTTGGCCTCCCGGAAAGCGGCGAGCGCCTTGTCACCGTCCGCTACGAACGACGGCTCGAAACCCTCACCACGCAGCACAATCCCGAGCATCTCGGCCAGTGCGGTGTCGTCATCGACGACAAGGACACGTCCCTTCATATCGACATCATCCCATTAGCTCATCGTTACCTTGGCGTGACCTGACACACAGCTCCGCGATTCCGGCCCCGGTCACCGGGGACAGCGCGCCTTTTTCGGTGACGATCGCCGTCACCAGTTCCGGGGGTGTGATGTCGAAGGCAGGGTTGTACGCCTGCGTTCCCAGGGGCGCCACCGGCATCCCACCCCCCGCCTCCACTCCCGCCACCGCGGCCTGCGGCGCCGTGACCTCCGTCACTTCCTGTCCCGATCGCTGCTCCACCTCGATCGACGCCCCGTCCGGGGTGTCGAGGTCGATCGTCGTGGTGGGGGCGACCA
>NZ_MAUD01000227.1 GCF_001700515.1 Streptomyces lushanensis
CGGTCTCGGCGAGCGCCTCGGCCATGTGCCCGGCGAGCTCTCCGGCGGCCAGCAGCAGCGTGTCGCGATCGCCCGCGCGCTCGTCAAGAGGCCGAAGGTGCTGCTCGCCGATGAACCCACGGGAAATCTGGACGAGTCGATGCGTGACGAGATCATGGAACTGCTGGAGGGCCTCTGGAAAGAGCACGGCCTGACGTTCATCATGGTCACTCACGACAGCGCGATCGCCCGCCGGGCCCCCCGGCTCGCCACGATCCGCAAGGGACGGGTCACGGTCACCGAGAACGCCGCGGCCTGAGCCGTACCGGCCGGACCGGGCGGTGGGGGTGCGGGTGCCGAGCGGCGCTCGCGCTGTGGTGCCTGTGCCGTGGTGCCTGTGCCGAGCGGCACGCTCGCACTGTGGGTGCCCATGCGGTGGGGTGCTCGTGCCGCCGTGGCACGAGCACCCCGTCCCGTCGTCCCGTCCCGCCCGGACGTCCCGCCAACTCGGGGGCGTCGCCCTCCTCGTACGCGTAGGTTCGGTCCATGCTGATCACCCTGGGAAGTCCGCCGTCGGACGCCGAGACAGATGCCTGGCACGCCGTGGTCAGCGCCGCACACGTCCGCGATCTGCCGGCCTCGGTGCCCGAGCCCAGCAGGGCTGAGACCGCAGGCAAGCTGCGGGTGCCTCCGCTGCACGGGCGTAACGTTCATCTCGCGATGCCGGCGCGGGACGGCTCGTACGAGGGCGTCGCCTCGCTGCTCCTGTTCACCGAGCAGGGCAGCAGACACACCGCCTTTCTCGACGCCCTGGTCGTACGGCCCGACGCCCGGCGGCACGGTGTCGGCGCCGCGCTCTGGGCTGCCGTACGCGCCGAACTCCTCGCGCGCGGGCGCACCTCGGTCTCGACCGTGCTCGAACTCGGTGGCGCGGGCGAGGCGTTCGTGGACAGCCTCGGCTTCACGAATGTGCTGCCGCTCGGCTGGTACGTCCTGCGCGTCCAGCAGGCGGTGGACGAGATCCCGCCGCCCGTGCTGCCCGACGGCTTCCGCTTCACCGACTGGTCGGGCGCGGTCCCCGACGGACCGGCCGAGTCCTTCGCCCGTGCCCACGCGGCGGCACGGGAGGCGCCGACGACGGTGCCCGGAGGGCAGCCGGACGAGCGCGGACCGGGCCCGGACGTGGCACGGGTGAGAGCCGCGGCCCGGGTGCTGGAGCGGCGCGGCGGAGCCGTCCTCACCGCCGCCGTGCTCGACACCGCGCACGGCGACGCCGTGGTGGCGTACACCGAGGTGGTGCTGTCCGATCCGGCCGACACCCGCGCGGTCCAGTACGACACGGTCGTCGTCCCGGGCCACCGGGGCCGCGGCTTCGGCAGGGCGGTCAAGCGCCATCTGCTGGGCAGGCTGCGCGAACTCCATCCCGCCGTACGGGAGATCACCACCACCGTCGCCGACGGCAACGCGTCGATGCTGGCCGTGAACGAGGCGCTGGGCTACCGCCGCGAGCGTCCGGCCGGGATCTTCCGTACCACGCTCTGAGCCGGCGACCGGCCTCTATCGTGGCCCTCGGGCCGGCCTGTCCGCCGGTCAGCCGTTCTCACGGGCCGCGACGGTCCGGATGGTCTCAGGGGAGGCGCTCCGTGCGGTCAGGACGCGGCAGCTCGGCAGAGCATCTTCCACGGCTGCGCCTGGACGAGCTGCTGGAAGAGCTTCAGATACGTATCGACGCGGTCCGCAGCACGCGCGACCGGGTGCACGGCCTGCTGGAGGCGGTGCTCTCCGTGGGCCGGGAACTGGATCTGCCGCAGGTGCTCCGGGGCATCGTCGAGGCCGCGGTGGTGCTGGTGGACGCCGAGTACGGTGCGCTGGGCGTGATCGGCGAGGACGAGAAGCTGTCGGAGTTCCTCACCGTGGGCATCGACGACGAACTGAGAGCGCGGATCGGCCCGCTGCCCAGCGGCCACGGTCTGCTGGGAGAGCTGATTAGGCATCCAGAGGCGCTGCGGATGCCGGAGCTGTCCGGCCATCCCTCCTCGTACGGCTTCCCGGCCGGGCATCCGCCGATGCACTCCTTCCTCGGCGTTCCGATCCGGGTGCGCGACAAGGTCTTCGGCAATCTGTACCTCACCGAGAAGCGCGGTGCCCAGGAGTTCGACGCCGAGGACGAGTCCGTCCTGTCCACGCTGGCGGTGGCGGCCGGTGTCGCCGTCGAGAACGCGCGGCTGTACGAGGAGGCGCGGAGCCGCGAGCAGTGGCTGGCCGCGAGCGCGGAGGTGACGAGCACTCTGCTGTCGGGCGGTCCGCGGGCCCAGGTGCTCGAACTGATCGTCGAGCGGGCCCGGCAGATCGTCTCGGCCGACCTCGGTCTGGTGGCCCTGCCGGTCGAGGGCGCGGGCGGACTCCCGGGCGAGCTGCGGACCGTGCTCGCGGTGGGCCAGGACGCACAGGCGCACGACGGGCTGCGGGTGGCGGACGGCGACGGTTTCGTCGGGGCCGCGTTCTCGGCCGCCGAACCGGTCGTGAGCACCGACATCGCCCACGATCCGCGTATTGGCGCGGGCGACACGAGATGGGCGGGACTGGGACCGGCGGTGGCGGTGCCGATGGGCGCCCGCGGTGGGGTGCGCGGGACGCTTCTGCTCGCGCGCGGTGCGGGACGACCCGCCTTCGGGGCAGGGCAGACGGTTCCGCTGCTCGGATTCGCCGGTCAGGCGGCGCTCGCCATGGAACTGGCCGAACGCCGCAGCGCCGCCGAGCAGATAGCGATCCTGGAGGACCGGGACCGTATCGCCCGCGACCTTCACGATCTGGCGATCCAGCGGCTGTTCGCGACGGGCATGACGCTCCAGAGCACCCAGAAGTTCGTCCGGCATCCGCAGGCCGCCGAACGGCTGGAGCGCGCGGTCGACGATCTGGACGACACCATCAAGATCATCCGTTCGACGATCTTCGGACTCCGTACGAAGGAGACGGGCCGGGCGGCCGAGGGAGTGCGTGCCCGCGTGGCCGTCTCGGTCGAAGCGGCGGCGGCGTCGCTCGGCTTCAGTCCCGCTGTCCGGACGGAGGGTCTGGTCGATACGGATGTGCCTCCCGCGATCGCCGACCATCTGATCGCGGTGCTGGTGGAGGCGCTGAGCAACGTCGCGCGGCACGCCCGGGCGACGGCCGCCGACGTACGGCTGGCCGTGGCGCCCGGTGAGCTGAGCCTGACGGTCGCGGACAACGGTGTGGGCTTCGGGCCGGAGGCCGCGCGCAGCGGGCTGAAGAACATCAAGGAGCGGAGCGTCGCGCTGGGCGGCTCCTTCGTCCACGACACCCCGCCGGGAGGCGGCGCGCGTCTGGTGTGGCGGGTGCCGTTGTCGGCGGCATCCGCGTCTGCGGATACGGCGGCGGATACGGCGGACACGGCGGCTGCCGGGCCCGGCGGACCGGACCGGGACTGAGACGGCGCAGGCGCGGCCCGCGCCGAGGACGCCTCAGCCGGGGGCGCCTCGGCGCGGAGGCGTACGCGCCCGCGCGAGGGCGGCGGAGGCCGGTGCGCCCTGCCGTATCCCGAGTTTCGGCAGCAGACGCGAGATCCGGTCGCTGACGGTCCTCTCGGTGAGAGAGAGCCGCCGCCCGATCTGGCGGTCGGTGAGCCCGTCGCCGACGAGCCTCAGCATGTGCCGTTCCTCCGGGGAGAGCACGGCTGGAGCCGACGCGCCGGGCGCGCCGGGCGGCCCGGTCCCGGCGGCGGGCGTCCGTGCGGGCAGCCCGCCCAGCAGCCGCGCGGTGGCCGCCGGATCGAGCAGGGACCGGCCCGAGGCGACGGCCCGGACGGCGAAGACGAGGGCGGAGTCCTTGATCTGCTTGAGCACATAACCGGACGCACCGGCCAGGACGGCGTTCAGCAGCGCGGTGTCGTCGTCGAACGAGGTGAGCGTCAGCCACGCCAGACCGGGCATCCTCGACCGCAGCTCCCGGCAGGCCGTGATGTCGTCGGCGTCGGGCCACCGGACATCCAGCACCGCGACGTCCGGAACCGGTGACGGAGGACGGACCAGCGCCTCGCCCACCGAGCCGGCGTCGGCGACGACGCGGATGTCGGGTTCGGCGTCGAGTACGTCGCGGAGCGCGTGCCGGACCGTCTGAGGGCCGTCGACGAGGAGCACCCGTATCGGATGCCCGGACGAGAACGTACGGGGTGCGCTCATAAGGATTCCTCGGTGCTTCCCGGCAGACGAATCGTCCCGCGATCCCGCGATCGTCGCGCGACGGCCCCGCCGGCACCAGGGCCGTAGGGTCTCCGGCCGCTCCCGTCCGGGGGCCGAACGGCCTCTTTCCCGCCCGCCGGGCCGGACCCGGACCGCCGGCCCGGCGCGGCGACCGCGTGTCGGGAGCCGGGTTGCGTCGTTGGTCGGGGTGCGTGCCGGTTTGTCCGGCGGGCGTGATCGGTGGCACCGGGACGCGGTCCCGGACGAAGGAGGAGCGCGATGAGCACGGAGACGCGGGGCACCGGCCGAGGTGCGGCGGGTGTGGGTGTGGGTGTGCGGGCCGCGGTGCTGGGCGCGGTGGCCGGTGCGGCACTGCTTCCGGCCGGCGCGGCCCACGCGAACGTCGTCGGGATCGGGAACGCGGTGTTCGGCAACACGTGCGTCAGCCAGGGCGGTGCCCGCGCGGCGGGCTCCACGGTGGCCGGGAGCGGGGTCGCGAGCGGCAACGAGGCCGGTCTGCCACTGAGCCTGCCGCGCAACCACTGCGGCAACAGCGGCATCATCTGTACCGCCCTGTTCAGGTCGAGCGTGTGAGGAGCCACCAGGTGCGACGGATGTCCGGCCGGGCGAGGTGACGGTGGCGGTGGACGACGCGCCGGTGGAGGAGCGGGCGGTGACCGCGCTGCTGGCCCTGAGCGGGCGGGCGCTGTCCCTGCTGCGGGAGTGGGTGGCCGGGGATCCGGACTGCGGTGTGGCGCGGGCGCTGCTGACGCTGGCCACCGCCGACCGTCTGGACGACGCCGTGCTGAAGGAGCAGCTGGTGCGCGCCCACCGGGACGCGCGCGCCGTCGGTGAGCGGCAGGCGAGCCTGGTGTACGGGGTGTTCCTCCATACGCACCGGCAGTACCGGCTGACGGCCGATCATCTGGTGGGGCACTTCGCCCGGTGGCCGGGCGACGAGCCGGCCGGCCTCATGCTGGGCGCCTTCTCCTCCTGCGGGGACGCCGCCTACCGCGCGCGGGGCGATGCCTTGACGGAGCGGCAGTCCGCGCTGGCCGGCCCGGAGAACTGGCCGTGGACGAGCTGGCTCGCCTCGACCAGGGCGGAACAGGGCCGGGTACGGGAGGCGCGCGAGCTGGCCGTACAGGCGCTGGCCCAGTATCCCCGCTCCGGTGTGGCCGCGCACGCCCTCGCGCACGCCGACCACGAGCTGGGAGCCGGCCCCGCGTCCGTCGCGTTCCTGGACCGGTGGCTCGCGGCGGACCCGCACGCGGTGCAGTTACGGCATCTGAACTGGCACGCCGCGCTCCAGTCGATCGCCTGCGGCGACTTCCCCGACGCGCGCCGGCGCGCGGACGCGGCGCTGGCGCGTGCGGATGTCGGCATGCGGGCCGCGACGAACTGGCGTCTGCTGCTGGCCGGGCAGACACCGGCCGGCCGGAGCGACCCGGCGCACGTACGGGAACTGCTCGCCGCGCCCGGCGGGATGGCGGAGGTCTTCCACACCTTCAACCTGGCCCTGGCCCTGGCCGTGGAGGCCGCGACCGAGGACCTGCACCGGCTGGCCCGCCGCGCCGCCGCCGACGAACGCCCCGACTACCGCGAGGTCCTGGCCCCCGTGGTCCTCGCCCTGGCGGAGATCACCGCGGGCCGCCCCGGCGCGGCGGTGGACCTGCTCGGCGGCCTCGGCGAGCAGACGGAGCGGATCGGCGGAGTGCGGGTGGAGCGGGAGATCGTCCAGGACACCCTGGCCCGCGCCCTGGTGGACGCGGGCGAGCACGCCCGCGCGGCGGGCCTGCTGCACCACCGCACCGCCACCCGTGGCCACCACACCTACGAGGACCTCCTCCTCGCCGCCCGCGCCCCGGCCCCGGCGGCCGGTCCCCGCTGAGCCCAACCGGCCCTCGGGCCGGTGCCGTTCGGCCCTGCGGGCGGGACCGTCGGGCCGCAGCGGTGCGGGCCGTGGCGGCGGGACATTGGAGCCGCACACCGGACCACCGGGACACCGCTCCCGCTCCCGCCCAGCCCGCTGAAAGGGATGACCGACATGGCAGTTCACCAGACTCCCCGTCACACCAGGTTCCGCTCGCTCACGGCGCACGGGCGGCCCACGACGGCCGTCCCGGCCGAGGGTGTCCAGCCCCGGGCCGCTGTCACCGGGTGGCTCGCCCGGGGCGCCGCCGTCGTACGGATTCTGCTCGGGTTCGTGTTCCTCTGGGCCTTCTTCGACAAGACCTTCGGCTGGGGCTACGCGACCGGGTCCGCCGGCGCCTGGGCCGACGGCGGATCGCCCACCGAGGGCTTCCTCGGCAACGTCGCCGTGGGGCCGTTCCGTTCGACCTTCCATTCCTGGGCCGGGGACGCCTGGGCCGACTGGCTGTTCATGCTCGGTCTGCTCGGTATCGGCCTCGCGCTCACCGCGGGCGTCGCGCTGCGGCTCGCGGCCGTCGCGGGCACCGTGATGATGGCTCTGATGTGGGCCGCGGAATGGCCGCCGGCCAGGCATCTCGCCGACGGATCGCCCAGCATGTCCTCGAACCCGGTCGTGGACTACCACGTCCTGTACGCGGCCGTCATGATCGTTCTCGCCCTCGCCGCCGCGGGCCGCACCTGGGGGCTCGGCGGGGTGTGGCGGGAACTGCCTTTCGTACGAGGCAGCCGCTGGCTCCACTGAGCCGTCGCTCCACCGTTCCGCTCGGCGCGGCACACGGCCGGGGTGCGTCACCGCACCCCGGCCGATCCACGTCCTCGTACTGCCGTCGCGCCCCGTCGCGCGCCCCGCCCGCCGCCGTCGTGGCTCCGGTCGGGGCGTTCCGGTCAGTGCGTACCGAGGCCCGCCGGAACGACGAACACCGGGCAGCGGGAGCGGTGCAGCAGGGCGTGTGCCGTCTGCTCGTGGCGCGAGCCGCCGTTCCCGTGCCGGTTCCCGTTCCCGTGCGGGTGGTGTGCGATGACGACCACGCACGCGTCGGCGGTGGCGGCGATCAGGCTGTCCGCCGACCGTACGGGCGGACGGTAGAGCGGGGTGTGGACGAGCCGCAGCCGCACACCACGGCGCGCGGCCTCCTCATGGGCGAAGACGGCCGCCTCGATGTCCGCGTCCGTCTCGACGGCGAGCAGGACGTCGCCCGTCCTCGCGTGGTACGGGAGATGCCCCGCGCCGACGACCAGCAGCGGGCAGCGCGTACGTTCCACCACCCGGCGGGCCACCGACGGCGAGGCCAGCGAGGCGAGGCCGCCGAGGGCGCGGGTGCCCACGACGGTGAGCGCCGCGCGTTCGCCCTTGCGCGCCAGCGCCTCCGCCGGATCGGCGGCGACGGCGCTGAGACGCATCGTCAGATCGGGGTGGCGCGTACGGACACGGGCGGCGGACGTGGCGAGCAGCGGGCCCGCCACGTCCGGATCCGGTACGGCGCAGACGATCTCCAGCGGCACCGACCGGCGTACGGCCTCCTCGACAGCCGCGTCCTGCGCGCGTGTTGAGATGATCGAACCGTCGATGCCCACGACCACATGGCGTTCGGACATGTGTCTTCCCCTCTTCCGCTGTTGCCCGGCCGACCCGTCCGCGGACGGTCACGGGCATCAGCGTCCGATCTCCGGCCGGGCCGAGGGCAGGGGCCGACCGGGCCCAGGGGAGCGCGACTCGGCCCCTAACGGCGCGCGGCCTCCCGGACGACGTCCGGCGGCCCCGGCCGGGGGGCGCGGAGCGCCAACGGCCGCGTGTCGGGGGTCAACCACCGCGTGTCCGGGGCCATGGGCCGCACGTCCGAGGTCAACCACCGCACGTCCGAGGTCAACCACCGCATGTCCAGGGCTATTGGCCGCGCGTCCGGGGCCAACTACCGCACGTCGAGTGCCCCCGGCGTCGGGTCGCTCACCTGGGGCCGTCCTCGCCCAGCACCGTCAACAGGTCACCTTCGCAGCGCAGCGCCGCCGTCCGCAGGGCCGCGATCCTGGCCCGCTGTTCGTCCGCGGGCAGTGCGCGCAGCGCGTCCCAGGCCGGACCGGCGAGCCTGCTGGCGTCGGCGCGCAGCTCGCCCGCTCCGGGCAGCGGCTTGAGCTCGCCGGTGAACCAGGCGGCCGACACCGTGCGCGCGGCCAGCTCCCGTACGGCCTTCGTCCTGTCGTACCGCCCTTCCTCCTCCTCGGTCGGATACGACCTGAGCGGGACGACACAGGGCGCCGTACCGGCCCCGGCCAGCAGGCCGCGCAGAACCTCGTCCTCCGTGGCACCGCTCAGCGCCTGCGCCTCGAAGTCGACGGGGACGAGACCGGCGGGCTGCGGCGGCGCCTGCGGCTGCCAGGTGCCGGGCGGCCACGCGGGGACCGTCTCGCGCACCGCCGACGGCGGATCCGGCAGCCCGGCGAGCAGCCGCAGCGCCTTCTCGCCGGGACTCTCCCCGTTCTCGCGGCCCGTGGGACCGGCGAGCGTGACCAGTTCCCGTTCGTGCACCCATGTCACACAGACCGGGCCGTCGCACACCAGCGCCGTCGCCGCCTTGTCGACGACGAAGTTACGGTCCGCGTGCGCGGGCAGCAGCGGCACCGCGACCGCCGCGCCCAGCACCACGGGCAGCAGCGCGAGCAGCCGTGCGCGCGGCTTCCCCGCCACCAGCAGCAGGAAACCCGTGGCGGCGAGACCGAGCAGCCAGACCGCCTGTCCGGCGTTGACCCGCCAGGCGACGGTCAGGAACGTGCTGTGCACCTCGGTCAGCGACGGCGACAGCAGCACGATCCGGTTCGGGAACATGCCCGGTGTGACCGCGTCATGGACGAGCACCACGGCCATCAGCGTCGCCATCGCGAGCGCCGGTGGCGTCAGCGCGGACGGCAGGGTCCTGGCGACCCCCATCCCCAGCCAGGCCGCGGCGACCAGCGCCAGCGCGCCGACGATCAGGATGGGCAGCCAGCGGAGATGCGCGTAGCCCTCGTTGCCGATCACCTGGACCCCGCCGTAGAGGAAGACCAGCAGATAGGCGACGGCGAGCGTGAGCGCCGGCGCGCCCGCGGTCCTGGCGGAGCGCTGCCAGGTGGGACGGGACGTCGTGCCGAGGAGTTCGGTCATACGGGAGCGGTGGTCCCGCAGCCCTTGTACGGCCCCGGCCGCCACGGCCAGCGGCCAGAGGAACGCCATCAGATACCGCTCCCACCAGGCGGTGGACGTCCACTGCGCGGTCCAGGACTCGGCGCCCTCTGACCACGGGCCGCCGCCGAACAACTGGAGGAGGGCGATCGAACCGAGCAGGAGCAGGGCACCGGGCCACAGAGCGGTGGAGCGACGGAGTTCGATCCGCAGGATCCGCCCTCGGGGCAGGCGGCGGCGCGGACCCGGAGCCCCGGTGCTCCCGGCGGTCGCGGTCCGCGCCGGGTTCTCGGCGTGGGAGGGTCGCGCGGGCTGGGACGCCCCCGCAGGCGACGGCCCTGTGGGCCGGGCCGCTCCCGTGGGCTGTGACGGCCTGGATGGCTGTGACGGCTGTGACGGGTTCACCAGGTACCTCTTCCCGGCTCCGAGCGCATGAGCAGCGCCGCGTAACCACGTTCGATCGGACTGTCGCCCGGGTCCTCGGGCCCGCCCGCGTCGGCGAGTTGGTCCGGCGTACCGCTGAACACCGTCCGGCCCTCGGCCATGAGCAGCACATCCGTACAGGCCGCAGCCACGTCCTCGACAAGATGCGTGGAGACGACGACACAGCTGTCGGTACCGAGCTGGTGGAGCAGTTCACGGAAGCGCAGCCGCTGCGCCGGGTCGAGTCCGGCCGTCGGTTCGTCGAGCAGCAGGATCCGCGGATCGTTGACGATCGCCTGGGCGATACCGGCGCGTCGCACCATGCCGCCCGACAGCGACTTCATCCGGTGGTCGGCGCGGTCCGCGAGGCCGACACGCTCGACGGCACGCTGTACGGCGCCGGGGATCTCCGTGGCCGGGACCTCCTTGAGCCAGGCCATGTACTCGACGAACTCGCGCACGGTGAAGCGCCGGTAGTACCCGAACTCCTGCGGCAGATAACCGATCCGGCGCCGCAGTTCGCGGCGGCCCCTCTGCGCGTCGGCGGAGGCGCCGAGCAGTTCGAGGGAGCCGTCGGACGGCCGCAGGACGGTGGCGAGGGCGCGGATGAGGGTGGTCTTGCCGGCGCCG
>NZ_MAUD01000228.1 GCF_001700515.1 Streptomyces lushanensis
TCTCCGGCGGCCGGGCCCGGCGCGGCACCCTGATCGGCCTCTGCGCGCCGGACGGCACCCTCGACTTCGCGTACTCCATGGTCCTGGACGACGGCGACATCGTGTGCGGGCGCTGCCACAGCTCGCCCGAGGTCCGCGAGGACGGCGGGGTCGACCTCCGCGAGGAGTGGGAGCGGTACGGCAGCCATGCCGCGGTGGGCGTCTCGTACCTCAAGGAGATCAAGTGATGCCGCCGGCATCCGCGAAGGGAGAAGCCATGACCAGCGAACCGGCCACGGCCCGGGAGACGCGGCGCCCGAAGAAGGGCGGCACGGTGACCTGGGCCTGCGCGCCCGGATTCCCTCCCGCGGTGATTTTCCCCTTCACCCCGGCCGAGCGGATGGGCACCCGCAACATCTACGAGTTCCAGATGCTGATGTACCGGCCCCTGTACTACTTCGGCAGCCGCGGCACCCCCGACGTCGACCACGACCAGAGCATCGGCGAGCCGCCGGTCTGGAGCGAGGACGACCGGACCGTCACGATCAAGGTCAAGCCGTGGAAGTGGTCCAACGGCGAGACCCTGTGCGCGGACAACGTGCTGTTCTGGGTCAACCTGATGAAGGTCAAGGGCGACCGGTACGGCGAGTACGTGCCCGGATACTTCCCGGACAACCTCACCTCCTACGGCAAACTCGCCGAGGACACCGTCTACTTCACCTTCGACAGGCCCTACTCGAAGAAGTGGGTGCTGATGAACCAGCTCAGCACCATCACCCCGCTTCCCAAGGCATGGGACCGCACCGCGGACGGCCCCGCCAACGCGTCCGGTGACGTGGCCGACGTGCTCGCCGTCTACGACTTCCTGATGGCGGCGCAGGGCGACATCATCGACGAGACCAACGAGCACCGCACCCGGTGGGCCGACAGCCCGGTGTGGAGCGTGGTGAGCGGCCCGTGGCGGCTGAAGAGCTACACGCTCGAAGGTCTGGTCACCTTCGTGCCCAACGAGCACTACTCGGGCCCGGACAAGCCGTACCTGGACGAGTTCCGCCAGGTGCCGACGTTCTCGGACGACGAAGAGTACGAGATGCTCAAGGCCGGTCCGCACGGCGAGGGGGCCGTCCAGGTCGGCTATCTGCCGCTCAGTTTCGCCTCGGAGCCGACCACCGACCCCACCGTGGGCGGTGCCAACCCCCTGGGCGACCACTACACCCTGATCCCGCAGGCCGCCTTCTGCATCCGCTACTTCTGCCTGAACTACAACAACCCCACGGTGGCCGGGAAGATCTTCCAGCAGACGTACTTCCGGCAGGCGTTGCAGAGCACCCTGGACCAGGACGGGGCGGTGCGCGACATCTACCAGGGGTACGCCTACCGGCAGAACGGGCCCGTGCCGATGGTCCCGGCGACCGATCTGGTCTCCCCCCGGCAGCGCGAGGGCGCCTGGCCGCTGCCGTTCGACGTCGACCGGGCCCGGCAGCTGCTGGAGGCCAACGGCTGGGACACCAGCACCACTCCGGCGGTCTGTGTGAACCCCGGCACCGGCCCCGGCCAGGCCGGCGAGGGCATACCGGCGGGCACCCGGCTGAGTCTCTCGCTGCGCTACGTGGAGGGGCGCCCGGCACTGACCACGCTGATGGAGAAGTACCGCAAGGACGCCGCCGCGGCCGGGATCGAACTGCGGATGGAAGAGGTGTACGGATCCGTGCTCGTCGCGGAGGACGCCCCCTGCGTCCCCGGTCCCGACTCTCCGTGCCTGTGGGAACTGACCTGCTGGAACGGCGGCTGGGCCTACCACTACCCCAGCGGCGAGATCCTGTTCAGGACCGACGCGGGCGGCAACTTCGGCCACTACAGCGACCCCAGGGCCGACGAGCTGATCGAGGCGTCCGTCACCTCGGACGACCTCGAGGCGCTCTACACCTACCAGGACTACATCGCCGAACAGGTGCCGGTCATCTTCACCCCGAACTTCCCCATCCGGCTCTTCGAGGTGGCCAACAGCCTCGGGGGATTCGGGCCCGTGAACCCCTTCGGAATGATCAACCCGGAGAGGTGGTACTACCTTGAGGACTCATGAGGTGACCCTGGCCGCGTCGCCCGTCGCGCCCCTGGGCGCTCATGAGCTGCTGGTCTTCCTGCTGCAGATCGGGGTGCTGCTGGGCACGGCCGTCCTGCTGGGCCGGCTGGCACAGCGGCTGGGCATGCCCTCGGTCGTCGGAGAACTGTGCGCGGGTGTCGTGCTGGGCCCGTCGCTGCTCGCCCATCTCGCCCCCGGTCTCTCGGGCTGGCTGCTGCCCCGGCAGCCGGACCAGATCCATCTGCTCGACGCGGTCGGGCAGCTCGGCGTGCTGCTCCTGGTGGGCATCACGGGCATGCACATCGACCTGGGCCTGGTGCGCAGAAAGGGCAAGGCGGCCGCCCTCGTCAGTGCGGGCGGCCTGGTGGTGCCCTTCGCCGGGGGCGTGGCCATCGCCTTCGCGCTCCCGGTCACCCTGCTCGCGGAGGGCGGCGACCGTACCGTCTTCGCCCTGTTCATCGGGGTCGCGCTGTGCGTCAGCGCGATCCCCGTCATCGCCAAGACACTCCTCGACATGGGCCTGCTGCACCGGAACATCGGGCAGCTGACCATCAGCGCGTCCGTGGTGGACGACATCGTCGGCTGGCTCCTGCTCTCCGTCGTCTCGGCGATGGCCACCACCGGGGTGCGCGACGGGGACATCGTCTTCTCCGTGGTGGCGCTGGCCGCCCTCGTCGCCGTCGTCTGGTTCGTCGGCCGGCCGCTGGTCCGCCGTCTCCTGCGGCTGGCCGCCCGGTCCGCGGACCGGGAGCCGACCGTCGCCCTGTGCACCGTACTGATCATCCTGGGGGCCGCGGCCAGCCACGCGCTCGGCATGGAGGCGATCCTCGGCGCGTTCCTCGCCGGGATCGTCATCGGGTCCTCCGGCGAGATGGACCGCGAGCGGCTGGCCCCGCTGCGGGTCTTCTCCATCGGCGTCCTCGCCCCGCTGTTCTTCGCGACCGCCGGGCTGCGGATGGACCTCACGGCCCTGGCCCGTCCGGCGGTCCTCGGCGCGGCGCTCCTCGTCCTGCTCGTCGCCGTCGTCGGCAAGTTCGCCGGGGCGTACGCGGGGGCACGAGCGGGCCGGCTCAGCCACTGGGAAGGGCTGGCGCTCGGCGCCGGGATGAACGCCCGGGGGGTGATCGAGGTGATCATCGCGATGGTGGGGCTGCGACTGGGGGTCCTCACCACCGAGATGTACACGATCGTCGTCCTGGTGGCGATCGTCACCTCCCTGATGGCCGCCCCGGCACTGCGTTTCGCGGTGCGCCGGATGCCCGTCACCGAGGAGGAGCGGGAACGGGAACGGGTGCTGATCGGCAGCGGCTGATCAGTGGATTCCTGACGCTTCACCACCGAATTTCCGGCGCCCGGGCCTGCCCGCGCCACCCGGCGCCTACCGTGAGGGCGACTGTCCGGCCGCGTGAGCCTGCCCCTCAACCCGCTGAAAGGAAAGGCAACATGACAGAAGCGCGCTCGACGACGGGACAGTCCCCGCTCCTCCTTCTGATCGCGACGGGGATGCGGACCTACCGTGAATATCTGCTGCGTTCGATATCCACCGGGTTCCGCGTCCATCTCTTCCATGTGGACGAGCCGACCTGGGAGAAGGAGTTCGTCTCCGGCTGGACGGTCCTGCCCAGCACCCTGGACGGCCCCGCGATGGCACGGGCCGCGCGGGAACTGCACGCCAGGGAGCCCGTCGCCGGTGTCCTCTGCTGGGACGAGGGCCGTATCCACGCCGCTTCCCACGTGGCCGAGGCGCTCGGGCTGCGCAACGGCGACCCGTCGGTGATCTGGCGGCTGCGCGACAAGGGCCAGACCCGTGCCGCCCTGGACACGGCCGGCGTCACCCAGCCCCGCTCGGTTCCGGTCAAGACCCTCGACGAGGCCCTGGCCGCCGCGGACCTGGTCGGTTACCCCGCGATCCTCAAACCGCGCGGCCTCGGTGCCAGCCTCGGCGTCGTCAAGGCCGGCGACGCCGGGCAGCTGCGGGAGCGGTTCCCCTTCACCGCCGGGATGAAGGGCCCCGACCCCGAGCCCCTGCTCTACAGCACCGACCAGCCCGTCCTGGTCGAGGAACTGGTCACCGGCGAGGAGATCAGCGTCGACTCGGTGGTCCAGGACGGCAAGGCGGTACCGCTGTTCATCGCCCGCAAGGTCGTGGGCTTCCCGCCGTACGCCGAGGAGATCGGCCACTACGTCGACGCCGGCGACCCGCTGCTCAGCGACCCCCGGCTGCTGGAGGCGATCCAGGACACCCACACCGCGCTGGGCTTCCGGGACGGCTGGACGCACAGCGAATTCATGCTGACCGCCACCGGCCCGCACCTCATCGAGGTCAACGGCAGGCTGGGCGGCGACATGATCCCGTACCTGGGCATGCTGGCCACCGGCATCGACCCCGGGCTGGTCGCGGCCCGGGTCGCGTGCGGCATGGCACCCGGCGTCATGCCGTCCCTGCGACAGGTCTCGGGCATCCGCTTCTTCTACGTCGAGCACGACGACACGCTCATCGAGTCCGTCTCGTTCCTGGAGACGGACCTGCCGAGCGCCGTCGAGCGCCTGGTGCCGGTGGCCAGGCCCGGTGCCGTGGTCTCCCCGCCGCCGAAGGGCACGGTCTGGGGACGGATCGCCTTCGCGATCGCCACCGGACGCTCCATCGAGGAATGCCGCGCCGCCCTGGACGCCGCCGAATCGGCACTCGCCGTACGGACCGGCGAGGACGACACCCACAGGAGAGAAGAGTGAAAGCGCATGGCAACTGAGGAGACGCAGAACAGGAGCGCGGGGATCTGGGCCACGTTCCGGGATTCGTCGGCCGCGGTGAAGACCCTTCTCGTCGGCGTGCTGCTGAGCCGGCTCGGCGGATTCCTCAACATCTTCATCGTGCTCTACCTGTCCTTCCGCGGGTACTCCGACGAGGAGGCCTCGTACGCGCTGGGGGCCTACGGCGCGGGCGGGGTGGCGGGGGTGCTGCTCGGCGGCACCCTCGCCGACCGGCTCGGCGCGCGGAACGCGACCGTGCTGGGCATGGGCGCCACCGCCGTGCTCACCGCTTCGCTGCTCCACCTGCCCAACTACCCGTCCCTGCTGATCGCGGTCGCGCTGGCCAGCCTCATGGCCCAGCTGTACCGGCCGGCCGCGGCGTCGCTGCTCTCCGAACTGACCTCGGGGAGCAGCCAGGTCGTGATCTTCGGAATGTACCGATTCGGCCTGAACGTGGGCGCCATGGCGGCGCCCCTGGTGGGTCTCGGGTTGTACCACCTGGGCAGCGAGAGCTACACCCTGGTGTTCTGGGGCGAGGCGCTCATCGCCCTGGCCTACGCCGCCGTCGCGGCCGTCGCCCTGCCGCGGCGGGCCGCGGCGGTCACGGCGACGGCCGCCACCGACGACGAGGACGGCGCGACGGGCGGCTACCGGGCGATGCTGGCCGACCGCCGGTACCTGCTGTACCTGTTCGCCACGCTCTTCAACGCGATCATCTACGTCCAGTACCTGTCCACGCTGCCGCTGGACGTGGCGGCCAACGATATGGACCTGGTCTGGTACACGGCCGCGGTCTCCCTCAACGGCTTCATGGTGATCGCGTTCGAACTCCCGCTGACCAAGATCACCCAGAAGTGGAACACCAAGTTCACCGTGGGCCTGTCCTTCGGCCTGGTCGGCCTGGGTGTCGCCCTGTACGGCATCCCGATCGGCGCGGGCGTGATCATCGGCGCCACGCTGGTCTGGACGCTCGGTGAGATCGTCGGCGGGCCCGCGGTCTTCGCCTATCCGGCGACGGCGGGCCCGGCGCATCTGCGCAGCCGCTACATCGGCGGCTTCCAGTTCATGCACGCGCTCGGCACGGCGATCGGCCCGGTCGTCGGCGGTCTGCTGTTCGTACGGATGGGACACGACGTCTGGCCGCTGCTCGGTCTCGTGGGACTGGCCGCGGCGGTGCTGGGAGTGGCCGCCATACGCGGGCCGGCGGCGCCGGCGGAACAGCCCGCCGGGGAGAGGACCGGGGAGAAGACCGCGGAGGCGGCAGACGCGTAGACACGACCCGAGCACGCACAGGACCACCGCGCGTCAGAACCACCGCCCGTCAGAAACCACCGCCCGTGAGAACCACCGCTCCGTCAGAACCGCCGCCCCGTACCGAGGCGGCGGTTTCGGCGTTGCGACGGCATCGGCCTCCAGGACCCGGTCACGGTCCTGGAGGCCGATGCGCACAAACGCCCGCGCCGGCCGACCGGGTCCGCTCCCACCGGGGGGGCGGGAGCGGACAGGTCGGCCGGCGCGGGGCCGGGGTCAGCCGGCGGTCACGTTCCGGGCGAACTCCTCAAGTGCGCGGCGGGGTACGGGCACCACCGAGGTCTGATAGCCCGTCATCATCGGCGGCACCACGTCGTCGTACTTCCGCAGCCACACGTCGGTGGCGTACACGGCCTGCGACAGCTCCACCCGCTCCTCCTCCGAACGGAAGGCGCGCAGCAGGAAGTAGCCGTCCTCGTCGTTGCGCGAGGGCCCGTGCGTGACCACGGTGATCCCGCACTCGCGCATCAGCGGGACGGTCCCGTCCCGGCTGATCCGGTGGAACTCCTCCCGGAGGCCCGGCCGGACGGTGAACAGCCGGATCTCCAGCAGCCATGTGTCGCTGGTGTCACTCATGTCATCTCCTCGTCTGCGGGCTACTTGACCCGGGAGCCGGACTTCCAGACGCCGGTGATGTGCTCCGGCTGGGCGAGCACCGCGATGTCCGTGAGCGGGTCCTCGTCGAGGATCAGGACATCGGAGTCGTAGCCCTCGCGCAGCTGCCCGGAGAGCGGCGCCTGCGGTCCCAGCGTGGCGGGGCCGAGCGCGGTCCCGGACTCGATGGCCTCCAGCGGGGTCAGCCCTATCTTCACCAGCAGCGGCAGTTCCCGGCCGTTGCGCCCCCACGAGTCGGGCAGCTCGGTCCCGGTGAGCGCGATGTCCGTGCCCGCGGCGATCGTCACGCCCTGCTCGTGCGCGATGGCGATCGCCTCGGCGTGCCGTCCCGCCGTGGCCTGGAGCTTCTTCAGCGCGAACGGGGGCAGCATATGACCGTTGTCGAGGAGCTCCTGGAAGATCGTGCGGGTGGTGACGAGGATCGCGCCGCACTCGCGCATGGCCACGGCGGCCTCCTCGTCGATGTACGTGCCGTGCTCGATGGTCTTCACGCCTGCCTCCAGCGAGGCCATGATTCCCGGCTTGCCGTGGCAGTGCGCGGCGACGATCCGGTCGGCCAGCCCGGCGACCTCCACGATCGCCCGCAGCTCCGCGTCGGTGAACTGCTGGTGGACCGGGTGGTCGACCTCGGACAGCACACCGCCCGAGGCACAGACCTTGATGAGCTTCGCGTTGCGCCGTAGCTGCTCCCGGGCGGCCCGCGCGCACTCCGCGGGACCGTCGGCCAGTCTCAGCTCACCGCCGAGATGGCCGAAGTCGTCCACCCACGAGACCGGGTAGCTGTGCAGGTCCGCGTGGCCGCCGGTGGTCGAGAGCGTGGTGCCGGCGGCGTAGATCGACGGGCCCTGGACCGTCCCCTCCTCGATCGCACGGGCCAGATGGATGCCGAGGCCGCCCACCTCTCGTACGGAGGTGACTCCGGCGTTCAGCGCGGCCCGCAGGTCGGTGGTGATCCGGGCGGCCCGCAGGGCGATCGGTTCCTGGACGAGCAGGGTGAGGTCCGCCGAGCGGAGCCCCATGAAGTGGCCGTGGGAGTCCCACAGTCCGGGCATGACGGTCCGGGCCCGCACGGTCTCGGCCTGCGGTGTGTCGGGTGCGCCGGACGCGGGTCCTGCGTAGCTGATGGTCCCGCCGTCGAAGACGACTACGGCGTCCTGAACAGGACTGCCTCTACCGGGAATGAGCTGGTCCGCTTCGATTCGCTGCAACATGCGGCAAGCCAATCAAAGGTGTGTGGTGGCGACAACTGTTGTTTGGGGGAAGGAAGTTGAGCACGGTGAGCCAGTTCCTCGTCCGGCCGGACACGCCCTACGGCGCCACGACGGCGCCCATGTCCTTGCCGTGCCCGGCCTGCCGGGCGGCGCGGTGGCGGAACACATGACGGTACGTCTGCGGGGACACGGTGGTGACCCGCCCGAAGTGGTACCGGAGATTGGCGGCGGTGCCGAACCCCGTGCGCCGCGCGATGTGTTCCACCGGCTCGTCCGTGGCCTCCAGCAGTTCCTGCGCGAGCCGCACACGCTGCTGGAGGAGCCACTGCAACGGAGTGATGCCGAGCCGGTCCCGGAACCGCCGGGCGAAGGTACGCTCGCCCAGGCCGGCGATGCGCGCGAGCTGCGGGACGGTCAGCGGCTCGTGCAGCCGCTCCCGCGCCCACTGGAGGACGGGGGCGAGCTCGTTGCTCCGCTCGGCCCGGGCCAGTGGCTTGGTGTACTGGGACTGGCCGCCCTCCCGGTGCGGGGGTACGACCATGCGCCGGGCCACCTCGTTCGCCACGGCGGCGCCGTGGTCCTGGCGTACCAGATGCAGGCAGAGGTCGATGACCGAGCCGGTGCCGGCCGAGGTGAGGATGTCCCCCTCGTCGGTGTAGAGCGCGGCCGGGGTGAAGTCGACCTCGGGGAAGCGGTGCGCGAAGTCCCCCGCGTTCATCCAGTGGGTCGTCGCCGTACGGCCCGTCAGCAGCCCCGCCGCCGCCAGTACATAGGCACCGGTGCAGATGGAGATGATCCTCTTGCCCATCCCATGGGCCTTGCGCAGCGTCTCAAGGAGGTGGGCCGGCGGGGCGAGTTGGACGGCACGGGCACACGCGGCGACGAGGACGGTGTCCGCGTCGAGCAGATCGTCGAAGTCGTACGGGGTGTGCACGTGCAGACCGACCGAGGTCCGCAGCGGGCCGGGGGAGTCCGCGCACATGCGCAGTTCGTACCAGGGGTCCACGATGTCGGACCGGTCCGTCCCGAACACCTCGCACGGAACGGCCAGTTCGAAGGTGGGTGTCGCATCCGTAACTGCGATCGCGATTACATGAGGACGCATGTCGGTAATTTAGCGCACGATGGCGAAACAGCCGATGGTGAACGGCGCCCGGTGCCGCGATGCTTGCGCGCATGAGTGATGCGAAGACAGAACCCTCCGGAGGACACCTCACCGCTGTCCAGGGCACCGCGATGTACGTGGGCGCCGTGCTCGGCACCGGTGTCATAGCCCTCCCGGCGCTCGCCGCCGAGGCCGCCGGCCCGGCGTCCCTGCTGGCCTGGCTGGCCCTCGTCGTGCTGTCCGCGCCGCTGGCCGCCACCTTCGCCGCGCTGGGAGCCCGCTACCCCGACGCGGGCGGTGTCGCCACCTACGCCATGAAGGCGTTCGGCCACCGGGCGTCCGCGATCGTCGGCTGGTGCTTCTACCTCGCCGTACCGCCCGGCGCGGCGGCCGCCGCACTCTTCGGGGGCGCGTACGTCTCCGCCGCACTGGGCGGCGGCACCACCACCACGACCGTCACGGCCACCGGGCTGATGATCGTGGTCACCGCGGCCAACGCGTTGGGCCTGCGGGTGACGGGGCGTCTCCAGTTCATGCTGGCCGGGCTGCTCGTCACCATGCTGCTGGTCGCGGTCGGGCTGTCGCTCCCCAAGGCGGAGTCGGCCAATCTCGAACCGTTCGCCCCGCACGGGTGGATGGCGATCGCCCCGGCCGCCGCGCTGCTGGTCTGGAGCTTCGCGGGGTGGGAGGCGATCACCCATCTGGCGGGCGAGTTCCGCCACCCGGCACGGGACCTGCCCCGCGCCGCCGCCGCGGCCGTCGTCATCGTCGGAGGGCTCTATCTGCTGGTGGCGTTCGCGGTCATCACCGTCCTCGGTGACGACGCGTCGGGCTCGGACGCGCCGCTCGGTGATCTGATGGCCCGGGGCCTGGGCGGGGACGCCCGGTACCTCGCCGCCGGGGCGGCACTGCTGCTCACCATGGGGGCGATGAACGCCTACTACGCCGGCGCGGCCAACCTCGGTGCCGCGCTCGGCCGCGACGGTGCGCTCCCCGTGTGGTTCGCCCGTGGCAGCGTGGCGGGCGAGGTGCCGCGCCGCAGCCTCGCGCTGGTGTCCGCGCTGTCCTTCCTGGCCCTGTTCGCCGTGGTGCTCACCGGCCTCGGCACCAAGCCGCTGGTGCTGCTCACCACCGGCTCGTTCGTGGCCGTCTACGCGATCGGGGTCGCCGCTGCCGTACGGCTGCTCCCGAAGGGCACCAAGGGCAGGGGCTCCGCGCTCTGCGCGATCGTCGCCGTCGTCGCCCTGCTGGTCATGGCCGGTCTGTATCTGCTCTGGCCGCTGGCGGTCGCCGGCGCCGCGCTGCTCTACCTGCGGCTGAACCGGCACCGCCGTCCGGCCGAGGCGACCGCCGGGGACGCACCGGAGCCGCTGCTGGAGACCACCGCCGACGGCCGGGAGTCCGGCTCGTGACCCTCGCGGCGGAGCCCGGGGCCGCGGAGGCCGCGTGTCCCCCGCCGGACCCGGAGAGTCTGCGTACCGCGGTGGCCGCCTTCCTGAGGCTGGACGCGGAACCGCCGGCGCGGCGCACGGCCGCCGCGCCGGCGCGGGCGTACG
>NZ_MAUD01000229.1 GCF_001700515.1 Streptomyces lushanensis
TCCCTGGACCAGCCGTTCAGGGCGGAGACCGCCAGCATCGCCGCGTGCTTGCCCGAGCAGTTCATCAGAATCCGCTCACGCGCTCCGCCGGCCGCGAGATGCGCCTCCGCCGCGGTCCGGTCCAGCGGCAGGTCCGGCGGTGTCCGCAGAGTGGAGCTGGCGCTCGGCGACCCGGGCGCACCGGTCTTCCCGCGCTCCAGCAACAAGCCGATGCAGGCCGCCGCCGTACTGCGGGCCGGACTCGACCTGTCCGGGCAGCGGCTGGCGCTGGCGGCGGCGAGCCACTCCGGCGAGGCGTTCCATGTCGACCTCGTCCGCGTGATGCTCGCCGAGCACGGGCTGACCGAGGACGATCTGCGGACACCGCCGGACCTGCCGCTGGACCGGACCGCGGCGGAGGCGCATCTCGCGGCCGGCGGAGCGCGTGAGCGGATTCTGATGAACTGCTCGGGCAAGCACGCGGCGATGCTGGCGGTCTCCGCCCTGAACGGCTGGTCCAGGGACGGATACCTGGAGCCGGACCACCCTCTTCAGCTGCTGGTCCGTACGGTGATCGAGGAGACGGCGCAGGAGGCGGTTCCGGTGGTCGGTACGGACGGCTGCGGCGCGCCGTTGATGGCGATCAGCCTGACCGGACTGGCCCGCGCCTTCCGCCACTTCGTGCGCGCCGAGCCGGGCACGGCCGAGCGGCGGGTGGCGGACGCGATGCGTGCGCACCCGGAGTATGTGGCGGGCACACACCGTTCGGACACCTGGCTGATGAGGGAAGTGCCGGGCACGCTCGCCAAGATGGGCGCGGAGGCGGTGCAGGCGGTGGCGCTGGCGGACGGCCGGGCACTGGCGTTCAAGATCGACGACGGAGGTACCCGGGCGGTGGGTCCCGTACTGGCGCGCGCGCTCGAACTGCTGGGCGTGGAGGCCGAGGTGGTCGGACGGATCGGCCGGTCGCCGCTGCTGGGCGGCGGCGCTGAGGTCGGCGGGGTCCGCGCGGCGTTCTGACCGTGAGCCGCGCGCGGCGGCGGACAGGGCGAGGGCGGCGGGCGCCGTGCCGGGTGCGGCCGTGAGAAGCCGTGCCGGGAGCGACCATGGAAAACCGTGCCGGGAGCACCGTGAAAGCCGTGCCGGGAGCGCACCGTGAAAATCTGGATGCGCCGGGCCGCCCGTACCGCTTAGCGTGCGGATCATGAGCCTTGAGGTCCGCACCGTCACCGAATCCGAGTTCCCCGACTGGCACCGAACCCTGAACACCGGGTTCCTGAGGCCACCGGGCGGCGAGGACGAGGTGATGGCGGGACGGCTCGCCCGGAGCGATCTGAACCGTACGCGCGGCGCCTTCGACCAGGGGCGCTGCGTCGCGACCTTCCGGTCCTTCCCGCAGGAGCTGACGGTGGTCGGCGGCGCCGTGCTGCCCGCCGACGCCGTCACCAATGTGAGCGTCTCGCCCACGCACCGCAGGCGCGGGCTGCTCGGCCGGATGATGGCCGCCGATCTGACCGCGGCCAAGGAGCGCGGTGACGCGGTCGCCACGCTGATCTCCGCCGAGTACCCGATCTACGGGCGCTACGGCTTCGGGCCCGCCGCCGGTATCGCCGAGTGGGCCGTCGACGTGCCGCGTTCGGGACTCGATCCGCGCTGGTCGGGCCCGGTCGACGGCGGCAGGATCGATCTGACGGACGGCGCCGGCATACGGAAGATCGGTCCCGAGCTGTACGAGCGCTTCCGCGCGCTCCAGCACGGCGCGACCGACCGCGCCGAGAGCTGGTGGCAGCTCAGCACGGGCGAGGCGCCCAGCGGCCACCCCTGGGTCGAACCCTTCTACGCGGTCCACCGCTCGGCC
The DNA here is from genome assembly GCF_001700515.1 of Streptomyces lushanensis. GTDB lineage: Bacteria > Actinomycetota > Actinomycetes > Streptomycetales > Streptomycetaceae > Streptomyces > Streptomyces lushanensis. The sequence goes on from NZ_MAUD01000229.1 coordinate 1,838, forward strand.
GCCGGTGAGGTCGAGGGCCTGGCCGTCTACACCGCCGACAGCGAGTGGGGCGACGGCAAGCAGCCGATGAACACCGCGTCCGTGCGGCAGCTGATCGCGGTGACGCCGCGCGCCGAGCGTGCCCTGTGGCAGTTCATCTGCTCGATCGACTGGATCACCACGGTCAGGTCGGGATACCGCGCCCCGGACGATCTGCTGCCGCAGTTCCTGCCCGATCCGCGCGCGGCTCGGATCGTCACCCAGGCCGACTTCCTGTGGGTACGGATCCTCGACGCCGTACGGGCGCTGGAGGCCCGTACGTACGCCGTCCCGGGCACGGTCGTGCTGGACATCCACGACAGGGCGGAGCTGGCGGGCGGCCGGTTCCGGCTGGACGCCTCACCGGCCGGCGCCACCTGCGTACCGACCACGGAGTCGCCCGATCTCGTGCTGGACGTACGGGAGCTGGGCGCGCTGTACCTGGGCGACGAATCCGTGCCGCGGCTCGTGGCGCTGGGCGCGGTGAGCGAGGAGCGGCCGGGCGCGGCGGCGGTGGCGGAGAGGCTGTTCCGTACGCCGAGGCGGCCCTGGTGTCCGGACGTCTTCTGAGGCACGGACGGGACGTACCCGCCGGTCTCCCGGTCCGCGACCGGAACCGGCGGCCGACGGCCGGCTTCCGGTGCGGGGCCCTGGTGCCGGCCCCTGCGGCCTACCGGGCTACCGGCCCTTGGACCTGCTCCCGCGCGGCTGGTTGAAGCGCAGCAGATTGCCCGACGGGTCGCGGAAGGCACAGTCCCGTACGCCGTACGGCTGGTCGATCGGCTCCTGGATCACCTCGGCGCCCGAGGCCCGGATGTGTTCGAACGTGGCGTCGCAGTCGTCGGTCGCGAAGACCGCCCGGCTCAGCAGGCCCTTGGCCATCAGATCCGTGAGCGCCCGCTGATCGGCCTTCGAGGCGTTCGGACTCGCGTTCGGCGATTCGAGGACGATCTCGACGTCCGGCTGCGAGGGCGGGCTGACCGTGACCCAGCGCATTCCCTCGAACGAGATGTCGCTGCGTACGGTCAGTCCGAGCACGTCACGGTAGAAGGCGAGTGCCTTGTCGTGGTCGTGAACCGCGAGAAAGCAGTGGGAGAGCGTGAGGTCCATGCCGGTCACGCTACGAGCCGGCGGCGGGTTTCGCTTCCCCGTTCCTGACCGGCCTCGTGAGGATCATGGCGAAGCACGCCGGGATGGGGGCCCCGTCCTCGTGGCTGCGGGCCCGGTAGGCGCTGGGGCTCTCGCCGACCAGTTCGGTGAACCGTGAGCTGAACGAGCCCAGCGACGAGCACCCGACCGCGAAGCAGACCTCCGTGACGGTCAGATCGCCCCGCCTGAGCAGGGCCTTGGCCCGTTCGATACGGCGGGTCATGAGATAGCTGTACGGCGTCTCCCCGAAGGCGGCGCGGAAGCTGCGGGAGAAGTGGCCGGTCGACATGAGGGCGCCGCGCGCCAGCGCGGGAACGTCGAGAGGCCGCGCGTAGTCGCGGTCCATGGTGTCCCGCGCCCGCCGCAGTCTGACGAGGTCCTCCGGTGTCACCGCCCCAGCATCGCACGCCGCCTTGACCGCCCTCCCGCGCCCGCGTCGGCCTCTCGTACCCGCCGCCGCGCGGGCGTCTTGCCCTCGCTCTCTAGGCTTGGCCCATGGTGGAACACGGCGGAGAAGGTGCCAGGGAACGCGGCGCGGGGTCCGGCGCGGGGTCCGGCGGGCCGCCCGAGCCGACCGTCCTGCCGGCGCCGGTCGCCGCGTGGTGTGTCCGTGTGCTGGGTGCCACACCCGTCGAGCGGCTGTTCTCCGCCGCGCAGACGTCCGAGGTGGTGGGGGTACGGCTCGACGACGGCCGGCGGGTCGTCGTCAAGGCGCGCCCCGACGAGGCGGGCCGCGCGCGGGCCTGCGTCGAGGTGCAGCGGGCGCTGGCCGACCGCGGCTATCCCTGTCCTCGTCCGCTCACCGATGTGACCCTCGTGGACGGCCGGGCCGTGCACGCCGAGCAGTGGCGTCCGGGCGGTGACATGGCGCGCGGTGACGGCCCGGAGACGGCGCGGCGGTTCGCCGTACTGCTCGCCGCCCTGGTCACCGGGGCACGGGAGGTGCCGGTCCGGCCGCCGTTGCCCAATCCGGTGTGGGTCCGCTGGGACCATGACGGACCCGGCCCCTGGCCCGCGTACGACTGGCACGACGACCGAGCCGGGCTGAGGGCCCTTCCGCCGGACCTGGAGGAGACCGCCGTACGCGTGCGCGCCCGGCTGGCCCGCGCCGCCTCACTGCCGCGTACGGTCGGCCACGCCGACTGGGAGACGCAGAACGTGCGGTGGCGGGGCGCGGACGCGGAGGAGCCGTACGCGGTGCACGACTGGGACAGTCTGGCGTGGCTGCCGGAGGCGGCGATCGCGGGAGCCGCGTCCGGGGCGTTCGCCAGCGCCGAGCATCCGACGCTCGTGCCGGTGGAGAGTTCGGCGGCGTTCCTGGACGCCTACCAGGAGGCGAGAGGACGGTCCTTCTCGGACGAGGAGCGGCGGCTCGCCTGGGCGGCGAGCCTGTGGCCCGCCGCCCACAACGCCCGTACCGAGGTCCTCCACGGACAGCGGCCGATCGCCCTGCGGGCCCTGCGCGACCAGGCCGACGAACGCCTGGCGAGGCACTGACCGGCCCTTGGGCGCGCGCTGTCAGGGCCGGTCGCTCACCATTCGCTCACCGGGTAGTCGACGTATCCGGCGGCACCGCCGGTGTAGTACGTGGCGGGATCGCCCGTCGCCGGTTCGCGGCCCAGGGCGAAGCGGGTGACGAGGTCGGGATTGGCGATGAAGTGCGTGGCGAACGAGACGGCGTCGGCGGTGCCCGCCTCGACGACGGCGTTCCCGGACGCGCGGTCGAAGCCCAGGTTCGCGATCAGAGGGCCGTCGAACAGCCGTCGGTACCGTGCGATCGCGGCGATGTCGGGGACGGCGACCGGTGTGGCGCCGGGGGCGGCCCCCGGCGTGGCGCCAGGTGTGGCGTCCGGCGCGGAGAGTCTGCGTCCGAGCAGGTGCAGATAGCCCACGGGGCGGTCGTTGAGCCCGGCCACGAGTTCGTCGTAGTCGGCGAGCGTCGCCTCGTCGTCGGTGAACCGGCCGCCCGGGGCCCCGGACGCCCCGGAATCCCCGGTGGCCGCCGAGGTCCAGTACGGCGAGAGCCGGACGCCCACGCGCCGGCCGCCCCACGGCGCCGCCACCGCGTCGATGACATCGAGCAGCAGCCGTCGGCGCCGGGCGCGGTCGCCGCCGTACGCGTCGGTACGGCGGTTCAGCCGCGGGTTGAGGAACTGCGGTATCAGGAACGGGCCGACGGCGTGGATCTCCACACCGTCGAACCCGGCGCGCCGGGCGTTCTCCGAGGCCGTGCCGTAGTCCGCGATCGTGGTCGCGATCTCCGCCGGTGGCATCGCGCGAGGGGTGACGGTGTCCTTGAAGCCGCTCGCGGTGAAGGACCTCTCGTACGGGTTGACCGCGGACGGCCCGCCGGGCAGCCGGCCGCCGAGGTGATCGGGATGCGAGGCGGCTCCGGTGTGCCAGAGCTGGAGGACGATACGGCCGCCGAGGGCGTGTACGACATCGGTGACCCGGCGCCACGCGCCGACCTGCCGTTCGCTGTGGACGCCGGGCACGTTGACGAAGCCGATCGCCCGCTCGCTGATCCAGGTCCCTTCGGTGATGATCAGACCGGCGCCGGCGCGCTGGCCGTAGTAGGCGACGTGCATCTCCGTCGGTACGAGGTCGGCGTTGGCGGCGCGGGCCCGGGTGGCGGGAGCCATCACCACCCGGTTGGGCAGCCGGAGGTCTCCGAGGTCGGCCGGCCGCAGAAGGGGCTGGTCGAGGGCGGTCGAGGGGATCGTGCTCATGGTCCGTGTCTCCTTCGGGCCGCGGGTTCGGGCCCTGGGTGTGCTTGCCTGTCACTTCGGCGTGGTCGCGTCCGTCATGCGGGTGACGGACCGCGACGGAGAAAGGTGACCGATGGACGAGCAGGACCGGCGGGCGGAGGACGGGCAGGACCGGGCGGTGGGCGGGCAGGACCGGACGCCGACGGGGCAGGACCGGGCATCGGGCGGGCAGGACCGGCTGGCGGAACGGTTCGAGGCGCACCGCGGCCGGCTGCGGTCGGTCGCCTACCGGATGCTCGGCTCGCCGAGCGAGGCGGACGACGCCGTCCAGGAAGCCTGGCTGCGGCTCAGCCGCGCCGATGTGCGCGGGGTCGAGAATCTGGCCGGCTGGCTGACGACAGTCGTCTCGCGTCTCTGTCTCGACATGCTGCGCGCCCGCGCCGCCCGACGGGAGGACCTCGTCGGGCAGCGCCTGCCGGACCGCATCGACCGCATCGACCACGCCGGCCGCGGCAGGGACAGCGGCGGCGGCGACCCGGAGCGGGAAGCGGTGCTGGTCGACTCGGTCGGGCGCGCGCTGCTCGTGGTGCTGGACACGCTGGGCCCCGCTGAGCGCATCGCCTTCGTCCTGCACGACATGTTCGCCGTACCGTTCGACCGGATCGCTCCCGTCGTGGAGCGCTCACCGGTCACCACGAAGAAGCTCGCGAGCCGCGCGCGCCGCAAGGTACGAGGCACTCCCGCGGTTCCCGCCGCCGAACTCGCCCGCCACCGTCGTGTGGTCGACGCCTTCCTGGCCGCGTCGCGCAGCGGCGACCTCGACGCGATTCTCGCGGTGCTCGACCCCGACGTCGTACGCCGTGCCGACGCCGCCGCTCTGCCGGCGGGCGCGCCGGCGGAGGTCCGCGGTGCGCGAGCGGTGGCGGAGGGGGTCGTCGTCTTCGGACGGAGGGCGCGCTTCGCGGAACCGGCGCTGGTGAACGGAGCGATGGGCGCGGTCGTGGCGCCCGGCGGGAGGCTGCTCCTCGTCCTCACCTTCACGTTCACCGGCCCGGGGGAGGGCGGGAGGATCGCCGGGTACGAGGTGATCGCGGACCCCGCCCGGCTCCGGCGGCTCGACCTGGCCGCTCCCGAGGCGCTCTGACTGGTTCTGTCGCTACCAGGAACATCGGTCCACTGCCACCGGGAGCGGAGGAGGAGGAGAGTCGGCACAGCGGACCTCTGATCCGTGACGAAAGGAACGACATGACCAGCGCAACCTCCGCCGGCACCCTCATGCTCGCCGACGACCTCACCATCAGCCGTATGGGCTACGGCGCGATGCAGCTCGCCGGCCCCGGGGTCTTCGGTCCGCCCAAGGACCGCGGGCAGGCCGTCACCGTGCTCCGGGAGGCGGTCGACCTCGGCATCACCCATATCGACACCAGCGACTTCTACGGTCCCGTCGTCGTGAACGAGATCATCAAGGAGGCCCTGCACCCGTATCCCGCGGACCTCCGTATCGTCACCAAGGTCGGTGCCCGCCGCGGCGACGACGGCTCCTGGAATCCGTCGCTGGAGCCCGACGATCTCAAGGCCCAGGTACGCGAGAACCTGCTGCACCTCGGTCTGGACACCCTCGATGTCGTCAATCTGCGGGTCGGGACGGCCGAGGGCACGGCGGACGAGTCCGTCGCGGAGCAGTTCGGCGCGCTGGCGGAGCTCCAGCGGGAGGGCCTGGTCCGCCACCTCGGACTGAGCGGGGTCACCTCGGCGCAACTGACGCAGGCGCGGACCATCGCGCCCGTCGTCACCGTGCAGAACCTCTACAACCTCGCCGCCCGGCAGGACGACGAGCTGGTCGACCGGTGCGCGGCCGAGAACATCGCGTTCGCCGCGTTCTTCCCGCTCGGCGGCTTCAGCCCGCTCCAGTCCGGGACACTCACCGCCGTCGCCGCCCGCCTCGGTGCCTCGCCGCAGCAGGTGGCACTGGCCTGGCTGCTCCAGCGTTCGTCGACGACGGTCCTCATCCCGGGCACCTCCTCCGTGACGCACCTCCACGAGAACGTCGCCGCGTCCGACCTCGAACTCCCGGCCGACGCGGTGGCACAGCTCGACGCCATCGCCGGATAGCCGGACAGCCGGACGGCTCGAAAGGCGGACAGCGGGCGTCAGCCCATGCCGTCCGGTGCGTGCGCACGCCGCGCTGGATACCGAAGGGTGCGGCGTCTTCCGCTTCCACTCCTCGTCCTCGGAGTCGCGCGCAGCCGGTTTCTCCCCCTCCGGCCGCGCCCGCCAGGCCCGGGCCGATCCGCGCGGGCCTCGTCAGGCGCCGACGTAGGCCGCGAGGTGCTCGCCGGTGAGGGTGGAGCGGGCGGCGACCAGGTCGGCGGGCGTGCCCTCGAAGACGATCCGGCCGCCGTCGTGGCCGGCGCCGGGGCCGAGGTCGATGATCCAGTCCGCGTGCGCCATGACCGCCTGGTGGTGCTCGACGACGATGACCGACTTGCCGGAGTCGACGAGCCGGTCGAGCAGGCCGAGGAGCTGCTCCACATCGGCGAGATGCAGTCCGGTGGTCGGCTCGTCGAGGATGTAGACGCCGCCCTTGTCGGCCATGTGGGTGGCCAGCTTGAGCCGCTGCCGCTCGCCCCCGGACAGCGTGGTGAGCGGCTGGCCGATGGTGAGGTAGCCGAGCCCGACGTCGGCGAGCCGGGTGAGGACGGCGTGCGCGGCCGGCGTGCGCGCCTCGCCCGCGCCGAAGAACTCCTCGGCCTCGGTCACCGACATCGCGAGCACCTCGCTGATGTCACGTCCGCCGAGGTGGTGGTCGAGCACCGCCGCCTGGAACCGCTTGCCCTCGCACTCCTCGCAGGTGGTGGCGACACCGGCCATGATCGCCAGGTCGGTGTAGACGACGCCCGCGCCGTTGCAGTTGGGGCAGGCGCCCTCGGAGTTTGCGCTGAACAGCGCCGGCTTCACCCCGTTGGCCTTGGCGAACGCCTTGCGGATCGGGTCGAGCAGCCCGGTGTACGTCGCCGGGTTGCTCCGCCGCGAGCCGCGGATCGCGCCCTGGTCGATCGACACGATGCCCGCGCCCGCGGCCCCCGGCTGCTGGGGCAGTGACCCGTGCACGAGCGAGCTCTTGCCGGAACCGGCGACACCCGTGACGACGGCGAGCACCCCGAGCGGGATGTCGACGTCGACGTCACGCAGGTTGTGCGCCGTCGCGCCGCGGATCTCCAGCATGCCGGTGGGCGTCCGTACCGTCTCCTTGAGGGCGGCCCGGTCGTCGAAGTGGCGGCCGGTGATGGTGCCGCCGCCCCGCAGCTCCTCGACGGTGCCCTCGAAGCAGACGGTGCCGCCCGCCGTACCGGCGCCGGGACCGAGGTCGACGATGTGGTCGGCGATCACGATCGTCTCCGGCTTGTGCTCCACGACGAGCACCGTGTTGCCCTTGTCCCGCAGCCGTAGCAGCAGCTTGTTCATCCGCTGGATGTCATGGGGGTGCAGGCCGGTGGTGGGCTCGTCGAAGACATAGGTGGTGTCGGTGAGCGAGGAGCCGAGGTGGCGGATCATCTTCACGCGCTGCGCCTCGCCGCCCGACAGTGTGCCCGCCGACCGGTCGAGCGAGAGATAGCCCAGCCCGATCTCCACGAACGAGTCGAGGGCCTGCCACAGCGCGGTGAGCAGCGGCGCCACCGACGGCTCGTCGAGACCGCGAACCCACTCGGCCAGGTCGCTGATCTGCATCGCGCAGGCGTCGGCGATGTTGATCCCGCCGATCCGCGAGGAGCGGGCTCCGTCGTTGAGACGGGTGCCGTCGCACTCGGGGCAGGTGGTGAAGGTGACCGCCCGGTCCACGAACTCCCGGATGTGCGGCTGCATGCCCTCCCGGTCCTTGGCGAGCATTGACTTCTGGATCCGCGGGATCAGCCCCTCGTAGGTCATGTTGATGCCCGCGATCTTCATCCGGACCGGCTCGCGGTGGAGGAAGTCGTGCAGCTCCTTCTTGGTGTACGCGCGGATCGGCTTGTCCGGGTCGAGGAAGCCCGACTCGCTGTAGAGCCGGTAGTTCCAGCCGCCCGCCTTGTAGCCGGGAATGGTCATCGCGCCCTCGGCGAGCGACTTGGAGGCGTCGTAGAGCTGGGTGGGGTCGATGTCGGACACCGTGCCACGGCCTTCGCAGCGCGGACACATGCCGCCGGTGATGCTGAAGCTGCGACGCTCCTTCACGGTCTGCCCGGCGCGCTCCAGGGTGACCGCGCCCGCCCCGCTGATCGAGGCGACGTTGAAGGAGAACGCCTTGGGCGAGCCGATGTGCGGCTGCCCGAGCCGGCTGAAGAGGATGCGCAGCATCGCGTTGGCGTCGGTGGCGGTGCCGACCGTGGAGCGGGGGTCGGACCCCATCCGCTGCTGGTCGACGATGATCGCGGTCGTCAGCCCTTCGAGTACGTCGACCTCGGGCCGCGCCAGCGTCGGCATGAAGCCCTGCACGAAGGTGCTGTAGGTCTCGTTGATCAGCCGCTGCGACTCCGCGGCGATCGTGCCGAACACCAGTGAGCTCTTGCCCGAGCCGGAGACGCCGGTGAACACCGTCAGCCGGCGCTTCGGGATCTCGATGCTGACGTCCTTGAGGTTGTTCACGCGCGCGCCGTGCACGCGGATCAGGTCGTGGCTGTCGGCGACGTGCAGCGCGGGCGACTGCGTGTCCGTCCTCGTGGCCGTGCTCATCGTGTCTCCATCCGTTGGGCGGGGCCGCCCCCGCGGTCTCCGTCGGTGCAGCCTGGCTCGATCCGACCGGCTTCGAGCGTACGTCCGGTTCTTCTCCGCCCCGCCCCGTGGAGCCCCGGGCACCGGGCACACGGCGCGCGTCCGGCCGGGCCACCGGAGCGCGGCCGTCGGCCCGGGACGCGGTACGGAACCGTCAGCCCGACCAAGGGCCGTCGCGCCTCGTGCTCGGTGTCACGACGACGCCGGGGGCGGGGGCGGGGGCTGGTACTGGCGCGGGGGCCGGACTCATCGGTCCTGGAGCAGCCCGAGGACATTGCCGTCGGGGTCGGTGAAGGTGGCCACCAGACGGCCGCCACCGACGTCGTGCGCGGGCTCCTTCACGGTGGCACCCGCGGCGGTCACCTCGGCCAGCTTCGCCTCGATGTCCGGTACGTGCCAGTAGGTCACCGGCGAGCTCATGCCCTGTGGTCCACCGCCCGGCACCAGCCCGATGTGCTGACCGGCGGCCTCGAAGCCGACGTAGTAGGACTCGTCGGCCTGCGGCGCCACGCCGAGCAGCGCGGTGTACACCGCCTTGGCCGCCGCCAGATCGGAGACGGGATGCAGCACGGTCTTGATCCCCTGGGTGGAAGAGTCGGTCATGGTCACTCCTGAAGTCGTGATTCCGGGTCCGGATCGTCCGGCCCGGCGACGAACGGGGAAGCCCTGGAAACCGGCCACCCGATCGCCCCGGACGACGATGCGCTCACGCTAATGCGGCCCCGTGACCGGCGCTTCTCGATTCCTGACCGGTTCCTGACGGCCTCCTGCCCGCCTCCCGACCGACCGGCTCACGCGCACGGATCGGATGTCCGGTCTCGCTGAGGATGAGGCAGGTTGATGCTCTGACCTGGGGTGTCTCAAGTTGAGTGAGACGCTTCTGGAGATTCTGTCTCGGTCAAGGTGAGGTGTCTGGCCTTGGGCACGGGGTCGTGTTGGCCGGCTCGGTCGGCGGGTGGTGCGCTTCGTGGGCGTCGATGAGTTCGTCCAGGTGTGCCTCTGCCCAGGTGCGTGCCGCGTCGAGCAGGTCAAGGAGACTCCGGCCGAGCGACGTGAGTTCGTACTCGACGTGGCGGACGGGTCCGGCGTGGACCGTTCGGACGATGAAGCCGTCACGTTCCAGCGTCCGGAGGGACTGTGTGAGCACCTTGGATGTGATGTTCCGCAGTGGGACCCGTAGTTCGGAGAACCGGCGGGGGCCGTCCTCAAGGCACTGGATGATCATCCCGGCCCATTTGTCCCCCACACGGAACGGCATCAGGTCAGAGGGGCAGAGCGGGTCGAACATCTCTGGGTCCAGGGGCTTGGTCACAGCGCCACCGTAGTGCGGTATCCAGGAGGTAACCATGAGTGTGGCTACCTTGCTCGGGCAGGTCAGCGGACAGATCTTCTTGAGGCGCGAGCGAGGTGATCCATGGGCAAGTTCGTTGTTTTCGGGGCAGGCGGGCGAGTCGGACGGGCGGCTGTTGGTGAGGCTCTCCGCCGGGGGCACCACGTCACGGCAGTCGTCCGGAACGCGTCCAGGTACCCGGACATGGAAGGTGCGGGAGTCCGTCTGGTGAGCGGTGATGTCACTGACGCAGACGCTGTTGCCGATCTCGCGGCCGGGCATGATGCCGCGATCATGGCTGCCTACGATGCCGGCACTCAGCCGGACGTCTTCTTCACAGCCGCGGCCCGCGCTCTCCTGGATGGGCTGGCGCGAGCGGGGGTGGGCCGGTTGGTCGCTGTCGGCCTGGCGGCAACGTTGGAGACCAGTGAGGGGACGCCTTTGATGGACACTCCCGGTTTTCCGCAGGAGTACCGGCCCCTCTGCCTTGGCCATGCAGCCGGGACATCTGTGCTGCGTTCCTCGGTGACTCCTCTGGACTGGCTGATCATCAGTCCGGCTGGTGACTTCGATCATGCCGGGGCGGCCTCTGGCCGATACTCCACGGCAGACGTCAACATGGCCAGTCGCATCTCCCACGGCGACTTCGCGATCGCCCTGCTCGATGAGATCGATGCCCCTCGTCACCACCGCACGCATGTCGGTGTCGAAGGGGCCTGATCCAGCGGATGCCCCAGAGTGAGGACGTTGATCATCCGACCTTCGAGGCGTGTGACAGAGGCGTGTGACAGGGGTTCGTCGTCCCAGGTCAGATCGGCGACGACTTCCACCAAGCCGACAAGGCCGTTGCGGAGCCAAGGGAGCGTGATGCCTCGGGGGCGGTGGTCCAGGCGGAAGGCTTGCTCGAACTCGATCTGGGTGGTGCCAGTGAGGTGCGCGACCTTGCGTTCGGTCTCCGGTCGCTGAGCCAGGGAGATGATCAGTCTCGTGAACCTGGCGACCTGGGGGTGGTTGGCGGCCCGGTGGAAGCGCTGCGACCGGATGAGGTCGAAGCGGTTCGGGAGGGTCTTGGAGTCCGGCCGGTAGATGCGCGCAAGCACGGAATCCCGGTCGCCACGGACCAACGCCCGTCGGTCTGTCTCTCTCCAGAACCGCTCGCAGTGACGGTAGGCGGCTCCCAGAGCGAACGTCCCGTGCCGACGCCCCAGCCGGTCGAGGAAGCGCTGGGCGCGGACGACTTCCGGAGCGTGGGAGAGGTCGATCTGCTCGAAGACGTTCGCGCGGCCGCAGCTGAGCCAGCGCCGGTGACGGACGCAGACGTTGTCGTGAAGCCCGCGGAGGTAGACTTGGACCAGCCCGGTCAGTTCGCAGCGGTCCACCGTCCCGTCGTCGTGGACGACCAGCACATCCAGCGGCGTGGAGTCGATTTCCATCACCTCGCCCGGCCGCGCTGCCGTCGGCTGCCCGGACATCCGCTTCGGCTGCTTGCCCAGTGAACGGCGCGTGCGGGCAGAGCCCAGCAGATGCCGTCCCGTCGAGACCGCCTGAAACAGCCGGTAGAACGCGGCCCGCGACGGCATCGCCACCGTCCCGACGCCGTGCTCGTCCGACAGCAGGCGTTCGACCTGGCGCTGCAGCACCTGCGCGGACACGGTCGCCTCGTCGGTCCGACTGTTCACGACCTTCTCGATCGCCGCCACCACCCGCGGATCAGCCCGGCCCGTCCCCGTGGAGGGCTTGACCAGCCGCCGGTCCACCAGCCCCGCCACCCTCTCGCGCTCGAAACGGGCGCGCAGCCGCTGGAGCGTGCTCAAGGCCACCTCCTCGCCGGCCTCCCGGAGCTCGGCGACTTTCGCCAGCTCCCGCTGGCGCACCGAGCGCACGTCCGGGTCGTACTCGGCTCTCACCGGCGTGCCCGGTTCAGCATCCGGGCGGCCGGTCATCAACTCGGTCAGGTGCCGCTGCCACCATCGAACCCGTTCCGCTTCCTCCTCGGGCAGCCCCTCCAGCACCCCCTCCTCCGGCAGCGGCGGGCGGGACGGACCCGTGCCGAGAACGGCGAACCCCTCGGAGGCCAGCAGATGACCCAGCAGCACCACGCTCGCAGCCTGGGCATCGTCGACGAGCCGCACCGCCGTCCCGTGCAAGGCGACGACGCTGTGCTCGCGCCCCTCATAGCGAACCCGGTCACCCAGCGACAGAAGTCCAGCACGTGCTGGCATCGCTCTCCGCCTCCCTTGCCGCGATGGGCGCCGGATGCACGACCGTCGCCTCAACTGCAGGGAGACGGGACATCGGACACCGCGGGCGTCTGGCGGTGAGGCGCGGAACACTATTGCAAGCATGCGCTTGCAATAGTTAGCGGACCGGCGCAGTATGGGGACATGGCATCACTCAACGTCGGCAATCTCGGTGAGTATCTGCGCGAACAGCGGCGCAGCGCGCAGTTGTCGTTGCGGCAGCTCGCCGATGCCGCCGGGGTGTCCAATCCGTATCTGAGTCAGATCGAGCGCGGGCTGCGCAAGCCGAGCGCGGACATCTTGCAGCAGCTCGCGAAGGCGCTTCGGATCTCCGCCGAGACGCTGTATGTGCAGGCCGGGATGTTGGACGAGCGGGGGCGGGAGGAGCTGGGGACGCGTGCCGTCATCCTCGCCGACCCCTCGATAAACGAACGGCAGAAGCAGGTGCTGCTCCAGATCTACGAGTCGTTCCGCAAGGAGAACGCGCTCGACACGGAGAGTGCCGAAGGTACGGAGAGCGCCGGCGGTACAGAGAGCACCGGCGGTACGGATACGGAGAGTACGGACGGTACGGAGACCGCGGTGCGGACGGCCGGTGCGGACGCCGTCGCTGCCGCGGGTCCCACGGCCGACGGCAGTGCTGCCGCTCCACCCGCAAAACCCTCACACTGAACTGATCCGGGAGGACACCAGTCATGGCCATCGTGGATGACCTGCGCAAGACCCTCACCGACCCGACGCCCCTCTACTTCGCGGCCGGCACCGCCGACATCGCCGTGGAGCAGGCCAAGAAGGTGCCGGGCCTGATCGAGCAGTTCCGGGCCGAGGCTCCGGGGCGGCTGGAGGCCGTACGCAACTCCGACCCCAAGGCCGTGCAGGACAAGGTCACCATCCAGGCCCGGGAGGCCCAGGCGACCGTGCAGGCCAAGGTCAGTGAGGTGTTCGGGTCGCTGGACACCGATCTGAAGAAGCTGGGCGAGAGCGCCCAGGACCTGGCGCTGCGGAGCCTGGGCATGGCCGCCGAGTACGCCGCACGGGCGCGGGAGACGTACGAGAAGGTCGCCGAGCGCGGCGAGCAGACCGTACGGACCTGGCGCGGCGAGGGCGCCGAGCAGATCACCGAGATCGCCGTCGCCGTCGAGCCCGAGCCGAAGAGCGAGCCCAGGACGCACGAGTCAAGGACGCACGAGTCCAGGACACAGCCGAAGGCCGCGTCCCGGCCCGCGCCGAAGAGTGAGCCGAAGGCCGCGCCGAGGAGCGAGACCAAGGCGGCGCCCAAGTCGGCCACGGCCAAGACCACCACCACCAAGCCGGCCACGCCCCCGGCCACGGCCGCGGTCAAGAAGACCGCCCCGCGCAAGACGACGACGGCCAAGAAGAGCACCCCGCCGTCCGCCAAGTGAGCGGTCCGCCACGTCGGCCGAGCGGCGGCCCCGGCGGCCGTCGGCCCCGAAGCGTAACGGGCCGGGCACCTCACGGGTGCCCGGCCCGTTGTCCGGGTACCTTGGCGTACGGGCCGCGAGGATTTCATTCACCCGGTGGGGTACCCATCGGGTCGTCCCATCGGGTCATCCACCTACCAGGCAGGCGGTGTCAGCATGTTGCTCTCGGGTTTCGGCACATTCCTCTGGCTGCTCAATCTGGCGATGCTCGCCCTCGCCGTCGTCGCGCTGTTCCTCTCCGCGACGGCCCGTGAGGACGCCTACCGGGCCGCCGACAAGCAGACCAAGAAGTTCTGGCTCATCATCCTGGGGATCACGGTCGCGGTGAACCTCCTCGTGCCGATGCTGTTCCTCCAGATCGCCGGGCTGGTCGCCACGATCGTCTTCATGGTCGACGTACGGCCCGCGATCCACCAGATCTCCGGCGGCGGACGCCGTGGCGGCGGTTCCAGCAGCGACGGTCCCTACGGTCCGTACAACGGCGGGCGCTGAGGCCGCGGAGTACCGGGACCGGACCGGATCAGACCGGACCGGACCGGATCACCGGTCCGAGGGGCCCAGCGGATCGGTCACGTGCCGCCGCGGCCCAGCAGCAGCACCGCCACATCGTCGGTCAGCTCCCCGCCGTTCAGCTCCCGCGCCTGAGCGACCGCGGACTCCAGCAGTTCGTCGCCGGTCAGCCCGCGCGCGAGCTGCGCGTTGATCATCTCGACCATGCCCTCCTGGCCGAGGCGCCGCGTGGCGCCGGGCGCCGCCCGGCCCTCGATCAGACCGTCCGTGTAGAGCATCAGCCCCCATGCCGCGCCCAGCTCCACCTGTCTGCGCGGCCAGCGCGCCCGCGGCAGCAGCCCCAGCGCCGGGCCGCCCTCCTCCTCGTACGGGAGCAGATGCGCCGCCCGCCCGTTCCGGGTGATCAGCGGTGAGGGATGACCGGCCAGACAGAGCCCGGCCCGCCGCCCGTCCGGCGTGATGTCGACCGTGCAGAGCGTCGCGAAGATCTCCTCGCTCTCCCGCTCGTGCTCCAGGACCTGCTGGAGCGTGGAGAGCAGCCGGTCGCCGCAGAGTCCCGCCAGCGTCAGCGCGCGCCAGGCGATCCGCAGCTCCACGCCGAGGGCCGCCTCGTCGGGCCCATGGCCGCAGACGTCGCCGATCATCACATGGACCGTTCCGTCCGGCGTACGGACCGTGTCGTAGAAGTCGCCGCCCAGCAGGGCCCGTGATCTGCCGGGCCGGTAGTGGGCGGCGAAGGTCAGATCCGAGCCCTGGAGCAGGGGAGTGGGCAGCAGACCACGCTCCAGCCGCGCGTTCTCCTGCGCGCGCAGCCGGGACTCGGTGAGCTGGCGCTGCGCGATGTCGGCCCGCTTGCGCTCGACCGCGTACCGGATGGCACGGCTCAGCAGCCGCCCGTCCAGTTCGCCGCGGAAGAGGTAGTCCTGCGCACCGGCCCGTACGGCGCCCGCCGCGCGCTCGACATCGCCCTCGGCCGCCAGCGCGAGCACGGCATGGCGAGGCGCCAGGCGCAGTACGCGTTTGAGCGGGGCCAGATCGTCGCTGTCGCCGGAGCCGGGAAGAGCGAGGTCCACGAGGATGCAGTCGATGTCGTCCGTGAGCAGCCGCTCGGCCTCGGTGAGATTACGGGCCGTACGGATGCGGACCCGGGTGCCGGCGCCCTCCGGCAGCTCCGGAGCCGTGAACGTACCCGCCGGGTCGTCGTCGATCACCAGCAGCGTGAGATCGCCGCCCTCGGTGGTCTTGCCGCCCTTGGAGCCCTTGGCGCTCTCGCCGTTCTCCGCGGGTCCGCCGTTCTCCGCGGGTCCGGAACTCTCTGCGGGTCCGGCGCTCCGGGCGGCGGGCCGCCTCTCCACGGTCGAACCTGTGCGCTGCTGCGGTACGGGTACGGGTACGGGTGCCGACATCGGTCTGGGTTTCCTTCCCTCCCCCCGAGGGCGCGGGTGGCACGACGATCGACGTTCCACCAGACGGGGACCATAGCGGTAGCTCCCGCCCCAGTGGAATGGCATAAGGATGAAGAGCCATCGTCATATGCCGCCTGCCACACCGCATCTGTCGCGATTCGGGCATCGGTGGCCATGACATACATCACGTATGACCTGGCCGGAGCCCTCTCCGTCACACGTGGAGCATGCGGGGCAGACCAGTGGAAGAGCCATGGAACACCCGTCAAACGCCCATGAATCAGCCAGAGGGACGGGCTTGGTTCACACATGAGGCCACATGTGCCACCTCATGCGTATGTGAGGTGATATGGGTGTGTGCGGTCCATGTGAGGTGGATCCATATGAGATGGACCTATGTGCGGTGAGCCTCTGTGAGATGGGCCTATGTGAAGTGGTAGCTACATGTCCGGGCGTACGACCCCGAGGATCTCCATCGAGCCCGCGCCCGCCAGGGTCACATTCCGTCCGGGCCTCGGTGCGTGCACGATCGCGCCGTCGCCGATGTACATCGCCACATGGCTGGCGTCCTGGTTGTAGATGATCAGATCGCCGGGCCGCATGTCCTTCACCGCGATCCTCGGCAGCAGCCGCCACTGCTCCTGCGAGGTGCGCGGGATGGGCCGGCCGGCC
>NZ_MAUD01000023.1 GCF_001700515.1 Streptomyces lushanensis
CAGCAGGACCCCGCCCAGCAGAATCCCGCACGGCAGGACCCCGCTCACGAAGGAGAGCAGAAATGATCAAGGCAGCAGGCGTCGACTCCGTCACGGACGCCGACTTCGACGACGAGGTGCTGAAGGCCGCCCTGCCGGTCCTGGTGGAGTTCACCGCGGACTGGTGCCCGCCGTGCCGCCGGCTCGCGCCGGTCCTGAGCGCCGTGGCCGAGAAGGAGGCCGCCCGTATCAGGGTCGTGCAGATCGATGTGGACACCAATCCGCTGACCACCGCCCGCTACGGCGTCCTCGCGATGCCGACACTCATCGTCTTCCGCGGCGGCGAACCGGTGAAGTCGATGGTCGGCGCCCGCCCCAAGCGCAAGCTGTTGCAGGAACTGGAGGACGTGGTCTGACACGCGAAGAACGAGCCCGGGGAACGAGCCCGCGGTGTCCACAAAAAAGCCCCGGTCCGAATTGACGGCCGGGGTATTCGTCTGCGTATATTGAGGGTTTCCGTGTCCTGATTTCGCGATTTCGTCGAGGATACGGGCCACTCGATGAAGTGCAGCGTATCGGACAGGGGTCGAATTGTCAACCAGGGAATCCAATGACGAATTGCGGAATGAGCAGCAATTCATCTCTGTCCTCTATGAGCGGCTCGACGCCCTCAGGGAGCAGGCCGAGGGCGCCGTGGAGGCGTCGATCGGCCAGGTCACCACGGTGCGGCAGGCCCGGGTGGAGCGGGACATCAGCGTCGCGGAACAGTCCGACCGGCTCTCCTCGCTGAACGCCGTCGAGACGGGCCTCTGTTTCGGACGGATCGACCTCCGGCCGGAGGATGAAGGGGATGAAATCGCCGGCACCGGCCCCACTCATCACATCGGTCGTATCGGAATGCGGGCCGACGACGAGGAGCACACCCCGCTGCTGATCGACTGGCGCGCTCCCGTGGCACGGCCCTTCTATCTCGCCACCGGCTACTCACCCATGGGTCTGCGCCGGCGCCGGCACATCACCACCCGGGGCCGCCGTGTCACCGCGCTGCACGACGAGATCATGGATCTCACCGACACCACCCGCACCGGATACGAGGACCCGGACGGCGACGCCGTGCTGCTCTCCGCGCTCAACTCGGCCCGTACGGGCCGGATGAGCGACATCGTCCAGACCATCCAGGCCGAGCAGGACCGCATCATCCGCGCACCGCACCGCGGCGTACTGGTCGTCGAGGGCGGTCCCGGCACCGGCAAGACCGCGGTCGCGCTGCACCGGGCGGCGTATCTGCTCTACGCGCACCGGGAGCAGCTCGCCCGCCGCGCGGTGCTGATCGTCGGCCCCAACCCGGCCTTCCTCGGCTACATCGGCGAGGTGCTGCCCTCGCTCGGTGAGACCGGAGTGCTGCTGGCGACCACCGCGGAGCTGTTTCCCGGGGTACGGGCCACCGGTACGGACACTCCGGCGGCGGCCGAGGTCAAGGGCCGGGCGGCGATGGCGGAGGTGCTGGCCGCCGCCCTGCGCGGCCGGCAGACCGTGCCTCACCGCGCCACCGAGATCGCCCATGACGGCTACGGCACGCTCCTGCTCGACCGCGCGATGGCCGAGGACGCCCGCTGGCACGCCCGCGAGACCGGCCTTCCGCACAATCTGGCCCGTCCGCACTTCGCCTTCCATGTCATCGACGCCCTCACCGAGCAGCTCGCGGAGCGGATCGGCGCCGATCCGCTCGGCGACGGCAATCTCCTCGGCGCCGACGACATCGCCCAGCTCGGCAAGGAGATCGCCACCAGCCGTGAGGTGCACGCGGCGATCGAGGAATGCTGGCCGCTCCTCACCCCGCAGCGGCTGATCGCGGACTTCCTCGCCGATCCCACCGGGCTGCCGGACGGCGACGCCGAACTGATCCGCAGGCCCCAGGAGGGCACCGGGAGCACGACCGACGGCTGGACCGACGGTCCCTGGACCCCGGCCGACGTACCGCTGCTGGACGAGGCCGCCGAACTCCTCGGCGCGGACGACAGCGCCGCCCGCGCCGCCGCCGAGGCGGAACGCCAGGACCGGATCGCCTACGCGCAGGGCGTCCTCGATCTCTCGGAGGGCTCGAAGACCTATGAGTTCGAGGACCAGGAGTCCGAGGTGCTCGCCGCGCACGACATCATCGACGCCGAGCGCTTCGCGGACCGCCAGGAGGCGGCCGACACCCGCAGCGCCGCCGAGCGGGCCGCCGCCGACCGTACCTGGGCCTTCGGCCATATCGTCGTGGACGAGGCCCAGGAACTCTCCGCCATGGCCTGGCGGCTGCTGATGCGCCGCTGCCCGAGCCGCTCCCTGACCCTGGTCGGCGACCCGGCCCAGACCGGTGACGCGGCGGGCTGCGAATCCTGGCAGCGGATCCTCGCGCCGTATGTGGGCGAGCGCTGGAGACTGGCGCGGCTGGGGGTGAACTACCGTACGCCCGTGGAGATCATGGAGGTCGCGGCCGAGGTACGGCGGACGGCGGACCCGCTCTTCGAGCCTCCGAAGTCGGTACGCTCGACCGGCCGCGCTCCGGTCGTACGCACCGTGGAACCGGCGGACCTGGTCCGTACGGCCGCCGCGCT
Source organism: Streptomyces lushanensis (assembly GCF_001700515.1). Taxonomy (GTDB): domain Bacteria; phylum Actinomycetota; class Actinomycetes; order Streptomycetales; family Streptomycetaceae; genus Streptomyces; species Streptomyces lushanensis. The sequence continues at coordinate 2,580 of NZ_MAUD01000023.1, forward strand.
CACGGAGGCACCGGAGCTGGCGCATCCGGAGGAGGGCCGTATCGCGGTGCTCGCGCCGGCCACCCTGCTCCCGGCCCTCGCCGCCGGACTCCCGCACGCCTCCTGGGGACCCGCGCCCGATCTCACCCGGCCCGTGGTCCTGCTCAGCGCCCGTCAGGCGAAGGGCCTCGAATTCGACACGGTGGTCGTCGTCGATCCGGACGGCATCCGGACGGCCTCACCGCGCGGCACCAACGATCTGTACGTGGCGCTGACCCGGGCGACCCAGCGGCTGGGAATCGTACGTACCTGAGCGCGCCGCCCGCCCGCGAGCTCCGCGAGTCCGCCCCGCTCCCGCCTTCCGCCCCCGCCGCGACCGCGCCGGCGGGGGCGGACCGCGGGT
>NZ_MAUD01000230.1 GCF_001700515.1 Streptomyces lushanensis
AGCCGCCCCGGCCGCCACCGCGTCCCCCGCCTTCGCGTGCGCGCGGGCCTCCACCAGCCGGAAGAAGCTCATCGTGCGGGCGGTGGCGAGACCGCGGTTGCGCTCCAGCGCGGCCTGCGCGAGGTCCACGCCCTCGTCCGCGAAGCCGCGATAGGTCGCCTGGAGGGACATGGAGGCGAGCACATAGCCGCCCAGCGGTACGTCGGCGGCGGCGCGCGCCAGCCGCAGCGCCTGGATGTAGTAGCGCTGGGCGGCCTCCTGCTGTCCCGTGTCGAAGGCCATCCAGCCGGCCAGCCGGGTCAGCTCGGCGGTGGCCCCGAAGAGCCCCCGGCCCACCTCGTCGCTGTACGCGCCGAGGAGCAGCGGTGCCGCGTCGACCCGCAGGCACTCGGGCACCATCGACGAACGCCAGTCCCCGCCGCCGTACTTGGAGTCCCACCGTCTGGCGTCGGACGCCGCCTCGCGCAGCTTGGCCACATCGCTGTGGCCCACGCGCAGCGGTGAGACCTCGCCCGACGGGTCGGAGCCCTGGCCGGGGCCCTGACCGCCCCCGCCGTGCGCTCCCTGCGCCGCCTCCGCGACCGCCGGTTCCCTGGCGACCGAGGAGTCGGCGGGGGTTATCAGCCACCGGGAGGCGGGCGTCGCGTAAGCGCTCACTGCGAAGGATCCGGCCAGGGACTGCCAGATGCCGCCGCTGCCCGCGCGGCGGCCCGCCAGGTCCAGCCGGTACAGCTCCGTCGCCGCGCGCACGGCCTCACCCACGTCGCGCGGGAAGGCCAGCCCGACCTCGGGGGCCGGATCCGCGTCCGCGAGGCCGATCTCATGGAGTGGGACAGGACGTCCCAGTTTGGCTCCGATGGCCGCTGCGATGAGATGGGGCGCCGCACCCTGCGGAACCATCCCCTTCGAGACCCATCGCGCCACGGAGGTCTTGTCGTAGCGAAGTGTCAGACCGCGCTGCGCCCCGAGGTCGTTGACCCGCCGGGCGAGGCCGGCGTTGCTGATTCCCGCGAGGGCGAGAACGGTGCCGAGCTTTTCGTTCGGCCCGCGTAGCTCCCTGGACATGCGTCACCCCTCGACACACAGACGGCCGCCGCGTCCGCGGCATAGGCGCGCGGCATTCGTAAACCCAGCGTAGTTCGCCACATCCCGACCGTTAAGGGGCGGAGTTCCGTATGGCGGGATTGTTGTCCGTGCTCCGTCCGGGCGTCCGGGCCCCGAGCGGCACGCCGTGCTCCGGGTGTGTAGCGTGCGCCCGGCCGTGCGCTCTTGGCCCGGCGGGAGCGGGAGCGCTTCCATGAGACCTGCGTGGGTCGGCCCACTGCGTACTGGAACCAGTGGGCTGGGGGATACCGCCGCCCCAATCCCCGCGGGCGGTGGATCAGTCCGGGAGGCGGCGAACGCCTCCCGGACTGAGCGTGTGCCGGTGCTGAAGTGCCGTGCGGAGCCCGGAGTTTGGCTGAAACACGTCTGTCGAGGAAGCGCTCCCGAAGCGCCGTTTCCGCGCCAAACGGCCAATGCCAGGGGCGCATTCGCATTTCCACGCGTGCTCCCGTAGGCCCTCCTGTGCGCTGTTGTCGTGGCAGCATGTTCCCGAACGGCTTCGGTTTCGGGCTGCTCGGAGTGGGTTGTTCAGCCTACTCTGTGGGCTCTTGAGCCTACTTCTCGACTTGTCCACAGGCTGTGGAGGCGGCGATGCGCTGGTTGGTGGGATGGAGCAGTATCGCCGCGCGCTTCGGCTCGGCCGTAACCAATGGTTCGGCCGGAGCAGGCGGTTCCGGAGGGTCCGGCGGTCCGGTCGGTCACGCGGGGTCCGTCGGTTCCGCGGGGTCGGTCGGCGAGGACCACGAGGGCCGCGGCGTGCATCCCGTCGGCTCCCAGCTCCTGTGGGGCGACCCGGATCCGCTGTGGGCCGTGGGCGACTGGCGCCCCGACGAGATAAGGATCGTCAGCGTCGACCCCTTCACCAGGCTGGCCGTCCTGGGCTGCTGCGCGGCCGGCGACGAGGAGCTGCGCGTCGGGCTGTTCGCCGCGCGCGGCGGCGCGCTGCGCCATCTCACCGCCTGGCCGGGCAGTTACACGGCGGTCGCCCAGATCGGCCGCCGGATCATGGTCGCGGGCGATCTGGCCGGCGCCAGGCCCGTCTTCTACACGCCCTGGGCGGGCGGCACCGCGTACGCCACCGCCGCCCTGCCGCTCGCCGATCTCATCGAGGCCCAGCTCGACATCGGGCATCTCGCCGCGCTCCTCGCCTGCCCCGAGACCCCGGAGGCGCTGCGCGACTCCACCCCGTACGACGGCGTCAAACGCATCCCGCCCGGACACGCGCTGGTCCTGCGCGAGGGATCGCGTGAGATCACCGGGTACGAGCCGGTCGCCTCCCTCGCCGTCGCCGGGCCCCAGCGGGACCCGGACCGTGCGGTGGAGGGCGTACGGGACGCCCTCGTGGAGGCCGTACGGGCCCGGCTCATGGCCCCGCGCCACGCGCCCGAGACCATGCCGCCCGATCCGGGGCCCGTGCCCGGTATGGGGCCCGCCGAACGGCGCGCCGCGCGCGGGGGACCGGTCCCCGGCATCGGCGCCGATCTCTCCGGCGGCAGCGCGTCGGGCACGCTCGCGCTGCTCGCCGCCGGGCTGCCGGGCGCGCCCGGCACGGTCCTCGGGCACGGCACCGGCGCGGGGGAGCGGCTGCTCGCCGTCACCTTCAACGACCTGGCCACCGGCAGCCGCGACGAGGCCGAACTGGAACGTGCGCGGCTGATCGCCGCCAATCCCCGGCTGCACCACGTGGTCGTCGCGGCGGGCGAGGAGGCCCTGCCGTACGCCGATCTGGAAGGCCCGCTCACGGACGAGCCGGGGCCCTCGCTGGTCACGGCGGGACGCCACCGGCGCCGGCTGGCCGCGGGCAGCGCCGACCACTTCACCGGGGACGGCGCCCGCGAGGTGCTCGACGCGCATCCCGCACGCCTGGCGGATCTGCTGCTCGACCGGCGCAGACGCCATCTGCTGCATCCGGTGACCGCGCTCGCCAGGGCCGAAGGGCCCTCGCCCGCCTCGCTGTTCATCCCGCTCACCGTGTACCGCGCGGCGCGGCGGCTGGCCCGTACGCCGTACCGCACCGGCCTCGAAGAGGCGGCGGCCCGGCTTCCGCAGGCCAACAGGGCGGTGCTGTCCGCGTCCGCGAACGGCCCGCTGGGCGCCTCGCTGGCCGCTCTCACCTGGTCGCGGCCCGGCCCGGCCGCGCGCTGGCTGACGGGAGAGGCACTCGCGGAAGTATCGGTTCGGCTGTCGGCGGCGGCGATCCGGCCCACCTCCGTGCAGCGTCCCGGGGAGGCCCGCGCCCGCGCCGCGCTGGCCCGGCACGCGGCGGACCACCGCGTCTTCGAACAGGCCGCGGAGATCCGCAGCCAGCGGCTGCACGCGCCCTTCCTCGACAACCAGGTGGTACGGGCCTGCCGCGAGCTGCCCGAGGCACTGCGCGTCCAGCCGGGCGCCCGCGCGGAGATCCTGCGTACGGTCCTGGCCGGAGCCGGGATCCACGACCTTCCGCCCGGCTGGGGCGCGACGTCCCGGGCGGGTTCCGCCGCCGCCACGCGCGCGGGGCTGCGTACCGCCGTCGGCGAGCTGATCAGCCTCTTCGACGCGCCCCTGCTGGCCGACGCGGGCCTGATCGAGGCACGTGTCGTACGCAAGGCGCTGCGCGCGGCGGCCGAGGGCGAGCCCGTACCGCTCGACGGGCTCGCCGATCTGGTCTCCACCGAGCTGTGGCTGCGGCGCCTGCTGTCCCGGCGGGGCACCTGCTGGACGGGTACGGCGGCGCCGCGCCAGCGCGCGGTGGCGGGCGTGGTGGTGCCGAGGCCGACGCTGCACCAGTAGGCGCGCGAACCGGCCGCGCCGCCGGGGCGCCTCAGAGGCAGCTGATCCGGGACTGCGCCCAGTCGGCGAGCGCCACCGCGCCGAGCGGCCGGTGCGGCTCGACCACCAGCCGGATCGTCCTGCGTCCCGCGATGCCCACCTGTACGGGTACGGCCGGGTCGCCCCCGCGCAGCACGGGCGAGCGCCAGAGCCGTTCGCCGTCCCCGTACAGGGAGAAGCGCACCGAACCGAGCCTCCGCGTCAGATCGTCCACGCCGACCAGGGCCGCGTAGGTGGCACAGCTCCGGTTGAGATCGATGACGACCGACGACGACGCGTGCGTCGTCACACCGTGCGCGTACCGGGTGCCGCCGATGGACAGGTCCGAGCGCTGCCACAACCAGCTGCTTCCGACGAGCCGCACCTCGGGCTTGGTCTTGTCACCGAAGAGGTCGTACGACAACTGGTTCACCTGATAGTCCGCCGGAGGGGGTGGCGGCTTCGGGCTCGGCGTGGGCTTCGGTGCGGGCGGTACGGGCGGCGCCGGCGCCTTGGTCGGCACCGGCGGCGCGGGCTTGTCGGGTGCCGGCCTGGCGGGGGCGGGCCTCGGTGTCCGCACCGGTTTCGCCGAGGGCGCCGGCTTCGGCTCCGCTGTCGGCTTCGGCTTCTGCGCGGCGGGCGCGGGCTTCGGCGCGGGGGGCCGGGGCGACGGAGGCGAGGGCACCGGCTCCGGCGGTACGGCGGGCCGCGCGACCGGCGGCCTGGCCTGGGGCGGCTGTTCCGGCTGCGCGTCGTTCACCAGCGCGTACACCAGCCCGGCCGCCGCGGCGACGGCCACCAGCCCGGCGATACCGGCCTTCGCGGGCGCGCCGAGCCCCTCGGACACGGCGGCCCCGCCGGAGGCCGCCCCGCTCGCCGCGCCGCCCGAGGCCGCGCCCGCACCTGCTGCCGCACCCGCCGCCGTTCCCGTTCCCGCCGCCGCGCCGGAACCCGTGGCCGCCGCTGCGGCGCCCGCTCCCGCCGCGCCCACGGCGCCGCCCGCCACGATCCCGGCGGCCTTGAGCGCGTAGCCCGCCGCGAACCAGCCGATCACCGCGACCGGCAGCAGCGCCGGGATCGCGGAATTGACATGGGCCAGTTCACCGGCGGCCAGACGGCACTTGGCGCACTCCTCCAGATGCTTGCGCAGCCCGCGCTCCGCGCGCGTCCGCAGACCGCCCCGGGCGTACGCGCCGAGCCGGTCCGCGTACCGGGCGCAGTCGCCGCCCGAGGTCAGCGCGGCGTTCACATGGGCCTGCAAGTAGGCCTGCTTGAGCCCCTCGCGCGCCCGACTGGCCAGTACCGCCGTGGCATTGGCGCTCAGCCCGAACAGCGGTGCGACCTCGCTCGGCGACTCCTCCTCGACCGTGGTGTGCCAGAGCACCGCCTGCCAGCGCTCGGGCAGACTGCGGAAGGCCCGCATGGCCATGGACTGCTCGGCCTCGTGCATCGCGAGCACGTCCGCGCCCAGATCGAGGGTGTCCGCGTCCGAGACCTCGGACGAGCGGACCGCCTGCGCCGCGAACACCGCGAAGTCCTCGACCAGTTGCTCCCGCTTCGCGGACTTCGTCCAGGAAGCGGCCACCCGCCGTACGGTCGTCAGCAGATAGGCGCGCACCGCCTGCTCCGGCCCGGCTCCGCCCCGGACCGCCTGCAAGGTACGGGCGAACACCTCGGCCGTCAGATCGTCGGCCGTGTGCGTGTCACGGCAGCACGTACGGGCATAGCGGCGCACCGCGGGCGCGTGCCGGCGGAACAGTTCCTCGTACGCGCTGTCGTCGCCGTCCCGCATCCGCTGGATCAGATCGGCGTCCGACGAAGGCGCCGCGGCCGTCTCCTGATCGGCCACTTCGGCCACACCGGCCACGGGCAGCTCGACGGTGTCCGCCGGATCGGCCGGGGACGAGGACGCGGCGGCAGACGAAGAGGCAGCCGAGGACGCGGAGGGAGCCGAGGCCGGGGCCGGTGGCGGGGGAAGGCGCGGGGAGAGGGACGGGGACACACCGCCGAGGCGTTCGCGCTGCTGCGGCACACAGCTCTCCGCGTCGCCCGCCCCGGAGCGTGAACCGGTCGAGGGACGCGGCACCCGGCCGCCGGGCACCACCGGACCCGGCACCTCCTTGGGCCCGCCCTGGCTCGGCACCTGTCGCCGAGCCGCTCCGCCGGGTTCCGTGTCGCCGTCGGCACCACCGCCACCGAGCGGCTCGTCCCGTCCGTCACCGCTCATCGCGGAAGCCCCCGTACGCGCCCTCTGAACGCTCCCTCTGACCCCAACACCGGGACAGAGTGCCACAGAGCACCGCGATGCCCGGCCCTTCGCGCCGGGCAACCACTCATCCGGGGATGTTTCCCCGGGTCCCGCATGAACGTTCACTCGTTCGGGGAAGCCTCAACGGCGTTTACCGCCAAGTCAGTTCGAAGACGGCCGGCCCGGCCCGAGCGGAGCAGAGAACGGCGGCCGGAGGACGGCGGACGGCGGACCGGACCGGAACCGAGCCGCTGCGCGGCCACCCGGCCCGCGGCGAAGAAACGAACCGGCCCGCCGCCCGCGACGACCGCCCCGCGACCGCCGCCCGCGACGACCGCCCCCGGTCACCGCCCGCCCGCACCGCCCGCTACACCGGCCGCGACCGCAGCCCCTCCAGCAGAATGTCCAGCAGCCGTGCCGAAGCCGCCGCCTGCTGCGCCGCGTCCGGCAACGACGGCGCGGCGGTGGCTATCACCAGCAGTACATCCGCGACGGACACATCGCCGCGCAGCTCACCCGCGGCCCGCGCCCGCTCCACGAGCTGCCCGACGACCTCCAGCAGCTCCATCGCGCCCGGATCGTCCAGCTCCTCCGGCGACAGCTGATGGCCGATCACCCGCAGATCGGGCGCGCCGGCCTGCCGCTGCTGCGGCACCCGCGCCTCGTCCTGTCCGCCCCGGCCCGCCGACACGTCCTCGACGTCCACGCCCACCCGCAGCACATGCGGCGGAAGCAGCCGTCCCGCGCCCGAGGCGACCGACGTACGCAGAAAGCGGGAGAGCGCCGACCAGGGCTCCTCCTCCTGGCCCAGCGCCGTACGCGCCTGGTCGGTCAGCCGGGAGGTCTCCTCCTCGGCTATCCGCCGCACCAGCACGTCCTTGCTGGGGAACCGCCGGTACACCGTGCCGACCCCGACCCGGGCCCGCCGCGCCACATCCTCCATCGGAGCCCCGTACCCCAGCTCGCCGAACACCTCGCGAGCCGCGCGCAGTACATGCTCCAGATTGCGCTGTGCGTCCACCCTTAACGGTGCCGAGCGGGCCGTCCCGCCCGTCCCCGCCCGTCCGTCGCCGTCCGTGACGACGGCAGTCTGCCAATGCGAATCCTGAATGTGCATAACCGTTCCCCCGGTAATGATGTCTCCCCCCGGAGACCCCCGCCTCGACAGCCGAGCGTGCGGACCCAGTCACGGACCGGACACGCCGACGAGGTACGAACATAGTTGAGCCCGGGTCAATTCAGAAGAGGGTAGTTCCGCACGGAGCGCCCCCCGATCGGAGCAAGGACCGGAAGATGCCTGATTCATCCGGCGCCCACCACCCCCGGCGCCCCCGCTGACCTGCGTTCCTCCGCCAATACCTGCGGTTTTGCCCGTCCGGGGCCGCTGACGGCCTCCGGTCACACAATCTGTCGTGGCTGTGGACAAACACCGGACCCCGTTGCGTCATGGGATGGTGAAGGCTGAGATCTCCCCGGGAACGACCCCCGCACCCACGCCCGGTGCGCGCATTCTGGTTGTCGGCGGCGGCTACGTCGGGATGTACACGGCGCTGCGCCTCCAGCGGAAGCTGAAGAACGGCGAGGCCGAGATCATCGTGGTCTCTCCCGAGCCCTATATGACATATCAGCCGTTCCTGCCCGAAGCGGCGGCGGGGAACATCTCGCCACGCCATGTCGTGGTTCCGCTCCGCCGTGTGCTGGAGAAATGCACGATCATCATCGGCGAGGCCACGGCCATCGACCACGCCAGGCGCACGGCCACCCTCAAGACCCTCGCCTCCGAGGAGGACGGCACCGGCACCGTCGAGATCACCTACGACGAACTCGTCCTCGCGCCCGGCTCCGTCTCCCGTACCCTCCCGGTCCCCGGCCTCGCCGAACACGGCATCGGCTTCAAGACCGTCGAGGAGGCCATCGGCCTGCGCAACCATGTCATCGAGCAGATGGACATCGCCTCCTCCACCCGCGATCCCGCCATCCGCGACGCCGCCCTCACCTTCGTTTTCGTGGGCGGCGGTTACGCGGGCGTCGAGGCCCTCGCCGAACTGGAGGACATGGCCCGCTACGCCTCGCGGTACTACCACAACATCAAGGCCGACGACCTGAAGTGGATCCTCGTCGAGGCCACCGGCCGCATCCTGCCCGAAGTCGGCGCCGAGATGGGCGTCTACGCCGTACGCGAACTGCGCGCCCGCAACATCGACGTACGGCTCGACACCCGCCTCGACTCCTGCGAGGACCGCGTCGCCGTGCTGAGCGACGGCGCCCGCTTCCCCACCCGTACCGTCGTCTGGACCGCCGGGGTCAAGCCGCATCCGATCCTGGCCGCCAGCGATCTGCCGCTCGACGCGCGCGGCCGGCTGCGATGTACGGCCAGGCTCTCCGTGGACGGCGCCGAGCACGCGTGGTCGGCCGGTGACGCGGCGGCCGTGCCCGACCTGACGGCCGACGAGCCGGGCAAGGAGTGCGCGCCCAACGCACAGCACGCCGTGCGCCAGGCAGGAGTTCTCGCCGCGAACATTCTCGCTTCGCTGCGCGGTGAGCCTCTTCAGGACTACCGTCACGCGTACGCGGGTTCGGTTGCGTCCCTGGGCCTCCACAAGGGTGTGGCGCACATCTACGGCCGTAAGCTCAAAGGCTTTCCGGCCTGGCTGATGCACCGCGTGTACCACCTCAGCCGTGTCCCGACCTTCAACAGGAAGGCCCGCGTCCTCGCGGAATGGACCCTATCCGGGCTCTTCAAACGGGAGATCGTCTCGCTCGGCTCGCTGGAACACCCGCGTGCCGAGTTCGAACTCGCCGCGGGCGGCGAACGACCCAAGGACACGTGATGTCACCCACGTCACCGTCCCCAGGACGCCGCGGACGCTAGGACCGTACGGAACGGCGGCGCACGGCCGACCACGGCCGGGCACAGCCGGCGTCAACGACCCGAGTACGACCCGAACACGGCCGACGCCCCTGTCCGTGCGCCCGGCCACACCGGACGTGTGACCATAGGTGGGTTCACATCTGCACAGAGTGATCCGGCCCGCTCGGCGCAACCGGCCCCGACGAACCGCCAGGCCCGACCAGCCCGGCCAAGACGAACAGTTACACGACACCATGAGGCCTGAGAATCCGTGAACTTCACGCGTTGGAGCGCCCGCCTCCCCGGTACGCAGCGCCGCGCCGCCGCGCGGACCGGCCGCGGTTCCGTGCCCGCGGCCCGTGCCGAGTACGAACAACGGCCCCACCCGACGACGGACGCCCCCGCCCTCGAAGACCTCTCCGTCGGCGAGATCCTCGGCGGGCTGCCCGCGCTCGTCGCCCTCGTGTACGGCCCGGAGCACCGGGTCGCCTACGTGAACGACGCGTACGCCACGGCCTTCGGCCCGCGCGCACCCGGCACCGCCGCGGCCGAGAGCTGCCCCGAACTCGCCGAACTGGGACTGCTCCCGCTGCTGGACCAGGTGCTGCGCAGCGGCAAGCCCCGCACGGTCAAGTCCCGCAAGGTCCAGGTCGTGGGCGAGGGCTCGTACACCGTCACCTGCACGCCCGTCGACTGCCGGGGCACCGGCGGCGTGCTCGTCTTCGCCGCCGATGTCACCGCCCACGCCGAGGCGGCCGAGCGGCTGCGCACCAGTGAGCGCAGACACCGCAAGACCGCCGTCACCCTCCAGCGCTCGCTCCTCCCGCAGGAGTTGGAGCAGCCGGACGATCTGCGGGTCGCCGCCACGTACCAGCCGGGCGGCGAGGACGCCGCGGTCGGCGGCGACTGGTACGACGTGATCACGCTCGGCGCCGGACGCACGGCACTGGTCATCGGCGATGTCATGGGCCGGGGTGTCCGCGCGGCGGCCGTCATGGGCCAGCTCCGTACCGCCGTCCGCGCCTACGCCCGGCTCGACCTGCCGCCGCACGAGGTGCTCCAGCTCCTCGACGGACTCGCCGCCGAGATCGACGCCAGCCAGATCGCCACCTGTGTCTACGCCGTCCACGACCCGAACGAGGGCCGGCTCGTCTACGCCTCCGCCGGCCATCTGCCGATCCTGGTGCGCGCGGAGGACGGTACGGTCCGGCGCGCCGAGGATCCCACGGGCCCGCCGCTCGGCACCGGCGGCTGGCTCCACAGCTCGGGCACGATCCCGCTCGCGCCCGGTTCCACCGCCGTTCTCTACACGGACGGTCTGGTCGAGCGCCGCGGCGAGGACATCGACGAGGGCGTCGCCTCCCTGGAGCGCGCCCTGGCCGGCGCGCAGGGCTCACCGCAGGTCGTCTGCGACCGGCTGATCCGCTCGCTCGGCGTCACCGCCGACCATGACGACGACGTCGCCGTGCTCGTCCTCCAGTACCCCTCCCGTACGGGCCCGGACGCGGAGCTGTTCCACAACGCGGCGCTCGATCTGCTCGGCGGTGTCGAGGCGGCTCCGCGCGCCCGCGCCTTCGCCACGGGCGTTCTCGCCTCCTGGCGCTTCCCGGTCGAGCTGTGCGATCTGGGCGTGCTCGCCACCAGCGAACTGGTGGCGAACTCCCTCCAGCACGGCACTCCGCCCATGCGGCTCAGACTCCGGCGCACCGACCGCCGGCTGATCATCGAGGTGACGGACGGCGACGAGCACCTGCCCCGCCGGCGCAGGGCGGAACCGGCGGACGAGGCGGGCCGCGGCATCTCGATCATCGCGACGATCGCCTCGTCCTGGGGCTCACGCCGTACCCCGGGCGGCGGAAAGGCCGTCTGGTGCGAATTCGCGCTGCCGCACTGACGCGTACGGGACGACCGGTGGTGTGTAAGGGACCGGAGTGCGTACGGGACCGGAGTGGCGCGTACGCACGGGACCGCTGTCCGGGGAGGGCGGACAGGACCGGCGTACCGGAAGGGCTCAGCCGACCGAGGCCGGCACCTGCTCGGCGGCCTCCGGCCGGTGCCGGGCGACCAGACGCGAGGCCGACACGAGCGACGGCTGATCCTGTACGGGCGTGAGCCGCCTGCCCAGCCGCAGCGCCAGCACGCTGATGCCCAGCGAGAACAGAACGAACGTCACGATGTACGGACCGTGCAGCGTGGCCCCCATCGGCCCGCCCACCGCGGGTCCGACCGCCAGCGCGAGCTGCTTGACCAGGGCGAACGCCGAGTTGTACTGCCCGACCATCGACTCCGGCGCCAGATCGGCGACCAGCGGCGCCACGGTCGGCGACAGCATCGCCTCGCCGAGCCCGAACAGTGCGTACGTGGAGATGAGCGCGGCCGTCGCCATCGTCCGGCTGCCATGACCGAGCCCGGCGAACCCCGCGACCAGCCAGGCGAACGCCCAGATCAGCCCGACCACCGCGATCACCCGGCTGCGCCTGCGCCGCTCCACCAGGCGCAGAACGACGAACTGCGCGACGACGATCACGGCGGTGTTCGCGGCCAGCGCGATCCCGAGCGTCGACGGATCGATCCCGGCGGCCTCGGTGCCGTACGCGGCGAGCCCCGACTCGAACTGCCCGTAACACGCGAAGAACACGACGAACCCGAGCACGCAGAGCTGGACCATGGCGCGATGCCCGAGCATCGTCCGCAGCCCGCCGCCCCTGGCGTTCTTGACCGCGACCGTGACCGCGGCCGGCCGGGGCAGCCGGACCGTGGCCGCGATGGCCGCCAGTACGAGGAACATCACGGCCTCGACACAGAAGAGCAGCGTGAACGTGCCCGGCCGGCTCGCGTCGACGATCTGCCCGCCGATCAGCCCGCCGACCCCGAGCCCCAGGTTCGCCAGGAAGAACTGGGTGGCGAAGGCCCGGGTCCGCGTCGACGGGGTGGAGCACCACACGATCATCGTGGCCAGCGCGGGCTGCATGACGGCGGTCCCGGCGCCCAGCAGCGCGGCGGACAGGACGGCCGTCGTGACGCTCCACGACAGCCCCATGGCGAACGCCCCCATGGACGCCAGCACCGCGCCCGTCACCAGCACGGGCAGCGGCCCACGCCGGTCGATGACCCGCCCGGTGAACGGCAGGACGACCAGCGCGGCCAGGGCGAAGACCGCCAGCACGGCACCGGCCGTACTCGCGCCCAGGTTCCTGACCTGGGCGACATACACATAGAGATACGGAACTGTGAACCCGAGCCCGAACGCACTCAGCGCGTTCCCTGCCTGGATCCGGCGCATCGCAGCGCCCGTCGCCCTGGTCACACTCACCTGCCTCAGAAGATCGGAAGACCGAAGAAGAAGTACGAAGAAGAAGTACGGGGAAGACACTCAAGCTTGAAGACTTCGAAGCTAAAGTTAGGACCTCAACAATACACACCGAAGGACTTCGATGCCAACGGAGTTCCGTGGGATACTGCCCCGATGCCAGACACCTCCGAGAAACCCGGCCCACCGGGTCCCCAGGAACCGAGCCTCGACGAGCAGATCGCCGCCTACCAGCGGGAGTTCCACGACCTCGACCCACAGGTCGAACAGGTCGTCTCGGCGCTGGGCCGGCTCAATCGCCGGATGAACGTCTCGTACGGCCGCCACCTCGCCGAGCTGGGCATCAGCAACGCCGAGTGGGAGGTCCTGAAGACCCTGGTGGTCTCGGGAGCGCCCTACCGGCTGGGCCCGGGGGAGCTCGCCAAGCGCCTGGGACTCACTCCGGCCGCCATGACCCACCGCATCGACCGCATGGCCGGCGACGGTCTGGTCACGCGCGACCGCGACGAGAACAACCGGGTCCGGGTCATCGTGGAGCTGACGGACGAGGGCCGTACGAAGTGGCTGGAGGCGATGCGTATGGCCTCGCGATTCGAGGAGGACCTGCTCCAGGACCTCTCCGTCGACGAACGCCGGGGCCTCGGCGAGATGCTGATCCGCCTGCTGCGCCGAGTGGAACACGCCCAGCCGGACGCCGGAGGACGGCTGACGGACCTGGGCTAGGACCGGAGTGTCGGGAGGGGTGTGAGGTTCGTTTGACACACCCCAGGCCGATCCGTAAGGTTCTTCGAGTTGTCACGGGCCCGGCACGGATCCGCGACAATCACTTATGCCGCAGCAGCGGCACCCCAACTCAGCACGATCTCCCGGCCGGGATGTATTTCGGCATGCCGAAATACATTTCGAAGGCCCGATTATGAGTCGCCCGGGAAATCCGCTAGAGTTCGGGACGTCGGAACGGCCGAAGGGCCGGGAAGGCAACCCGCTCTGACCGGGAATCAGGCCCGAAAGGATCTGATAGAGTCGGAAACGCAGGACAGCAAGACAAGCAGAACAGCAAGACGGTAAAACAAGCAGGACAGCAGGACAAGTAAAATAGCAGGATCGAAGGGAAATGC
>NZ_MAUD01000231.1 GCF_001700515.1 Streptomyces lushanensis
CTTCGCCGCGGAACGGGCCGCCCGCTGCTGGGGCACCACCGGTGGAGGCAGCCGGTCGAGCAGCGCGGCCCGTTCCGCGGCGAAGTCCGGGTCCGCCTGGTAGTCGGAGTGGCCGAGGACGGGCTCGGGCAGCGGACGCAGCACCGTACGGCCGTAGGCGAGCGGATCCTTCAGCGGTCCCAGGTCCACCTCGGGACGGTCCCCCTCGGCGGGAACGCGGACCGGTCCACCGATCGGGTCGGTGGACCGCCACAGATTGCGCCAGCAGTGCACTTCCCTGCTCAGATCGCTCAGCGGCCCCGCGCCGAAGTACGCGGGGAACCAGCGGCCGTACAGCCGCTCCAGCGGTGACCCGTACGTCAGCAGCGCCACCCGGTGGCGCGTGGCGGCGGGAAGCTGCCAGACGGCCGCCGCGGCCAGCACGCTGCCCTGGGAGTGGCCCGACAGGACGAGCCGACCGCCGGTGCGCGCGGTCCAGGAGGTGATCCGCCAGGTGAGGTCGGGCACGGCGCGCTCGGCGTAGCAGGGCGGTGCGAAGGGGTGGGCCGCGCGCGGCCAGAAGGTGCCCACGTCCCAGAGGATGCCGATGGTGCGCCGGGCCGCGGGGTCACGGTAGGCGCGGCGTCCCCAGGTGACGAACAGTATGAAGCCGAGGCCGACGAGCCAGGAGCCCAGTGCCTGCGCGGTGTCGGCCGCGGACTCCACGAAGGAGTCGGCGCCCTTCGCGGCCTGGCCCGGCACCTCGCCGCTCAGCCAGGACCCGGCGATCGCGGCGGTGCCGAGCAGCAGGGCGGCGCCGGAGATCAGACCGACCAACCAGGGCGTGGCGTCGGTGAGCACGGCCCTGGCGCGGGCGCCCGCCACCTGGTGGGTACGGATCTGGTCCGCGGTCACCTTGCCGTACTCCGACTCGACGACGGGGGCCAGCCGACGGGTGGTGCGTACGGTCCGTACGGCCAGCACGGCGGCCGGGACCAGCAGCAGGGCCAGCAGGACGGGGATGACGGAGGCCTGCCAGCTCAGCAGCACCGGCGGGCCGGCGATCGCGCCGCCGCCCATGCCGGGAGTGGCGTCCCCGTCGAGCCAGTCCGCGACCCGCTGGGCGACCCCGCCGGTCATCACACCGCCGAGCCCGCAGGCGAGCATCGCGACGGCGGGTCCGCCGAGGCCGTGCATCGCGGTCCTCGGGTGCGGCGCGCGGCGGTGCAGGGCATGGGCGGTGACGGCGAGCGCGACGACCAGGGCGACCTGCGCGAGGGCGATCACCCGAAAGGTCATGTCGCCGGGCAGCACACCGGTGGAGACCCAGCCGGGCCTGGACCACGCGGCGTACACCATGGACAGGACGAGCAGGGCGAGCGCGGTGACGGGCAGCCGGCTGATCAGCATCCGGTCGAGCGTGGCATCGCGCCGGCGCTCGCTGCGGCCTCTGCTGCACACCACCCAGAGCGCCACGGCGGCACAGACGAGGAGCGCCGCCTGGAGCAGCCGTCCCGGCACGGCCGTCGACGCGCCTGCGGGGCCGCTGTCGTGTTCGGCGGCGGCCGTCGTCAGCGCCGCGGCGACGGTGAGGAAGCCGACGGCGGTGTGCGCGGCACGGAGCCGGGCGACGAGCCGGCGGCCGTACCAGAATCCGGGACGGCCCATCGCGGGCCGGATCCTCACCGGGCCCTCGCCGGACGCGGGACGCCCCTCGCCGGCCGTGGCCGCGGTGGCTGACGACGTGTCGGCGGGCGGGCGCTGGGCCTCGTACGCGCTCCATGTCCGGTTCGACAGATACCAGAGCAGCCCCACCAGCGCCGTGGGCACCAGCGAGGCGAGGGCGAGCCGCCGGCCGGGCTGCGACCACCAGCCGTGTCCCTCCGGCGACAGGAAGCCGAGCCAGGACCGCTCGGCGACACAGTCCGCCGAGCCAGCGCACTGCCACGCCGTCAGATCGAGCGCGACCTCGCAGACGGCGGCGGTGAGCAGCACGGTGAGGGTGAGGGCGACCAGCCGTACGAGAACTCCGTACAGCCGCTGGGACTTGGCCAGGCCCTTGGTGGCGGGCCGCATCCAGTGCGCGAGATTGACCACCATGAAGGGAAGCAGCAGGAGCCACAGCGCGCGCGAGCCGTTGCCCGAGGTGAGGTTGGACCAGCAGTACGCCTCGGGGACGGGCCGGTCGGTGTAGCGCTCCGGATACCGCTCCGCCTCCGCGTCGTCCCTGCGCCGGTAGACGGCGGCCGTCTCGTCACCGGTGATCCTGACCGTGCGCGGATCGTCGAGCATCTTCTGCGGGGTGGCCCCGCCGACGCCATGGACCAGCAGTTCGAGCGCGGCTCCGCCGCTGCGCGGATCCGGGGTTTCTGGGGGCACTTCGGTGGCTCGCTCTCGCAGTGAACAGGGTTCGGAGTGGATCGGTCCGTGCCGGCGCGTGCCGGCGTGAACAGGGCGGGGACCGGGCACGGCCCGCACGGCGGGGGCACCGGGATCACGGATCCCGGCCGTCGCCGCGCCGCCCTCACGGAATCTCCCCGGGGCCCGTCCCCGCCAACCCCCGGCGCGGGTGTCCGAACCCCGTGCGAGGATGAGGGACCCGTACCGATCGGACATCCTCGGCCATCGGGGACGGCGTGATACGACAAGGGACTACGGCGGACTACGTGGACGACGATCCGGAAAGGGACGGCCCGGCGGTGAGTGACAGTCAGAACCTCCTCGCGGAACAGCGCCGTGCCCTGATCCTGGACGAGGTGCGCCGGCGCGGCGGGGTCCGTGTGAACGAGCTGACGCGCAGGCTCAACGTCTCCGACATGACGGTGCGGCGGGACCTGGACGCGCTGGCCCGCCAGGGCGTCATCGAGAAGGTGCACGGCGGTGCGGTGCCGGTGGTCGAGGCGAGCACGCACGAGCCGGGGTTCGAGGCGAAGTCGGCGCTGGAGCTGGCCGCCAAGGAGGACATCGCGCGGGCTGCGGCGGCCATGGTGGTGCCCGGGAGCGCGATCGCGCTGTCCGGCGGGACCACGACCTATGTGCTGGCCCACCATCTCGTGGACGTACCGGATCTGACGGTGGTCACCAACTCGATACGGGTCGCCGAGGTGTTCCACGCGGCGCAGCGCGCGGGCATGGCGGGCGGCGGGCATCCCGGGGCGGCGACGGTGGTGCTGACCGGCGGGGTGCGCACACCGTCGGACGCCCTGGTGGGCCCGGTGGCGGACCAGGCGATCCGCTCGCTCCACTTCGATGTGCTGTTCCTCGGTGTGCACGGCATCTCGGTGGAGGCCGGGCTGTCCACACCGAATCTCGGCGAGGCGGAGACCAACCGGCGGTTCATGCGGTCGGCACGCCGGGTGGTGGCCATCGCCGACCACACCAAGTGGGGCACGGTGGGCCTGAGTTCCTTCGCGACACTGGACCAGCTGGACACACTGGTGACGGACGCGGGGCTGCCGCAGGAGGCCCGCGAGGAGCTCGCCGAGCTGCTTCCGGGCCTGGTGGTGGCGGGCGGGCCCGAGGACCCGATACCCCCGCAGGACGTCTGACCTCGCGCGCCGTGTGTCCGGCCGTGCCGTCAGCCGTTTGCCGCGTGACGGACCAGGGCATTCGTCCCGTGCCATGCCTAAAATGTACGGTCCCACCATTCGACGCCGCCCAGGGATGTGCTGTCCATGGCCCGCCAACTCCGTTCCGTGGAACTGGGCTTCGCCGAGTCCGCACCCGTGCGTCTGGCGTACACGGGCCTGCTGAGCGCGCCGCCGGAGGCGGTCTACCGCGCGCTCGCCACCGAAACGGAGTCCTGGCCCGAGTGGTTCGCCGCGGTGACCGCCGCCGTGCCCACGCCCGAGGGCCGTACCGTACGGCTCAGGGGCGGTTCACGCTTCCGCGAGACGGTGCTGGCCGCCCAGCCGGACGTGCTCTACGCCTACCGCGCCGACGAGACCGACGCGCCCGGCGTACGCGCCCTGTTGGAGGCATGGCGGCTGGCACCCGCGGGCGGCGGCACCCGGGTGCGATGGACCGTGGCCACCGACGGGACGGCGGTGTACCGCACCGTCCTGCGGCTGGCCCGCCCGGCCATGGGCCGCACCTTCCGGCAGGCGGTCCGCGCCCTCGACCGGCGGCTCACGACGGTCTGAGGGACTGTGTGCCGAGGCCCTTCGGGCTCAGGCGCTGTCCGGCCAGACCCCGTCGGCCAGGAAGCGGTCCAGGGTGACGGTGTACGGGGCGATGTCCAGGCCCTGCCGGCTGAGCCAGGCGTCCGAGTAGTACTTGTCGAGATAGCGGTCGCCGGGATCGCAGAGCAGGGTGACCACACTGCCCTGCGATCCCGCCGCGACCATCTCCGCCACGATCTTCAGCGCGCTCCACAGTCCCGTGCCGGTGGAGCCGCCCGCCTTCCGCCCGATGGCCCGTTCCAGCGCGCGGACGGCCGCGATGCTCGCCGCGTCCGGCACCTTCATCATCCGGTCGACGGCCCCCGGCACGAAGCTCGGTTCCATCCGGGGCCGGCCGATGCCCTCGATCCGGGAGCCGTGTTCGCTGCGCGCCTCGGGATCGTCGCGGGTCCAGCCGTCGAAGAAGCACGAGTTCTCCGGGTCCGGCACACAGATCCTGGTGTCGTACTGCATGTAGCGCACATAGCGTGCGACGGTCGCCGAGGTGCCACCGGTCCCGGCCGTGGCGACGATCCAGGCGGGCTCCGGATAGCGCTCCAACCTCAGCTGCTGGTAGATCGATTCGGCGATGTTGTTGTTGCCGCGCCAGTCCGTCGCGCGCTCCGCGTAGGTGAACTGGTCCATGTAGTGGCCGCCGGTCCTGGCGGCCAGGTCCGCGGACTCCTCGTACAGCCTCCGCGAGTCGTCGACGAAGTGGCAGCGCCCGCCGTGGAATTCGATCAGCCTGCACTTCTCGGCGCTGGTGGTACGGGGCATGACCGCGATGAACGGCACGCCGATCAGCTTGGCGAAGTACGCCTCGGAGACCGCCGTCGAGCCGCTGGACGCCTCGATGACCGGCTTGCCGGGACGGATCCAGCCGTTGCACAGTCCGTAGAGGAAGAGCGAGCGGGCGAGCCGGTGCTTGAGGCTGCCGGTCGGATGGGTCGACTCGTCCTTGAGATAGAGGTCGATGCCCCACCGCTCGGGCAGCGGGAAGCGCAGCAGATGGGTGTCCGCGGAACGGTTGGCGTCGGCCTGGACCTTCCGTACGGCTTCCTTGAGCCACGCTCGGTACCCGGCGTCGCTGCGGTCCACGTCGACGGTCGCCCTGACCTCCCCGCCGCCCGCCGCCGTGGCCCCGGCCGCCGTCCCGTCGCCGGCCGTCGTGGCGGCCTCGGCCGCTCCCGCGCCGTCCCGTTCTCCCGCGCTGTCCCGTCGCGTCATGCCCGTGGCCCTCGTCTCCTCGTCCCCCTCCTGAAGGTACCCCTACCACCTGCGCGAACATCTGCTTTGGGCAGCCATAGCGATGCCTTGGAGACCCTGTGGGCAAGGCGCTCTGGTGTCCATGCGCATACTTGGGCAGACTGCTGTGAGGGGTATGCACGGAGGGGGCTGAGGGCCATGGCTGAGCCGGAGTTCGACGCGCGCGGGGTACGGATAGAACGGTGGCCCCGTTCGCTCACCAAGGCGGGTCAAGTCCTCATCCAGGACGGCAGGCTGGCCCTGCTGACCAGCTACGGCCGGGTGATCGACAGCGCGCCGCTGCGGGCCGTGCGGACGGCGAGACCGTGGTTCGCGGGCCGTGGCAGCACGGTCGCCACCGTGAACGGGATCCGCTACCGGCTGACCATGGGCCAGCGTGATCGCAGACCCGACGCGTCGGCGCTGGCCGTGCGGTTCATGGAGGCCGTCAGCCGGGCCAGCCGCAAGAGCACATGACCCGTGCGCGGAGCGCCGGACCGCCGGCAGGGCACCCGCCCTGCCCTCGCGGCGCCTGATCCGCCACGAACACATGGTCTGCGGCAGAGCGTCCGACCGACCGTTCAAGACGTGATCGGCCTTTGATCCGCCGCGAGTTGCGAAGCGGAGTCCCCTGGTTCACTCTGGTCTCACATCACTCAGGGTGAACCGGCGGTAACACTGCGATCCAGCCCCCGCCGGGCCGGGGACAGCAGCGAGCCAGCGAGCGAGTTGCCGGACCCGATCCTTCGTCGTCTTCCGGACCTCATTTCGGGGAGTCGCAGCCGTGATCAGCCAGCCCCGCAGGCATTGCACGGTGGAGCTCCAGGCCCTGCCGTCGCGGATCGGTCAGGTCCGCAGAATCATCTCCGCCCAATTGCGTTCTTGGCATCTCGATCCCTTGATCGACCAAGCGGCACTCGGCGTCACCGAGCTGCTGACCAACGTCCACCGCCACGCGCAGCCCGACAAGCTGTGCACCGTCGACATCGAGCTGCTGCTCGAACGCCTCATGGTCTCGGTCAGTGACCACGACCCCCGGATACCGACGGTCAACCGAGCCAATCCCTTCGACACAGGCGGCCGGGGTCTCGCGCTGATCGCGGCCGTGAGCGAGAGCTGGGGCGTGCGCGCCCGGGGCGATACGGGCAAGAGCATCTGGTTCACTCTTCCCGCGCCTCCGGCCGCGCTCTCCCGGGCCCCGAGTCCGGTGTACGGGGCGACGACCGACGGGCCCTTCCCGGGCTTCGGGTCCGGCGCTCCGGCCGGCGAGCACAGGGCCGCCGCGGTCCGCTCCGTCATGGTGAGCTGACCGCGCGACGGTACCTGCGTACCAGCGGTACGTATCGGACCGGCCGCGCGTACCGGACCGGCCGGACAGCCGGACGGCCCGGCACGTGCGGAACTGACCGGCCGGCACATCCAGGGGCCGGCCGGCCCGTCCTGCGCGCCGCGTGCCACTCCCCGCTGCTCCGCGGCGATGGCGGGTGTGGCGAGGACTCCGGCCGCGATGGCGCCCGGGCTCAGCACGCCCAGGGCCGTCCCGGTGAGCGCGCGCCCGGGAGCCACCCGAACGGTCCACCGCGGTCTTGCGCGGCGCGGCCGGCGGGGCGGTGCGGCCGGCCCGCACGGCCGGCAGCAGCGCGGAGCCCAGGCGGACGAGGACACCGACGGCGAGCGGCAGCGCCAGGGAGGGCGCGCCGGGTGGATTTGCCCGAACCGGAGGGCCCCGTGATCGCGGTGAAGCGGCCCGCCGCGAAGCCGACGCTCACCTCGTCCAGGGCCCGCACCTCCGTATCGCCCTTGCCGTAGACCTTCACCGCGTCGACGACACGCGCCGCGGTACCGGTCACCGTGGCCGTACTCATGCCCTGCCCGCCTTGTCCGTACGGCCGAACTCCTCGTCCAGTACGGACAGCCGGCGCCAGTACTCGTCCTCGTCGATCTCACCGGCCGCGAACCGGCGGCCGAGCAGCGCGATGGGCGACCGGTGGTCGTACGGGGTGCCCGCGAGTCGCCGGGGGCCGCGGAATCCGCCGCTCCCGGACCCGCCGACGACGCCGGCACCGCCGCCCCCGCCACCGCGCCGTACGGTGCGGCGCAGGAGGGCGAGGGCGCCGGACACGACCGCCGCCCAGAACAGGGGGAACAGCAAAATCCACGGGCCGGGCCCGCCGTGGAAGGCCAAGGTGTTCAACTCGGTTCAGCTCCTTCGGAAAGGTTCTCGCTGTCTTTCCTTGTCGCTTCCGAGCTTCGCGCCGGGAGGGGCCCGAGTCGTCGTACGGCCAGCGGCCGTGCGCGTACCACCCGGGAAGTAGCCGCAGGGCCCGGCGCTGCTCCCGGCCACGCTCCACCGCGCGGAACGCGGCGCTTGAAACGCGCCGTGCGCGGCGCCCGGTGGGCGGGCGCAATCGGCGGGTGGGGGCTCAGCGCGTGAGCGCGCCCAGCGGATCGTCCAGCACCGGCTGCCAGGCCACCTCGGCCGCGCCCACCAGGCTGTTGTGGTCGAGCGTGCAGGGCAGAATCGGTACGCCGCCGCCCCGGCCCCACAGACTGCGGTCGGCCACAACGGCGTGCAGCCGCTCCGGATCCGCGTCGAGCAGCTCGCGGTGGAGCCCGCCGAGGATGATCCGGTCCGGGTTGAGGATGTTGACCAGCCCGGCGAGACCGAGCCCCAGCCGGTCGATCAGCTCTTCGGTGGCCCGGCGTACGGCGGGGTCGGTGTACTCCGTCAGCAGCAGATCCCGCGACTGCTGGAGCAGGGAGACCTCGGGTCCCGGCGCGCGGCCCGCGGCGGTGAGGAAGGCGAGCGGGTCGGCCTCGACGTCGAGACAGCCCTTGCCGCCGCAGTAGCAGGGGCGGCCCTCCGGATTGACCGTGAGATGGCCGACTTCGAGGGCGAGGCCCGAACTGCCGGTGTGCAGACGGCCGTCGAGGACGAGCGCGCCGCCGACCCCGCGATGTCCGGTGGCGACACAGAGCAGATGCCGGGCACCGCGGCCCGCGCCGTGCCGGTGCTCGGCCAGGGCGGCGAGGTTGACGTCGTTCCCGGTGAAGGCGGGGCCCTCGATACCGGCCGCGCGCACCCGCTCGGCGAAGACGTCACGGACCGGGGCACCGGCCGACCAGGCGATGTGCAGCGGATTGAGGGCGGTGCCCCCGGGCTCGGCGACGGCCGAGGGCACGGCGAGGCCCGCGCCCACACAGCGCCGTCCGGTGGCACGCAGCAGCGCGGCCCCGGCCTCCACGGCCTCCCCGAGCACCTGGGCCGGGTCGGCCGAGACCGTACCGCAGCCGGGCGCGGTGGCGACGATACGGCCGCCGAGCCCGACCAGCGCGACCCGGAAGCCGTCGACGTGCACCTGGGCGGCGAGGGCTACGGGCCCCTGGTCGTCGACCGACAGCCGGTGCGAGGGCCGCCCCTGGGAGCCCGCGGCGGCGCCGGGCCGCGAGTCCACCCGGATCAGCCCGAGGGCCTCCAGCTCCGCGGCGACGGCCCCCGCCGTGGCCCGGGTGACGCCCAGCTCCGCGGTGAGCACGGCCCGGGTGGGCGCGCGACCCGTATGAACCAGCTCCAGTGCCGGGCCGAGCGCGCCGCGGCCTCTCTCCAGCCTCGTCCGGGTAGTGGTCCCCTTGCCGTCCATGGAGGCGAGTCTCCCATGATCCGAAGGCACAACGACCTCCTCGGCCCCACCTTGCACGGACACCGGGCCTCACAGCCCTGTTCGGTGCCACCGCCCGGCTTGTACGGATGGCCCCTCGCGCCTATTCTCATTTTGTGCCGCATCTAAACAAAGTAGGGACGGCCGTCTCGGGGGGCGACGACACGGACCTCGCGGCCCGGTCCTCGCTGTCCCGGCTCCGTACCGCGCTGACCGTCTTCTTCGCCCTCGACGGCTTCCTGTTCGCCGGCTGGGTCGTCCGCATCCCCGCCGTCAAGGAGCGGACCGGGGCTTCCGAGAGCGACCTCGGTCTGGCCCTGCTGGGCGTCTCCGCGGGCGCCGTGGTCACGATGGTGTTCACCGGACGGCTGTGCCGGCGGTTCGGGAGCCGTCCGGTGACCGTGGTGTCGGCGGTGCTGCTCTCGCTGAGCATCGTCCTTCCGCCGCGGGCGCACTCGGCGCCGGCGCTCGGGCTGGTGCTGCTGGTCTTCGGCGCGGCCTACGGCGCGCTCAACGTCTCCATGAACAGCGCGGCCGTCGATGTCGTCGCGGCCCTGCGGCGGCCGGTGATCTCCAGCTTCCACGCGGCGTTCAGCCTCGGCGGCATGGTGGGGGCGGGACTCGGCGGGCTGGTCGCGGGCGGTCTCTCCCCCACCGTCCATCTTCTGCTCCTGACCGGTGTCGGGCTGCTGGTGACCGCGGTGACCGGGCCGGTGCTGCTGGGGCGGCGCGTACCCGCGCCCGTGCCGGTGTCCGCTCCCGGAGCCCGGCCGGACGCGGCGCACGCGCCCCGTGGGCATGGGCCGGGCACACGGCGGACGGTACTGCTCCTCGGCGTGATCGCCCTGTGCACGGCGTACGGCGAAGGCGCGATGGCCGACTGGAGCGCGCTCCATCTCACCGAGGACCTCGGCGCCTCCCCGGGGCCGGCCGCCGCCGCCTACTCCCTCTTCGCCCTCGCCATGACGGCGGGCCGGCTCTCCGGCACGGTCCAGCTGGAGCGGCTCGGCCAGAACCGCGCCCTGGTCCTCGGTGGTCTCACCGCCGCGCTCGGGATGCTGCTCGGCGCCCTCGCGCCGACGGCCTGGGCGGCGCTGGCGGGCTTCGCCGTGGCCGGTCTCGGTCTCGCCAACATCTTCCCCGTGGCCGTCGGCCGCGCGGGCGCGCTGGCGGGACCCGGCGGTGTCGCCGCCGCCTCCACGCTGGGGTACGGCGGGATGCTGCTGGGGCCGCCCGCGATCGGCTTCCTGGCCGACTGGTTCTCGCTTCCGCTCGCCCTGACCACGGTCGCGCTGCTGGCGGCGGCGGCCTCGGTCGTCGCCCACGCGGCGCGGCACATGTCGGCGGAGCCCGTACACCGGCCGGCCTGAGTACCTCCGGGGCGCGGGGGCAGGCTACGTACACAGGCTGAGTGGACGTACTCAGGCACGGCCCTCCGATTCCGCGCACCCTGGAAGTACCGCACCTCAGGGGAGAAGATCATGGCTTCCGGACCGCTGACCGCACTCGCACGGCTGACCTTCGGGAACCGCGTGTCCCAGATCTATCTCGGTCTGGTCGCGGCGGCGGCCGTCTACGCCGCGGTGGACACCCTCTTCATGGCCCACCCGGACGCGTCGTTCGCCGGAGTGTGGGTGTTCTTCCTCGCGGCGCCGACCGTCTTCGCGCTCTTCCTCGGCGCTGAGCTGGTCGGCGGTACGTTCGCCGACTCCGCCGCGTTCGTCTATCCGGCGCTGGTGCTCTCGGTACTGATCCAGGCGGCGGCCCTGGGCGGTTTCGTACGGCTGCTGCGCGACCCGCGGCGTCCTTCGCACCCGCGCGAGGTCTGACGGGCAGGGCCGCCACGACCCCGGCCTGATCCGGTGCGGCCGTCCCGGGCGGGGCGCCTTCCCATCGCTCCGCGGCGGCGTCAGACTCGGTTCATGGGGACTCGGAGCACTGCCGAACGGGATGCCGTCACCGTCGAGATCGGCTTCGCCGTGGTGACGGGGGCTCTCGCGGCGGGGCTGGTGTTCGCGGTCGTCGCGGGGCCCGCGTGGTACTTCGGGCTGCCGGAGATCTTCCGGCGCGCCGGGGCGGTGGCGGCGGCTGCCGCGTTCCTGGCGCGGGTCGTCCAGGTCCTCTGGCGCTTCCCCCGGCGGACGGGCACGGTGGCCGGGCCGTACACCCCGGCGGACCCGCCCGCTCAGCCGAGCCAGCCCGGTCGTACGAGTCCCGACTCATAGGCCAGCACGACCAGTTGGGCGCGGTCGCGGGCGCCCAGCTTCACCATCGTCCTGCTGACATGTGTCTTCGCGGTGAGCGGGCTGACGACCAGCCGGCGGGCGATCTCCTCGTTGGAGAGACCGATACCGACCAGGGCCATCACCTCCCGCTCGCGCTCCGTCAGTTCACCCAGCCCGGCGAAGTCCGCCGGAACCTTGGAGCGTGACGCGAACTCGGCGATGAGCCTGCGTGTCACTCCCGGCGACAGCAGCGCGTCGCCCGCCACCACCGCCCTCACCGCGCGCAGCAGTTCGTCCGGCTCGGTGTCCTTGACCAGAAAGCCGGAGGCGCCGGAGCGGATCGCCTCGAAGACGTACTCGTCGAGCTCGAAGGTGGTGAGCATGACGACCCTCACCTGGCCGAGCCCCCGGTCCTCGGTGATCCGGCGGGTGGCGGCCAGACCGTCCAGCAGGGGCATCCGGATGTCCATCAGCACCACATCGGGCCGGAGTTCGCGCACCCGGCGCACCGCCTCCTCGCCGTCGGCGGCCTCGCCGGCGACCTCGATGTCCGGCTGGGCGTCGAGCAGCGCGCGGAAGCCCGCCCGTACCAGCGACTGGTCGTCGGCGAGCAGCACACGGATCACGGTCACCCCTTGGTCCTCAACGGTCGCTTCCCGGCCCTCAAGAGCCACTCTCCGGTTCTCGGCGGTCATTCCCCGGCCCTCACCGGAATCGTCGCCCGGACGCGGAAGCCGCCGTCGGGCCGTGGTCCGGCCTCGATCGTGCCACCGAGAGCGGCGGCGCGCTCGCGCATACCGACGAGACCGTTGCCGCTGCCGCCCGCGTCCTTGCCGGTCGCGGGTCCCTCGTCGTCCATGCGGAGTTCGAGCAGTCCGGGCGTGTACTCGACCCGGACCCGCGCGGTACGGGAGCCGGAGTGGCGCACCACATTGGTCAGCGCCTCCTGGATGATCCGGAAGGCGGCCAGATCGGTGCCGGGCGGCAGCGGGACCGGGCGTCCCTCCCGCAGGATCTCGACGGTGAGCCCGGCGCCCGCCGCCTGTTCGACGAGTTCGGGCAGCCGGTCGAGGCCCGGCGCGGGCGTACGCGGGGCGTCACCGGGCGTTCTGAGCGTGTCGAGGACCTGCCGTACCTCGCCGAGCGCCTCCTTGCTCGCCGCTTTGATGGTGGTGAGCGCCGTACGGGCCTGTTCCGGGTCGGAGTCGAGCAGGGCGAGCCCCACGCCAGCCTGGACATTGATGACGGAGATGGAGTGGGCGAGCACGTCATGCAGCTCACGGGCGATCCGCAGCCGTTCCTCGTCCTGTCTGCGCTTCTCGGCCGCCCGGCGCTCGGCCCCCTCCCTGGCCCACTGCTCCCTGCGGACCCGGACGACGTCGGAGGCCGCGCAGAGGGCGAACACGAAGGCGGCGATGACGAGTTCCTGTCCCCAGGGCGCCGCGTGGTCGTGCGCCGGAGGCAGCAGGCGGTAGAGCCAGTGCGCGATGAGCACATGGCCGGCCCAGAGCAGCCCGACCGCCCACCACGCCGCCCTCCGGTGGCCCGCGACGATCGCGGCGAAACAGGCCACGCCCACGGTGATGAAGATCGGCCCGTACGGGTAACCGGCGGCGAAGTAGATCAGGGCGCTCGCCGAGACGCCGAAGACGGCGACGACGGGGTGGCGGCGGCGGAAGAGCAGCAGAACGGGTCCGGCGAGCAGCAGCAGCCGCGCGTAGATGTCGAGAGGGAGACTCTCGCCGTGCTGGTCGGCCCCGGCGAAGGTGGTTCCGACAAGAACGAGGACCGCCAGGAACAGGGTCGAGGGCCAGGGCAGACGACGGCCCGGCCGTCCGCCGCCGGACCGGAAGCCGGTGGCGTCACCGGACCCGCCACCGGCATCCCGGCCGGACCGTCCGTCGGCCCATCGGCCGCGCCCGCCGCCGAAACGGTCACCGAACCGCCCGCAGCGCCGGCCGCCGGGCCCGTCCCCGGGGCCCCGGGACGGCAGGAACGATGGTCCGGCGCGCCGGGCGGCAGGACCGTTGCGCCGACCGCCGGGACGGCCGCTGTTCCGGCGTCGACCGGCGGGCTGCTCTTCCATACCGTCACGCTAGACCGGCCGGCGGTCCCGGGCGTCAGCCATGTGTGGCGATCACACATACTCCCTGGGGAGTACGGCCCGACCGGCCTCCTCCACCCCGAGGTCCCGCATCCCGACCTCGTGCGCCAGACGTCGCGTGGCCTGCGCGAAGAGTTCGTCGCGGGCCTCGACGAGATGGTTGAACTGGCCGAAGACCTCGAACGAGATCAGGCCGAAGAGCTGCGCCCAGGACGCCAGCAGCGCCGCCACCACCTCAGGCGGCAGATCGAGGCCGAACTGGGCGGTCAGCCGCTCGGCCTCCGGGCGCAGCTCGTCGGAGAGGGCGGGCGGTGTGATCCCGCCCGCGCGATGGGCGTCCCGGGCGACGGAGATCAGCGCGAAGGCACCCCGGGACGCGGGCGCGACGGTGAGCAGGGGAGCCGAGTAGCCGGGTACGGGAGAGCCGTAGATCAGCGCGTATTCGTGCGGATGGGCGAGGGCCCAGGCCCGTACCGCCGCACAGACGGCGATCCAGCGGCCGACATGATCGACCGGCCCGCTCGCCGGGCCGACCGGGGTGACGGCACCGGCCGACGTGACGGCACCGGCCCGCGTGGCCGAGCCGGCCCGCGTGGCCGAGCCGGCCCGCGTGGCCGAGCTGGCCGGACCCCCGGCCGCCAGGGCCTGTTCGGCGGCCGAGCCCACCGCGTCATACGCGTCGACGATCAGTTCCGTCAGCAGTTCGTCCCGGCTCGGGAAGTAGCGGTAGAGCGCGGACGACACCATGCCCAGCTCACGGGCGACGGCGCGGAGCGAGAGTTTCGCGGCGCCCTCGGCCGCGAGCTGTCTGCGCGCCTCGTCCTTGATCGCCGCCGTGACTTCGGTACGGGCCCGTTCCCTGGCTCCACGGATGGTGGTCATGGAGAGCAGTGTGCCATGTTGTGGAGCATCGCACCAAAAAGAGAGCAGCGCTCTTGCTTCGGAGTACCCGCTCGCACACACTGCTCTCAAGCGAGAGCACCGCTCTCACAGTCGTGGAGGAGTCACCATGGCAGAGCTCTACTACCACCGGTCCGGCCGGTTCGCCGGCGCGCTGAACAACATCATCGGCCGGCTCGCCCGGCACGGGGTCAGCATGATGGGCACGGCGGAGATGTCCGTACGCGGTCGCAGGAGCGGGCAGATGCAGCGCATCCCCGTCAACCCGCACGTCTACGAGGGAAGCCAGTACCTGATCTCGGCCCGGGGCCACTCGCAGTGGGTACGGAACATGCGCGTGGCGGGCGGCGGTGAGCTGCGGGTGGGCCGCCGGATCCGGACCTTCACCGCCACCGAGGTCCCCGACGGCGAGAAGCTCGCGGTGCTGCGCACCTATCTGGAGCGCTGGGGCTGGGAGGTCAACCAGTACTTCCGGGGAGTCACCGCGAAGTCCTCGGACGCGGAGATCATCGCGGCGGCGCCCGACCACCCGGTCTTCCTGATCAGCACGGACTCCTGACCAGGAAGGACGCGCGTCATCGGGACGGACGCGCGGCGAACCACCGGCGGGCCGCCGCAGGCGCTCACTCCTTCGCGCCCGCCTCCGACGCGGCGGCCGGCTCCGGCACGCTCTCCTCGGACACGACGGGCGCGGCCTGCCTGCGGTCCAGCACATCCAGCGCGCGCCGGGCCAGCGGATGGTTCCGTACGAGACCGGCCAGCGACGTCGAGCCACGGGCGATGTCCGCGAACGCGTTCCAGGCCGGGCGCAGACCGGTGATCGCCGCGTGCAGCAGTCCCGGCCGGCGCTCGAAGATCGCGAGCATCCGCCGGCCGACGCCCATCTCCACACCGAGGCCGGCCTTGATCGCGAACGCGTAGTTCAGCGCCTGACGGCGCGCGTCCACGGCGTCGTGCGCCTCGGAGATCCGTACCGCCCACTCGCCCGCCAGCCGCCCGGACCGCAGCGCGAAGGAGATGCCTTCCCTGGTCCAGGGCTCCAGCAGACCCGCCGCGTCCCCGCACACCAGCACCCGGCCGCGCGAGAGCGGTGAGTCGTCGCTGCGGCAGCGGGTGAGATGCCCGGACGAGACCGAGGGCTCGAACCCGGCGAGCCCGAGCCGGGCGATGAAGTCCTCCAGATAGCGCTTGGTCGCCGCGCCCTCGCCACGCGCCGAGATCACACCGACCGTGAGGGTGTCGCCCTTGGGGAAGACCCAGCCGTAACTCCCGGGCAGCGGGCCCCAGTCGATGAGCACACGTCCGGCCCAGTCCTCCGCGACCGGCGGCGGCACCGGGATCTCCGCCTCCAGGCCCAGATCCACCTGGTCGAGCTTGACCCCGACATGCGCGCCTATCCGGCTGGCACTGCCGTCGGCGCCGACCACGGCGCGCGCCAGCACCGTCTCGCCGTCGGCGAGGACGACGGCGACCGTACGGCGGTCGGGCACGGCGGGGCCGTGCTGCTCCACCCGTGAGACGGTCACGCCCGTACGGAGCACCGCGCCGGCCTTCTGCGCGTGCTCCACCAGACTCGCGTCGAACTCAGGGCGGTTGAGCAGCCCGAAGAGCATCCGCTTGGAGCGGCGCGTACGGGCCAGCTTTCCGTTCAGCGAGAACGTCACCGCGTGCACCCGGTCCCTGAGCGGCAGCTCGAAGCCCGGCGGCAGCGCATCGCGCGAGGGCCCGATGATTCCGCCCCCGCAGGTCTTGTAGCGGGGCAACTCGGCTTTCTCCACCAGCAGCACCTGACGGCCCGCGACCGCCGCCGCGTATGCCGCGGAGGCGCCCGCCGGTCCTGCGCCGACCACGACGACATCCCATACCGGCTCGTCGTGCTCGCTTCCGGCGTCTGCGTTCTCGCTGCTCACGATGTGCTTCTGCTCCTGATCCGACCGGTGGCCCGTATTGTCGAACGGCATCCTACGGCGC
Source organism: Streptomyces lushanensis (assembly GCF_001700515.1). Lineage (GTDB taxonomy): Bacteria > Actinomycetota > Actinomycetes > Streptomycetales > Streptomycetaceae > Streptomyces > Streptomyces lushanensis. The sequence continues at coordinate 16,244 of NZ_MAUD01000231.1, forward strand.
TGGCCCGGCAAGCCCGCTGTGGGAGGATCTGCTGAACCCTTCGACGTACACCCGACTGACACAACGACGCAGCCACCAGGAGCGTGCCCATGACCGCGAATCCGATCGCCGGGACCGTCGCGTCCCTCCTGCCCCGTGCCCGTACCGAGCTCGCGGAGCTGGTGGCCTTCCGTTCGGTGGCGGATCCCGCGGTGTTCCCCAGGAGCGAGTGCGAGGCCGCCGCGGCGTGGGTGGCCGACGCGCTGCGCGCCGAAGGGTTCCAGGATGTCTCCGTCCTCGACACCCCGGACGGTACACAGTCCGTCTACGGTCTGCTGCCCGGCCCCGAGAACGCTCCGACGGTGCTGCTCTACGCGCACTACGACGTACAGCCGCCGCTCGACGAGTCGAGCTGGCTGACACCGCCCTTCGAGCTGACCGAGCGCGACGGCCGCTGGTTCGGGCGCGGCGCGGCCGACTGCAAGGGCGGCTTCCTGATGCATCTGCTCGCGCTGCGCGCCCTCAAGGCGAACGGCGGCGTCCCGGTGAACGTCAAGGTGATCGTGGAAGGTTCGGAGGAACAGGGCACCGGCGGTCTCGAACAGTACGCAGAGGCGCACCCGGAGCTGCTCTCCGCCGACGCGGTCGTGATCGGCGACGCCGGCAACTTCCGGCTGGGAGTGCCGACGGTCACGGCCACACTGCGCGGGATGACGATGCTGCGCGTACGCATCGACACACTCGAAGGCAATCTGCACTCGGGCGCGTTCGGCGGAGCCGCACCGGACGCGCTCGCCGCGCTCATCAAGGTGCTGGACTCGCTGCGCGCGGAGGACGGTTCCACCTCGGTGGACGGTCTGGCCGCGGACGCCGAGTGGGACGGGATCGTCTACGAGGAGGCCGACTTCCGCGAGGACGCCAAGGTGCTCGACGGAGTGGGGCTGATCGGCGACGGCTCGGTCGGCGACCGGATCTGGGCGCGGCCCGCCGTCACCGTGCTGGGCATCGACTGCCCGCCGGTGGTCGGCGCCACGCCGTCCATCCAGGCGAGCGCGCGGGCGACGGTCAGTCTGCGGGTGGCGCCGGGCCAGGACGCGACCGAGGCGACCGAGCTGCTGACCGCGCACATCGAGAAGCACACGCCGTGGCGGGCGCGGGTGTCGGTGGAGCAGGTCGCCCAGGGCGAGCCGTTCCGCGCGGACACGTCGAGCCCGGCGTACACGGCGATGGCGGCGGCGATGCGGATCGCGTATCCGGGACAGGACATGCAGACGGCCGGTCAGGGCGGCTCCATTCCGCTCTGCAACACCCTGGCCGCGCTGTATCCGAAGGCGGAGATCCTGCTGATCGGGCTGAGCGAGCCGGAGGCGCAGATCCACGCGGTGAACGAGAGTGTCTCTCCGGAGGAGTTGGAACGGCTCTCGGTGGCCGAGGCGCACTTCCTGCTCAACTACGCGGAGTCCAAGCGGGACTGAGTCTCTCCGTCGGGAGCGACCTCGGGTTCGCCGAGAGCGTTGATCGCCGAGAGCGTAGATCCGTACGGTGGACGTGACTTGCCGCGTACGTTCACCGTATGGACCTCATCGACCTCGTGGAGATCGGCCCCCGGCTGCACATGCTCCGCTTCCCGATCGGCCAGGCCTATCTCTGGCGCGACGGCGGCGACGGCCGCGGCGAGGAGCGGCTCACCCTCGTCGACGCGGGACACAGCCGTGCCGCGCGGGACATCGAACGGGCGATCGGCGGCCTGGGCGCGGACCCCGGGGCACTCCGCCGTATCGTCCTCACCCACTGCCACCGCGACCATGTGGGCGCCGCCGGCGAGCTGGCCGAACGCTACGGCGCCGAGGTGCTCGCGCACCGGCTCGACGCACCGGTGGTCCGGGGTGACGCGCCGGTGCCCGAACCGGTGCTGCTGGACTGGGAGATCCCGCTGTACGAGCACGGGCTGACGGTGCCGCCGGCGCCGCCCACCCGGGTCGACCGGGAGCTGGAGGACGGCGACGAACTGGACTTCGGCGACGGCGCCCGGGTGGTGCACACCCCCGGGCACACCGACGGTTCGATCGCCGTCCATCTGCCGCGCCACGGTGTGCTGTTCGTGGGCGACACCATCGCCTCCGTGGGCGGGATCGCACTCGGTGTCTTCCATGTGGACCGCGAGCGCGCCCAGGAGTCGATGCGCCGACTCGTGGCGCTGACCCCGTCCACGGTCTGTTACGGCCACGGCGACCCGACACCGGGCTTCGGCGGCCTCGGCTAGGCCCTGTCCGGCCGATCTTCGCAGGCCCGGAACGATCCTCCGCCCTGCGATGCTCCCCCGTGGCCTGAACGGCACGGGAGGTACCCCCTCCACCAGCCGCCCCGGGCCGATCCACGAAGATCGACCGGACAGGGCCTAGCCCGTGTGCCCGGTCGGTCCTCGTGGACCAGGCCGGAGCGCCCACCCCGCCCGTATGCCCGCCCGGGCCCGTGACGAGCGGGCGGGCGGGCCGCACCGAGCCGTGCCGCGCGGAACGGTGTGCCGGTCGCGGTCAGCCGACCGGCACACCGTCCTCCAGGTTGAGCACCGTCCCGCGCTCCCGCGCGCGCAGTGCCCAGCGCAGCCGCTCGTACCGCGCCGGCGGCAGCAGTCCCGCCGCCTCCTCCTCGCCCACGAAGCGCCAGCCTCTCAGCTCGCGTCCGGGCAGCAGCAGTGCTCCGGCCAGCCGCGCGGGCAGCCGCCCGCCGTCGAAGAGCAGGCGCAGCCCGCCGTATCCCGGTGGCCGCGGCGGCTCCCAGTCGACCACCAGCAGCCGGGGCACCTCGGTCAGTTCTATGCCTATCTCCTCGGCGACCTCCCGTATCCCGGCCTGCGCGGGCGCCTCGCCGGCCTCCACCACTCCGCCCGGGAACTCCCAGCCGGGCTTGTACGTGGGGTCCACGAGCAGCACCCGGTCCTGCTCGTCGAAGAGCAGTACTCCGGCGGCGAGGGTCTCGGCGGTGGGCTCGGGCGTCTGGACGATCTCACAGACGCGGGCCGCGCCGGTCCGCACCGCCGCCGCGAGGGAGACGGCCGTCTCCCGGG
>NZ_MAUD01000232.1 GCF_001700515.1 Streptomyces lushanensis
GGGTGGGAGTTGTCAGAACTTCAGGGGAAGGGGGGCGCAGGTGACCTTGTCGCCGTAGTCGTAGGTGTTGGCGGTGCCGGTGGTGGCGCCGAGGATGATGACGACTCCCTCGTCGCTGTCGCGGCTGCCCCGGACCAGGATGTCCTCGTTGGTCTGCTTGTCGCCGATGGCGACCGTCTTGTAGTGCCAGCTTTCGCTCTCGGAGCCGTACCCCAGCGTCGCGTACTCCTGGGTGGTGTTGGTCTTGTCGTTCCAGGCACTCAGCTTGCCCTTGATGGCGTAGCCGTCCGGGCCGTCCGCCCAGGCGTGCCCCTCGAAGGAGACGCCGGACCCTCCCCCGGAGTAGCTGGCCTTGAGGGGCTGGGGCGGGCCACCGACGATGGCGGTGACCTTGTCGCCGTACTGGTAGGTGCCGTTGGGGTAGAGGTTGATGCCCACCCGGAGGTCCACGTCCTCGTTCTTCTCGCGCTTCCCGCGGCCGGAGACCTGGAAGGTGTTCTCCTCGGTGCCGTCGATCTCCCGCCTCTCGTAGGAGAAGCTGGAGGAGGCTCCGCCGTGCCCGAGGGCCACCGTGTTCGTGACAAGGTCGTCGGTGATCTGGCAGGTGACCGAGAGGGTCCCGGAGAAGACGTAGCCCTCGGCGCCGTCGGGGTCCACACTGCCCTCGAACAACGCGCCCTGCTCCTTGTGCCGGCCGCTGTACTCGGTAGTGGAATCCGGGCGGCCTTCGCGCCTGTAGAACTTCACGCTCACGTCCGGCATGGTGCACTCCATCTCTTACCGAATTTGCACAAAGTGACAGGCATTGGCCACTCCGTGATGATACCTACCGTAGGTGATTGACCGATTACCGTGTTGGGGCGGAGGGCCTGGGGTACGCGCGGCCCTGGCGGCGGTGGACCGCCTCTTCGGCACGGCACTGAAGGCCATCAAAGTCCAGCAGGTGGGCAGAGGGTTTGATCGATCTCGAGGCGGCGACGGTCAATCTCGGCCCACCCACCTGCTTCTGGCCCACGTCTCGTGTGGTGGCGCTCAGGGAGCGTTGGTGTACCAGCTGAATGTCCCGTGTTCGGCGGAGCCGGTGAGGCCGACTTTGTTGTCGTAGGCGAGGTAGCGGCTGGTTCCGTTGTTGAGGAGCCGGAAGTTGCCGAACTGGCCGGCGTTGGCGAACCAGAGCTGGTGGATGCTGGCCGCGTCGCAGGTGCGGGTGGCGATCCGGCTGCCGTCGTCGACGAGGCACCGCTGGGTTGCCTCGTTGCGGATCTGGAAGCCGTTCTTGAGTGTGGTCCACTGCCAGCGGTGGTGGGCGTTCTTCCCGTTGCAGGTGTTGATGTAGGCGTTGCCGGCCCTGTCGCTGTCGAGGCACGCGTCGTACGACGATGCCCGGAGAGTGGTGGTGGCGCCGTTCCGGGGTGCTGCTGTGGCGGGGGAGGCCGCGCTGAGAGTGAGCGCGAGCAGGGCCGCGGCGGTCAGGCCGAGTCGTGTCGGGTGCATGAGACTTCTCCCGTGAAGTGGATGGTGCCGACGTCAGTCAACCGGGGCCCGGCACGTGGGCGGGACAGATCCACGGGCAGTTCACCCACCTGGTCCACCACTTCGAGCGCTTGATCGGCTAGCAGCTGAGACTCGAGGCGCGCACCTTGGGTGCCGACCCGTACGGTCACGGCTCCGCACCGGTGGGCGCCGACCAGGACCGGCGCGTGGCGGCCGTCTGGTAGGCGATCGTCCGGTACGTGATCTCCACCGGGATTTTCACCATCACCGTCGTACGGCTCATCCCCGAACCGCAGACGGGCCACACCGGCCGTAGTGTCCGGCCCTGCGGTCGGCAGGGCCGGGCACGTCCCGGTACTCAGAGGTGTTTCTGTGCCCAGACGGCGAGGAGGCTGACGGCGCCGGTGCCGATGCCGTAGCAGGTGCCGCGGAGCATGTGGCCGGCGGCGGAGCGTTGGTGCCGGGCGGTCCAGCGGATGAGACGGTTCGTCAGGAGTGCCGTGGTCCTGCGGTGTGCGGGGCTATCGTTCATGCGGACGTTCCTTGTCCTGGAGGGGTGTCGAGCAGGGAGCCCTTCCGGCCGTGGCCTCGGAACCGATGGCCGGAGGAGGGCTCCCTCTTCGTTGTGCGCGGGCGGTCAGTGGCGGCCGGTGAAGCGGTGGAGCTGGTCGGCCAGGCGCTGGTCGGGGCGGCGGACGATGAGGTGCGGGGAGGATCCCTCGCCGCGTGAGGCGAGGCGGTCGACTTCGCCCTCGAGTCCGCCGGTGGGGGCGTACGCGGTGGAGCCGTTGGCCCGTACGTAGTGGGCGACGGTTTCGAGGCCCTCGATGAAGGCGTCGTCGGGCGGGGCGGAGCCGTCGGCCATGGAGATGGAGTGGGTCAGCTGGTGGTACCAGTGCCGTGCTTCCCGGCTCTCTCCGAGCTGGAGGTGGTGCAGGTGGAGGCAGTAGGCGGCGGCCCGGCTGCTCGCGCCGGCGGCGAGCTGCCACCAGAACTGGGCGCTCTCGGGGTGCCCGGTCAGGTGCAGGAGACACGCGAACACCAGCGCCCCGTGGACATCCAGTTCCTTCGTCGTCCCGTCCCGGAGGTGGGCTTCGGGTTCGGGGTCGACGGCCAGGCGTTCGATGTGCTCAGCGGCGCCCGGCCCGTTGAGGATCCAGCGGGAGACCACGCTCAGGCGCTGCCCGGCCCGGGCGGCGCGGACCATGTCCGGCGAGGGTGTGACCGAGTTCCTCGCCGCGTCGGCGGCCAGCCGACGCAGCGCGGCCCCGACGTCGAAGCGGTCCGGGGAGGTGGTGGGTACGTACGCGTCGGCCAGGAGGTCGTCGATGGTGGATGTCACTGTGCTCGTCCTTTCCTCTTCCTGTTCGGGTCCGCGGGAAGCCGCAGGTGGACCCGCAGCCGTTCCCTGCCCTTGCGGCCGTGGTAGTCGACCGTCCGCTCGTCCAGTCCCATGAACCTTGCGATCTGGTGGGTGGGGTATTCCATGAGGTGCCGCAGGACGATCACGGTGAACTGCCGGGGCGGCAGCAGTGTGATCGCCTCGTACAGTCCGCTCGAGCCGTCGGTGAGGTCCAGCCTGTTCCGGACCGTTTCGAGCTCCCGGGCCATCCGGACCATCCGGGCTATGGGCCCGTTGATGACGAACGCCGGATCCCGGCCCTCGCGCTCCAACTGCGCACGGACACGGCGGTGCAGCACGGCGAGGGTGGCCTGCTCGAGGTCGCCGACCTGGAGCAGGCCGTCCTAGGCCGCCAGGATCTCCAGGAACACCAGGTGGACGGCCTCCTCGGCCGCCTCCCGGCTGCCGAGGTGCAGTTCGGCGAAGGTGTGGAAGAACTCTTGGTGGCCCAGATAGAAGGCCTCGAAGTCCAGCGGAAGGTCCAGCGGGAGGTCCGGGCTCTGCACCTGGGTCAGCTGGAGCCGGTCTTCGGCCGGCACCGCGTCGTGGACGTCGTCGTCGCTCACGCGCGCCTCCCCTTGGAGATGGTCGTCATGGGTCCTCTTCATTGAGGGCGGCACAACTTAGTTGCGCCGGCGAGCTGTTGTTCTCACCCACCACCTAAGCAATCCGGGGCGCGAAACACTCATGCACCACCCCAGAAAAATCACGCTCAGCGTATGAACGGGCACAAGAAGCAAGGGTGAGTGACGGGGGAGGCATTCGAACAACGATCTCTGACCAGCACGGAAAGTCATCGCCTCGTCACCCGAACCGACTTGCATCACTCGCTCAAGTGGCGGAGATCACACCGAAGTTGACCATTCGTCAACAGCTTTTGCACAAGGGACAACAGGTGACACCGCCGGACACACGCGGCTGATAGGTCAGGCGGCAGATGCCCGGCCGCGGGCTCTGCTCAGCACCGAACTCCTCGACAGCCAAAGGGACCGTACCTGCGGCGCGGTCTTCACGAGCGCCATGATCACATGGCGTCCCGGGCCCGAGCCCGGGCTGCTCGTCACACATGCACCGGCTCCGGCCGCGACGGGCCCGCGAGCGGCCCAATGAACCGGTGACGGCAAGCGCGCGCCCCGCGGTCCTGCCGAACGGGGCCGCAGTGACGGCGAGCCCGGACTCCGGCCCGCCCAGGCTCGGGCCGGCACCGACCGGCGGCGCCTCGCGACGGCCTACGGGGGCCGATCGGCGTACGGCGGCCGGACCCCGGCCGGTCCGAGTCAGCGCGGACCCCGCCGCGACCAGGGCCGACACGGGGAGCGGCAGCGGAAGCCGCCACAGTTTCTCCCCGGCCAGGCCCGGCGGATGACGTAGGCCGACGGATGGGGGTCACACGACAGGCGCGGCCGGTAAATCCTTCACGAGACGGCCCCGGGGGCTGTCGGCCAGTAACGGCTGGGCAGCATCATCGTCATGGCGGTTTTCTCCGGATGGATGATCAAGGGGAAAACAGAGCTGTGAAGGACGCCGTCGGGCAGATGTCGACGGGAAATGAGGACGGCCGTGTTGTAGACAGTGGCGCCTGCTGTCAGCTTGTGGGGCAGAGGCATCCGCATCCCACGTTCCATCTCATTGGCGAGGTGCTCCGAGAAGGCCATGAGCTCCGGGTCGCTTTGCTCTGTGCCCTTCAGTGAGTACAACGATCGCGCGATGTCAAGGAGGCGGACGGGGTTGTTGTCAAAGTCCGCAGCGTCCGGGCTGTACACCACCTCCGCCGGGTGGTCGTCTTTTCCCGGCTGGAACAGCAATGTGTTCGCCTGCACCAAAGCCCCCCACACCAGGCGCCCCTCTCGGAGCAGACTGTCCTGCTCCCGCAGAATCTCCCGCAGGGGGTCGTTGGCATTCGGTCGCATCCATCGAGGCTCGGGGATCCTCAGGTATCTGCGCCTGTCGATCCAGCTGAACGAGCGCGGGGCGGACCCGAGGCTCAATCGGCACTGGCCGATGACCCCCGCTGTCAATGTTGTCATGATCAGGAGCATACGATGCAGTTCCGCTTTGCCCGCTTGTGGGCGGCCCCGGATGTGCGCCCGCCGACAGCCCTTGTTGGCCCGACAACGGCTTCCGCCGGAGCGTCGGTGATGCCGTGCGGTCCGCGTGCACTCTCCACGGCACCCGACGCGGCACTGGCAACAACCTTGTCCAGTAGTGCGATGCCGGCAGGCCGATGGGCAGGAAGGCGACGGTGCTCAGCGCGGCGAGCGCCCCAACCGGGCCGGGACTCGCGTCGAGCGCGGAGACGGTGATGAGGGGCACGGCCACATAGCTGACATTGGTGCCGAGCTGGCTGAGGGCCGCCGAGGTGAACAGCGCGCGGAAGTCGGGGATCCGCCATGGGGAGTTGAGTTGCATGGTCCGTTCATCCGGTGGGTGATCGTGGCGCGGGAGCGGCCGGAGGGAAGGCGGGGGTGGCCGGCCCGGCCCGACTCGTGTGGACAAAGCTCGTCGCGGGGCTGGCAGCGCCGGTCGCTGAACCCTCCGAGAAGGCACTTCGTGACCTGCGCCGACGGATCGGCTCCGCCCCGGTCCGGAGGCTGTTCGAGGTGCTGGCAGGGCCGCCGGCCCAGCCGACCACTCCCGGGGTGAGTTACCGACGCTGGCGAACAGTCGCCTTTGACGGGTGCAGCAGCCTGATCGTCCCCAGCCATGAACGGAACTGGTCCTGGCTCGGCCGCCCCGCCAGCCGCCTCGGCGAAGCCGGATATCCCAGACTGATGCTGATGACACTGTGCGAGACGGGCACTCGCGGCCTCATCGCGGCAGCCTTCGGACCAGTGGCCAGAGGAGAGACGTACTACGCGCAGCAGCTGGCGCCGGATTTGACCCCGGACATGCTGCTCCTTGCTGACCGTGCCTTCCACACCAATGATCTGCTCACGCAGGTCGCACGACAAGGCGCGCAGTTCCTGGTGCGCTGCACCAGCCGCCGGCACCCTCCCGTACTGACTCTGCTGCCAGATGGTTCTTACCTCACGCGTGTCGCTGGCCTTGTCCTGCGCGTCATCGAAGCCGAGATCCGCACACGTGCCGCCGACGGCAGCACCTTCGGCGAGACCTACCGGCTGTTGACCACGCTCACTGACCACCGCACCGACCCCGCTCACCAACTCGTCCGCCTCTACCACGAGCGCTGGGAGATCGAGTGCGCCTACCTGGCGCTGCGTCACACGCTCCTCAAGGGCCGCGTTCTGCGTTCGAAGGATCCCGCCGGTCTCACACAGGAACTATGGGGACTGCTCGCCCTCTACCAAGCCCTGCGATCGGTCACGGTCACGGCCATGGAGACCCGGTACTGCACCGATCCGGACCGAGCTTCCTTCATCATCGCTCTGGAGGCCGCACGCGACACCGTCGCCGTCATCACTGGCCCCATAGCGGGTCACAGCCCCGGCACCCAAGCCGACCTGGTCGGACACATCGGAACCCGCCGCAGCCGGGCGACATCCACCCGTCCGCGGTTGAGACCGGCATAGAGGGAACCGTGCCCGCGGCGGTGCTCGGGTGCCAGGGCGAGGTCGACCAGGGACCGCACCGGCCCGTCGGTGCACAACACCGCGTCGGCCAGCTCGAACAGCGCGTCCGCGCTGGCGGTCAGGCAGTCGTAGAAGTCGGTCCGGAACCGGGATAACACGGTCAGGGACTCGACGCGTACAGCGTCGTGCAGCAGACTCACCCTCGCGGTCTTGGCATGATCAACAGCGTCTCGACAACGCCACATGATCACGCCAAGGCTGCACCGCTGTCGCATCGCCCACCAGCGGCCAACTGGCCTTTCAGAGGCGGACGTTAAACAACAAGTTCAGTGCCTGTTTCCGATCCGGTCATGACATAGCAGCCCAGCGGAGTCTCGGCGTTTGCTCAGCTCAGAATTCGAACGGCGAGGCTTGAGCCGTGAGGTCACGGCTGGTCGACGGTGATAGTCGGCCTCGCTGGTGCGGATTGCCCGATGGAGCCGTGGTAGGGGTGCGACAATGAAACTGTTTGGGGGCTCGGCGATCTCTTGGGGGGAGAGCTGCGGATATGAACACTTCCAGTGAGCGAGCCGGGTTCGTGCGCCGTACGCTGTGCCGGAACTGGTGGCACAAGTGGCGGACGCTGGCTCCTGAAGAGTCCCCCGATCCGTGCCGGTATTACCGCGGGTGCGTGTTCTGCAGCCAGGTTATCGGCGGGGTACGGCCGAACCACCAGTACGGGGAGCTGAGGCCGACAGATCACACGTGCGTGAAGGTGTCGTTATGCACCGGGTGCGGGGATAGAAAGACGCAAATTCTGCACAAGTACCGCGATGTCCCGTTGAACGACCTGCCGGAACAGCTGCGCTACCAGGTACTTCGGGACCTCGCGAAACGGGCCCCGGCGTTTCTCTCCTGGAGCCCCTCTGTTGAGTCCGTGCCGTGCACATGGGCAGGGATGTGTGCGCTGTGCGGCAAGCTCGGCGAGACTTCTGAGCGCCACAACCTCAAAAACAGGCGAGACGGCTGGGAGGATATCCGGTGCCGGACTCCCGGATGCCGCTACGTCGATTTCGGGGATGATGAGGGGGACGCAACCTGAGTCACCCTGGCATCTCCTGCGTCACCGAGTCGCAGCGAGTTCCGGACGCTGTCGGGGATCTTCGAGGGAAGGGCGGGGTTCCTCGGCTGATTCACGGCCCCGTAGGAATCGTCCGATGTGGTGGTGGGAGGGTGGTGTTCAGGGCTGCATTCCGGGCCCGGTGACCTCTTGGCGGCACTGCTGACCGTCAGTGCCGAGACAGTCAGTCGCGTTGGGCCTCGCGGGAGGCCGGCTGCCCGCTCCTGCGGGAGCTTCGGCGGGTGATTCGTCTGGTCATGAGGGTGATCGTGGCCCAGGTGATGAGCGATTCCGATTCTCTGAACTACTCGGGCTGACAGGCAGTCGGGCTGGGGCAACTTACGAGTTGGTGCGTGATAGCGGGTGAGCGTCGTGCCTGGCCGGTGGCATGATCCGTCTGTGTCGATCACGGTCAATCGGGCGGTGCTGGCGCACCGGCTGTTCACGGGGCTCTCTCGACGTCATCTCGCCCGTCTGGTCGGGGAGTTGGCGTTGCCGTGGCAGGCCGGGGTCGAGGGTCGCCGCCATGCTGCACGAGGTGGGGCCAGGAAGCGGGCTGCGGGAGCCGGCGCCCGCCACCAGCTGGTCTTCGTCGACCGGGTGGTGGCCACGCTGATCCATCTGCGGCACGACCTGCCGCACTCGGTACTGGGGCTGCTGTTCGGCGTCGACCGCTCCACCATCACCCGTGCGATCGCAGAGGTGCGTACGCTCCTGCCCGGGCGGGGGTGCGCGGTCCCCGACCTCCCCGGCCTGCGATTACGGACTATGGCCGACGTGTTCGCTTACGCCCGGGCCGAAGGCATCGAGCTGCGGCTGGACGCCACCGAGATCCAGGTACGCCGGCCACCGGCCGGCCGCGGCGGACGGCGGGCGTTCGTTTCCGGGAAGAAGAAGCAGAACACGATGAAGGCCACGGTCATCGCTGACTGGCGGGGCCGCACGTTATGGACCGACACCCTGCGGCCTGGTCGTATGCACGATGCCACGGCCGTCCGCAACGAGGGCATCGCCGTCTGCTTCCAGCACTTCCCCGACGTCGAGGTCCTTTTGGACGACGGCTACCTCGGCCTGAGCCGCGACCATCGCGGGCAAGCGATCACACCGCCAAGAAAACCGCGTCCGGGAGCACTGCCCGGCAGAGTCCAGCAGTGGGAACGCGACCGCCACGGACACTCCTCCGACCGCATCACCGTCGAGCATGCCCTCGCCGACCACAAACGCTGGAAGCAACTATCGCGCTGGACCCACCGCCGCGACCGCTTGCCCGACACCTACCGAGCCATCGCCAGCCTCGTCTCCGACCGCACCGCCGCCTGAAAACAAGCCACGAGCAGGCCGAAGACGCCTCACCCGCTATCACGCACCAACTCGTAAGAAGCCATCTCATTTGGAAAGTCTGCGGTAGCAGATGCGGGGTGCAGGCGATGCTGGTGAAGGCGAGGAAGTGTTCGGCTTTGCGTTCGTAGCGGCGGTGGAGTCGGCGGCATCCTGCGAGCCAGGTCTTGGTGCGTTCGACGGTCCAGCGGTGGCGGCCCAGTCGCTGTGAGGACTCGATTCCCTTGCGGGCGATGCGCTGCTCGGTGCCGCGCTGGCGTAACCATCGCTGCAGGTGGGAGTAGTCGTAACCTTTGTCGGCGTGGAGCTTTTCGGGTTTGCGGCGCCGTGGTCCGCGACGCCAGCGGATCGGTGGTATTCCTCGCACGAGAGGGATCAGCGCCTGACTGTCGTGCAGGTTCGCGTCCGAGACCGCAACGGAGAGGGACAGACCGGTCCGCTCGGCGATCAAGTGGATCTTCGACCCGTACTTGCCCCGGTCGACAGGATTCGGACCTGTCAGGTCCCCCTTTTTCAGGGCCCGCATGGTCACCGAGTCGATCGCGCACCGGGACCTGTCCAACTCGCCGCAGGCCCCGAGCCCGTCGAGGACCAGGCGGTGGAGCCCGGCCCACACCCGCGTCTTCGTCCACTCCGCAAACCGCCGATGAGCCGTAGCCCCGACGGCCCGAACGACGGCGTGGGCAACTGCTGCCACGTACAGCCCGACGTGGCCACGAACACGATCGCGGCCAGCACCTCACGATCACCGTGCCGACGCCGGCCGCCACCTTGGGGCCGCGAGGGCGCCTCCGGCACCGCCCGCTGGGAAAACTCCCACAACTCATCAGGCAGAGATGACTTCTCAAGAAGATTGAGTTTCCTGTCCGAACCAATGAAGAAGCTTGCGCCGAACGTGAATGGGCAGGCTCGGTACCGGTTCGTGGTCGATAGGGCTCCGCGCAGGCTATCGGCGGCCATTCGCCCTCGGCAGACAGGAAAGAAGCCCAAAAGGCTGGAACCTCCGCCGGGGCCATGCCAACGTAACAACGTCTCGGGAAACGCCAGGTCAGATGATGTGGTTACTCCGGTGTGGCCTGGGTTGCTATTGATCCGTAGCCCTGTGCTGCATCAGGCCGCGTCGCTGGCATGGTCCCTACTTAGGAGGCCCGTCTGTCGGATTTCGCTATTCGGTCCGCCCGTTTTGCTTCCCCTGTCCTGTTTGCGGTCGGCGCGCTGAACGCTTGGTGCGGCCAGGTGGCGGGGAACTACGGTGCTGTGTCCACCGGGCTGTGCGTTTGCGCCTGCGCGGCTGGCCTGTGTCGGCAAGGGTCTGCTGCAACGCGGCTATCGTTGCGACCTAGCAGTCCTCGCTCACGTTGCTGTGCACCCCGGAGCTGCAACTTGGCACGTGGCGCGTGCCATTGGGGCGCCCGAGCGTGTCGCAGCACGAAATCTTGACCGCCTTACTGATGACGGTCTGCTGGTGTTCGTTGCGGACCGCGACCCCACCCTTGCGCTCATGTCGGCTGGCTTCCTGACCGCGGCCAGCCCGAGAGGCTGTCGGATTTATCTGATGCGGCGCGCAACATAGACCACGATCGCCGGTTAGCCAAACCGGCGATCGCCGCGACCATTGATGAGTTCGCGTTCGGCTGTGCTTGGCGGTGGGGCCGTAGCGGACGCAGTGGAGCGAGTCGTGTTTTGGAGGACTGCACCGTCCCTCTGCTGCCCAGATGACCGCGGTGCCGTCGCTGAACCGCATGAGATGAAGGACCCTTTCATGTCTGCACGTTTGCTCTCCATTCCCGCTGTTGCCGCCGCTTTGGACGTCGACCGGCGTACCGTCTACCGCTTCATCGCCGCTGGCGAACTCCCGGTCGTCGATCTGCGTACCGGACCGGGCCGCTCCCGCGTCCGTATTCCGGCTGCGGGGCTGGAGGAGTTCATCACCAGCAGGTCGGTCGCAGTCTCGCGGCCGCGCCGCTGACCTCCAGTCGTCGGCTCCGTTTTCCTCGCGTTCGGATAAAGGAGTAGTACCGCGTACCTGCGCAAATTGAAGTCCGGTAAGTGGCAGGCGACCGTACGCAACCGGGCAGGAGACCGGTTCAGCGAGTCGTTCCCTCTCAAAGTCCAGGCGCGGGCCTGGGGCATCGAGCTGGAGACCCAGTTCGCCCGCGGGGGCCTGCGCGACCCGCGGGCCGGTGAAGCGTCGTTCCGCGAGTGGCACGACCGCTGGTGGAACGCTCGTGTGGTCGAGCCCCACACTTTGAGGGGTGACGCGTCCAGCATCAAGAACCACATCTTGCCTCACTGGGCGGACTGGGAGATGCGGGCCATCACCCGTATGGACGTTCAGAGCTGGATCCGTGTCCTGATCGAGAACGGTGCAGGTGCTTCCGCGATCAAGCGGGCCTACAACCTGACGTCCTCCATCATGCGGGCGGCCGTCGATGACGACGTGATCGCGGTAAGCCCCTGCCGCAACATCGACTTGCCGGCCATCGCAGTCAAGCCGCCGCAGTGGTTCACGCTCGACCAGGCCCAAAGCATCCTCGACGAACTCCCGGCCGCCTGGCGCACCATGTGCCTGCTCGGCCTCTACACCGGGTTGCGCTGGGGCGAGCTCTCCGGCCTTCACCGGCACCGCATCGATCAGCGCCGCTCGCGGCTGTTCGTGGTGGAGGTCAACACCAAGAGCGGGATCAAGGAATACCCGAAGAGCTCCAAGAGCCGCCGGGAGGTCCCGCTCCCGCCCCACGTCCTGGAGGCCCTCGAACGCCACATCCACCGGCTGGAGCGGGACGCCGTCGTGTTCACCACCGTCACCAAGGGCCGGGCCGGCCGCCTCCTTGATGACGGCAACTGGCGCCGGCAGACCTGGTGGCCAGCTGTCGAGGGCGCCCACTACTTCGACGATGACGGCGAACAGCAGCTCGTCCCGCACTACCCGCCGCACTCCATGCGCCACACCTGCGCCTCGTGGCTCGTCCAGAAGGGAGTCTCGCTCTACGAGGTCCAGCACCTCCTCGGCCACGAGAGCTTCCAGACAACCCAGCGCTACGCCCATCTGCAACCGGATGCGCACAAGGCCGTCCTCAGTGCCTGGGAGCGAATGGAAGCCCCGGTTACCATCCCAGCATGAACGCCCCTTCGCCCCTGCGTTGCTCGGACAGAGATGGCCGTCGCTTGACAACCGCCTGAGCATCCGCCTGGTGCGCATTCCCGACCCGTCGGTGGCGTTGCCGTCGGCGCAGAACTCAACGGGTGTGGAACGCGGTTCGGGTTCGGGGCGTGTCCGTGCGGGGCGGCCACAGGGCCGCCCCGCACGTTGGTTCACACCTCGTCGAATCACGGTCCTCGGCGGTGCGGTAGAGCTTCTGCTCGGTTCGGCCCGCCGGTGCGATGGGCGAACCGTCGGGGCCGTAGAAGGCGCCGCCCCGCGCGTCGGGACTGGTCGCCGCGTACAGCGTTGGCAGCGCCCCGGTCTTGGGCCACTGCACCAGGAACGGGAAGACCTTCGGGGCCTGCGGAAGCTCGACGCGGCGGGTGACGGAGGGCGGCCACTATCACTCAGAGGGCGATATAAAATTTCATGTCCGATTCGTGACTGGTTTTAGTACTGCAACGACACTCCGTGATGGCCTCTGCGTTTGTAGTGGCTGATGCGGGCTCGTGCCTGGCTTCTTCTTCGCCACCGTGACCAGGCGAGTGCGTGCTGGAAGCTTTGGCGGATGGGAGAGGAGGCGCGGTTGAAGAGCCGCCGGGCCTCGTTCATGGTCACGGGTATGAAATATCGACCGCTGCCGGTATCCGGATCCCCTTTTTTGCCTCTGCTCGCAGAATAGCGAGGAAGGCGAGGGCGGCCATGGACAGTGTTATGTGCCGGTACCAGGCGGGGTAGCCGCGGACCTGGTAATGATCAAGCCCGGTTTCGTTTTTCGCGGTCTGGAAACATTCCTCGACCATCCACCGGGACCCTGCGATCCGCGCGAGTTCCTCCAAGGAGGTCCCGGCCGGACAGAAACAGATGTAGTAGGCGATGTCCGCGGGATCCATGAGGCTTCGCCGTGCCAGTAACCAATGGTCCCAGCCTTCCCGCCGCCAGGGCCGGATCGGGGCCGCCACCCAGTCGTACTCGCGCGGGCCATGGGCACCGTCACCGCAGCTCATACGCGTCCATGCGTCGTCGGGGAGCTCACCGACCAGCTTGTGCGCGCGGGCCTGGCCGAAGAATTCCATGGTCATGACCATCTGCGATTTCGGGACGGCGAGGACATGAGCGATGTCGTGTTCTTCCAGCCACAGCCGGATCCGGCTGGTCTG
>NZ_MAUD01000233.1 GCF_001700515.1 Streptomyces lushanensis
GGTGGGTGGACTGCGCGGCAGTGGAATGGGGCTGCTGGGCTCCGCTCAGCGTCAGACGGCCCGTCTGTCGGTTGGGGTTCAGTCCCGTGTCTGAGATTCGTGCCTGAGTGGCACCCCGGGCATCACCCCATCCCGTCCGCCAGGCCAGGAGCCCGGTGGGACAGCGGGCCGGTGTCTGTCCTGAGGGCCCGTGGGCGTGGAATGTGCTGTTCTTCCGTCCGCAGGACACAAGAGACCACCGGGCGGTCCTCATGTCAGAGCGGGCGGGTGGCAGACACCAACTAATGCCCCATATGCCCCTGTTTGGCGGCTGGTTGGGAGTTCCCGGAGACCGGTCTTGTGTCCTGAGCACCGGTAAGCCGTCCTCAGGACGCATCGACGCCCCGCAGGGCCCCGCGAAGATCGCCCGGACAGGACCTACCCCTCCCGGCAGATCAGCAGCAGCGCCCTGTCGTCGTTCACGTCCTTCGCCACCGCTTCGATCAGGTGCCACGCCGCGCCCTGGAAGCCCGGGGCCACATAGCGGTCCGCCTCGCCCGTCAGCCGGTCGATGCCCTCGCCGAGATCGCGTCCCGACGCCTCGACCAGTCCGTCCGTGAAGAGCATCAGCACATCGCCCGGCCGCAGCGAGCCCTTGGCCGAATCGAACTGCGCTCCGTCGTACACACCGAGCAGCGGGCCCTCGCCCGACTTCTCCTCCCAGCGTCCGCTACCCGCGTGGAGTTGCAGCGCGGGCAGATGGCCCGCGGAGAGAAGCTCGTAGTCGCCCGAGTCCAGGTCGAGGACGAGATGGATCGAGGTGGCGAAGCCCTCGTCCCAGTCCTGCCGGAGCAGATAGCCGTTGGCGGCCGGGAGGAAGCCGTGGGGCGGGAGCGAGCCGAGCAGTCCGCCGAAGGCGCCGGAGAGCAGCAGGGCGCGCGAGCCCGCGTCCATGCCCTTGCCGGAGACATCGGTCAGGACGACTTCGAGGGTGCGCCCGCCGTTCGTACGGGCCGCGACGACGAAGTCGCCGGAGAAGGACTGGCCGCCCGCCGGGCGCAGCGCCATCTCGCGGTGCCAGCCGCTGGGCAGACGCGGCAGGGCGCTCTGCACCCGGATGCGTTCGCGCAGGTCGAAGAGCATCGTCCCGCCGCGCCGCCAGGGCACTCCGACACGCGCCCTGAACTGGGCGATCAGCAGCCCGAAGAGGCCGCAGGCGGCCACCACCAGGACCGTGCCGGGAGTGACGCGTGCCGGGCCGTCCGGATACGGGCCGAGGACCATCGACTCGACGATCAGTGCCGCGGCCGCCGCGGCGTACAGGCTGAGCAGGCTGGACGGCCGCAGGATCAGCCCGCCGGCCACGATCGGCAGGACGAGCGCGGAGGGCGCGCACCAGACCGGCACGGCGATCGTGGTGAGCGCGATGGCCGGAATCGTGAGCAGCAGACCGGCGAGGGCGATCCAGTCGGAGCCGTCCCCGCGGAAGTAGTCGACGCCCGATTTGCGCACGCCGTTGCGGGCCCGGTGCAGCCTTCTGCGCAACCGGGCCGAATACGACTCCGCTCGCGCGATACCGGCCATCGTGTGGACCCTACCGATCCGGTCGGCGGCCGTGCAGGGGGACCCCATGACATTGCGTTCGAAATCGGGTCGCTCCGTCGACATCACCCTGATACTGATGGCATATGGCAACTGATCTCCGGGTGCTGGACCCGGCCGAGTGGGAACGCTGGTACGGGACGCTGGAGGTCGCCTTCGGCGGTGTCCAGGAGACGCTCGGGAGCCGCGCGCTGATGGAGGCGCTGACCGAGCACGAGCGCTCGATCGGCGTGTGGGACGGCGGCCGGTGCGTGGGCACGGCCGGTGCGTTCAGCTTCCGGCTGACGGTGCCCGGCGGAGCGCTGGTGCCCGCGGCGGGGGTCACGATGGTGAGCGTCGCCGCGACCCACCGCCGGCGTGGAACGCTCACGTCGATGATGCGGCGCCAGCTCGACGATGTACGGACGTGGGGAGAATCACTCGCCGTGTTGACGGCGTCCGAGCCGCCGATCTACGGACGGTACGGATACGGCGTCGCGACGCGGGACCTGCGGGCGGAGATCGACACTTCCCGGGTGCGCGTCGCGGTGCCCGAGGAGCCGGGGGGTGTGGCGGAGATACGGCTGCGCCAGGCGGAACCCCGGGATCCGGCCGTACGGAAGGCGTGCGAGGCCGTGTACGCGGCGGAGGTCGCCACGCGCCCGGGGATGCTCGCCCGGCGGCCCGGCTGGGAGCTGCTGCCGGTGGTCGACGCGGAGAAGGAGCTGGACGGGGCGTCGCCGCTCCAGTGCGTCCTCGCGGAACGGGACGGTGAAGTGGTGGGATTCACACTCTTCCGCAACCGCCCCGAATGGGACAACTCGGGACCCAAGGGGACGATCGAGCTCCAGGACCTGCACGCGCTGGACCCGGTGGCGTGCGCCTGGCTGTGGCGCTTCCTCGCCGAGATCGATCTGACGTCGACGCTCCGCGTCCGCAACCGCCCGGTGGACGATCCGCTCCAGCATCTCGTCTCCGACGTGCGCCGCTGCCGGCTCACGGTGCGCGACGCGCTGTACGTACGGCTGGTGGACGTGGGCGCGGCGCTGGAGGCCCGTACGTACCGGACGCCCGTCGATGTGGTGCTGGGGGTCGAGGACGCCTTCTGTCCCTGGAACGAGGGCCGTTGGCGGCTGACCGGCGACGCCAAGGGCGCGTCCTGCGAACGCACCTCCGACGAACCCGAGCTGCTCCTCTCGGCCACCGAACTGGGCGCGGCCTATCTGGGCGGAGTCTCCCTGACGTCCCTGTCCCGCGCGGGCCGGGTCCGTGAAGCCCGCCCCGGCGCCCTCGCGGAAGCCTCCCTGGCCTTCGGCTCGGACCCGGCGCCCTGGCTCCCCCACGGCTTCTGACACGCGCCGGAAAGCGGCCAGCGCCTCAGGTGCCCGGCTGGCAGGTGGGGCACCAGAAGAGGTTCCGGGCGGCGAGAGGCGCCGTGCGGATCTCGGTGGCGCAGAGGTGGCAGGGGAGTTGGGCACGGCGGTAGACGTAGACCTCACCGCCGTGGTCGTCCACGCGCGGAGGACGGTTCATCGCCTCGGGTGTGTGTTCCGGGCGGACGGTGTCGATGCGGTTGTTGCGTACGCCCTCGCGCATCAGGGCCACCAGATCCGCCCAGATCGCGTCCCACGCGCGGCGGGTGAGGTCCTTGCCCGCGCGGTACGGGTCGATGCCGTGCCGGAAGAGGACCTCCGCGCGGTAGACGTTGCCGACGCCCGCGATCACCTTCTGGTCCATGAGCAGGGCGGCGACCGTCGTACGGGAGCGGGAGACCCGCGCCCAGGCCTTCTCGCCGTCGTCGGCGGGACGCAGCGGGTCCGGGCCCAGGCGGTCGTGTATCGCCCGCTTCTCGGGCTCGGTGATCAGGGCGCAGGTGGTGGGTCCGCGCAGATCCATGTACGCCGTGCCGGAGGCGATCCGGAGCCGGACGGTGTCCGTGGGCGGCGGGGCGGGCGCGTCGCCGAAGCCCACCTTGCCGAAGAGTCCGAGATGGACATGGATCCAGCCGGTGTCCTCGCCGAAGCCGAGGAAGAGGTGTTTGCCGTGGGCGTCCACGCTCTCCATGACCCGGCCGTCGAGCAGGGCCGCGCTGTCGGAGAACTTGCCCTGCGGGCTGGTGACCCGTACCGCCCTGCCTCCGAAACGGTCGAGATGGTCCTCGGCGAGGCGGTGGATCGTATGCCCTTCGGGCACGGTCTCTCCTGATCGGTGCGGGGCTGATCGGCAAGGGGCCCGCCGGACACGGCGGCCGGTCCCCGTACGGGACCGGTCCGCGGGGGCCCGGGGCATGGCTGTGCCGCCGGAATCCGCCCGGCGGCACGCGGTTCGGTCAGTCCTGCTCCGGGTGGTGGGCCGGGATCGGCGGCAGTTCGTGGGTCGCCTCGTACTCGGTGAGCATCCCGATCCTGCGCGAGTGCCGTTCCGCGTTCGAGTACGGCGTCTTGAGGAACACCTCGACGAACGAGACCGCCTCGTCGCGGCTGTGCATACGGCCGCCGACGGAGACCACGTTCGCGTTGTTGTGCTCGCGGCCGAGCGCCGCCGTCTGCTCGCTCCAGGCGAGTACGGCCCGTACTCCCCTGACCTTGTTCGCGGCGATCTGCTCGCCGTTGCCGGAACCGCCGATGACGACGCCGAGGCTGTCCGGGTCCGCGGCCGTGCGCTCGGCGGCGCGCAGGCAGAACGGCGGATAGTCGTCCTCGGCGTCGTAGATGTGCGGTCCGCAGTCGACAGGCTCGTAGCCATGTGCGGTGAGCCACTCGACGAGGTGGTTCTTGAGTTCGTAGCCGGCATGGTCGGAACCGAGATACACGCGCATGATCCGAGTGTGGCACGCGTGACACCGGGTGGCGGTCAGCGGGGTCGTGGCCCGGCGAGGTGCCGGGTGCCCAGGCGGACGAGGGACGGCGGTGTCAGTCCCGGCGGCCGGCGAGCTTCCAGGCCGCCGGCAGCGCGCCCATCGCCAGCGCCGCCTTGAGCGCGTCGCCGAGCAGGAAGGGCACCAGGCCCGCCGAGATCGCGGCACCGGGTGACATGCCGGTGTGGACGGCCAGGTAGGGCACGCCGACCGCGTAGATGATCACGGAGCCCGCCACCATCGTCCCGGCCGTACGGAGTACGGAACGGTCGCCGCCACGGCGGGCCAGCGCGCCCACCGCCGCGGCGGCGAGCAGCATGCCCAGGACATAGCCGAAGGAGGCACCGCCGGGACCGGAGGAACCGGCCGAGAACCACGGCATCCCCGCCGATCCGACCAGCGCGTAGACCGCGAGGGAGAGAAAGCCGCGCCGGGCGCCGAGGGAGGTGCCCACGAGCAGCGCGGCGAAGGTCTGCCCGGTGACGGGGACCGGCGAGCCGGGAACCGGTACGGAGAGCTGCGCCGCGAGGCCGGTGAGTACGGCGCCGCCGAGGACCAGGGCGATGTCCCGGGCGCGGGTGGCGGGAAGCAGATCGGCGAGGACCGCTCCGGTACGAGGGGCTGCGGCGGCAGTGGTCATGGGGACTCCGCGGTCGAGGAAGCGCAGGAAAGGCAGCGCGGGAACGTGGGAAACGCAGGGACAGCCCGACGGTAACCCGGCGATGCGTGCCGTTTCACCGTCGGTCGTCCACAAAGCGAAGGTCAGAGGCTTGTCGGAGGTGGCACATCGTGCCGTCGCGCACACGGGCCCCGGCGGACGGACAGCGACACCGTATTGCTGTTAGTGTGCACTTGCATAAGACTTGCAATAAGAGGCCGGAGGGCTCGCACACATGGCCACGTACACGCTTCCCGAACTTCCGTACGACTACGCGGCGCTCGAACCGGTCATCAGTCCGCAGATCGTCGAGCTGCACCACGACAAGCACCACGCCGCCTACGTCAAGGGCGCCAACGACACCCTGGAGCAGCTCGCGGAGGCACGCGACAAGGAGTCCTGGGGTGCGATCAACGGACTGGAGAAAAGCCTCGCGTTCCATCTCTCCGGCCATGTCCTGCACTCGATCTACTGGCACAACATGACCGGTGACGGCGGCGGCGAGCCGCTCGCCGAGGACGGGGTCGGCGGGCTGGCGGAGGCGCTGGCCGAGTCCTTCGGCTCCTTCGCCGGCTTCAAGTCCCAGCTCACCAGGGCCGCGGCGACGACTCAGGGCTCCGGATGGGGAGTGCTCGCGTACGAACCGGCCGGCGGGCGGCTGATCGTGGAGCAGATCTACGACCACCAGGGCAATGTGGGCCAGGGATCGGTACCGATCCTGGTCTTCGACGCCTGGGAGCACGCCTTCTACCTCCAGTACAAGAACCAGAAGCTCGACTTCGTCGAGGCGATGTGGCGTGTCGTCAACTGGCAGGACGTGGCGAAGCGCTACGCCGCGGCCAAGGAGCGCGCGAACAACCTGCTGCTGGCACCCTGAGCCGCCGGCCGGGGCCGTACACGTCCTGCTCGTGATCGTCTTCTCAGCCTTCACGTGCGGGCGGTGAGGAGGAAGGGCCCCCGCGAGGACGTGACTCGCGGGGGCCCTTCCGCGGTGAGCAGGGCCGATGCCCCGCGGCTGCGGGAATCCAGGGGGGTCTACTCGAAGCTGGGCCCCGCGGTCCTCGTCCGCTTGATCTCGTAGAACCCGGGGATCGACGCCACCATCAGCGTGCCGTCCCAGAGCTTCGCGGCCTCCTCGCCCTTCGGGGACGGGGTGACGACCGGACCGAAGAAGGCGATCTGCTCGCCGTTCGCGCCGGGGACGGCGATGACGGGAGTGCCGACCTCCTGGCCGACCTTGTCGATGCCCTCCTTGTGGGAGGCGCGCAGCTCCGTGTCATAGGTGTCGGTGTCGGCGTAGTCGAGAAGATCCGCGGGCAGGCCGACCTCGTCCAGCGCACCGGCGATCGCCTCGCGGGTGGGGCCCTCGCCGCGGTTGTGGATACGGGTGCCGAGCGCGGTGTAGAGCTCGCCGACGACCTCGTCGCCGTGCTTCTGCTGGGCGGCGACCACCACACGGACCGGGGCCCAGGCCTTGGCCAGGCCCTCGCGGTACTCCTCGGGCACGTCCTTGTCCTCGTTGAGGACGGCCAGGCTCATCACATGCCAGCGCACCTCGATGTCGCGGATCTTCTCCACTTCGAGGACCCAGCGCGAGGTCATCCAGGCCCAGGGGCACAGCGGGTCGAACCAGAAATCGACAGGGGTCTTGTCAGACATGACTCTCCTCGTAAAAGCGGTGAACACACCGTGGACACACCTCGTCGGAGCAACGTTCCAAACGGCCGGGAGCATTCCCCGAGCCGCCCGCCGGGCGCGCGTGGGAGGATCGCCGGGATCCGAGAGAAGCACAGCCCAGCCATACGGCGAGCCACGAAGGAGTGACCGTGCCCGGTGAGAACCTGTCCCGCGACGAGGCCCGTGAGCGGGCCGGCCTGCTGTCCGTAGACGGGTACGAGGTCCGCCTCGACCTGCGCTCGGCGGTGGACGGGACGCCGGACGCGGCCACGACCGCGGCGGCGGACACGCCCGCCGCGCCCCGGACCTTCCGCTCGGTCACCACCGTCCGGTTCCGCTGCGCGGAGCCGGGCGCCTCGTCCTTCGCCGACCTGATCGCGCCGAGTGTCACCTCCGTGACCCTCAACGGCACGGAGCTGGACCCGGCCGCCGTCTTCGACGGCTCGCGGATCGCCCTGGACGGCCTGTCGGCCGAGAACGTGCTGACCGTGGACGCGCAGTGCGCGTACAGCCGCACCGGCGAGGGCATGCACCGTTTCGTCGATCCGGAGGACGGCGAGGTCTATCTCTACACGCAGTACGAGCCGGCCGACGCCCGCCGTGTCTTCGCCAACTTCGAGCAGCCCGATCTCAAGGCGCCGTACCGCTTCGAGGTGAGCGCGCCCGAGGGCTGGACGGTCCGGAGCAACGGCGAGGGCACACTGACCGACGGTGTGTGGCACTTCGCGGAGACGAAGCCGATCTCGACGTACATCACGGCCGTCCTGGCCGGTCCGTACCACTGCGTGACCGACTCCTACCGCCGTACGTTCGAGGACGGCACGGTGCTGGAGATCCCGCTCGGCGCGATGTGCCGCAAGGGGCTCGCCCGCCACTTCGACGCGGACGACGTCTTCCTGGTCACCAAGCAGGGCCTGGACTTCTTCCACGACCACTTCGACTACCCGTACCCGTTCGGGAAGTACGACCAGGCGTTCGTGCCCGAGTACAACCTCGGCGCGATGGAGAACCCGGGTCTGGTGACCTTCCGCGAGGAGTACATCTTCCGCGGCTATGTGACACGGGCGTCGTACGAGCGCAGGGCGACGACCATCCTGCACGAGATGGCACACATGTGGTTCGGCGATCTGGTCACCATGCGGTGGTGGGACGACCTCTGGCTCAAGGAGTCGTTCGCCGATTTCATGGGCTCGCTCTCGCTGGTCGGCGCGACCCGTTTCACCAACGGCTGGATCACCTTCGCCAACAACCGCAAGGCGTGGGCGTACCGCGCCGACCAACTGCCCTCCACCCATCCCGTCACGGCCGACATCCGGGACCTGGAGGACGCCAAGCTGAACTTCGACGGCATCACGTACGCCAAGGGCGCCTCGGTGCTCAAGCAGCTCGTGGCGTACGTCGGCCAGGACGCGTTCCTGGAGGGCGCCCGGCGCTACTTCAAGCGGAACGCGTACGGGAACACCGAGCTGGGCGATCTGCTCTCGGCGCTGGAGGAGACGTCCGGGCGCGACATGGCGGGCTGGGCCCGCTCCTGGCTCCAGACGGCCGGGGTCAACTCCCTGACCCCGCAGGCCACGTATCTCGGCGACGGGCGGATCGCGGAGCTGGCCGTGACGCAGGACGCGCCCGAGTCGCATCCCGAACTGCGTCCGCACCGGGTGGCCGTCGGGCTGTACCGGCGCACGCCCGAGGGCGGGCTCGTCCGGTACGCGCGCGCCGAGACGGATGTCGCCGGGCCGCGTACGGTCGTCACCGAGCTGGCCGGAGCCGGGCGTCCCGATCTGATCCTCGTCAACGACGACGATCTGACGTACTGCAAGATCCGCTTCGACACGGCGTCGCTGGACACCCTGCGCGAGGGTCTGAGCGATCTCACCGATCCGCTCGCCCGCGCCCTGTGCTGGTCCGCGACCTGGAACCTCACCCGCGACGCGCTGATGCCGGCGAGGGACTTCGTCGTCCTGGTGCTCACCCACGCGGGCCGTGAGACGGACATCGGCGTGCTCCAGATGGTGCACGCCTGGGCACGCTCCGCGCTCCACCAGTACGCGGCTCCGGAGTGGCGTGAGCACGGCCGGCGGCTGCTGGCCGGGACCGCGCTGAGGGAACTGCGCGCGGCCGAGCCGGGCAGTGAGCACCAGCTCACCTGGGCGCGGTTCTTCGCCTCGGTCGCGGCGGCGGACGAGGATCTCCAGCTGCTGCGCGGACTGCTGGACGGTACGGCGAAGATCGACGGCCTCCAGGTCGACCAGGAGCTGCGCTGGGCGTTCCTGGAGCCGCTGGCCGCGCACGGAGCGGCGGACGAGTCGGTCGTCGACGCCGAACTGGCCCAGGACGACACGGCGTCGGGCAAGCGCCACCAGGTGCGGTGTCTGGCGGCGCGGCCGTCGGCGGCGGTCAAGGCGCAGGCCTGGGCGCAGGTCGTGGAGTCGGACGCGCTGTCGAACGCGCTGGTCGAGGCGGTGATCGCCGGTTTCGCGCAGCCGGGGCAGCGGGAGCTGACGGCTCCGTACGCGGCGAAGTACTTCGAGGTCGTCGAGCGGGTGTGGGCGGAGCGCTCGATCCAGATCGCGATGCATGTGGTGCGGGGGCTGTACCCGGGGCTCCAGGGCGACCGTACGACGCTGGACGCCACGCGGGCCTGGCTCGACGCGCACCCGGACGCGGCGCCCGCGCTGCGCAGGCTGGTGCTGGAGGCGGGGGACGATCTGGCGCGGGCGCTGCGCGGACAGGCGTGCGACGAGGCGGCGGGACGCGACGGCTGGGCGGACCGGGCCTGATCGTACGAAGAGCCTCACGGTTTCGCCTGGGTGATTCGTACGAAGAGTCTCGCGTGATCGGCAGTCGAACGCCCGTACTTTAGGCCGAGCTTGTCCAATTTTGTCGACGAATTTGTCACAGGGGTTAGAGGGGTGGCGCGGCGAGGGGAGGACCGGGACATGAACAACAACACCACCCCCCTCTCCTCCTGCCTCCTCAGTGACCTCGCCGGCTCCGGTGATGTGCGGCGCCGCGTGCTCTCGCTCGCGCAGTTGCGCGCGCACGGGGTGGCGGCGGGCCGGGCCGCCGCGCAGTGCCGGCCCGGCGGCCCTTGGCAGCAGCCGCTGCCGGGGATCTATCTGCTGCACGCGGGGACGCCGACGAGCGAGGAGCGGCTGCACGCGGTGCTGCTGTACGCGGGCCGGCCGAGCGCGAAGGCGGTGCCGGCGCAGCCGGGTCCGTCGGCCCCGTCCCCTGCGTCTCCCCCGC
This sequence comes from Streptomyces lushanensis, assembly GCF_001700515.1. Taxonomy (GTDB): domain Bacteria; phylum Actinomycetota; class Actinomycetes; order Streptomycetales; family Streptomycetaceae; genus Streptomyces; species Streptomyces lushanensis. The sequence continues at coordinate 10,002 of NZ_MAUD01000233.1, forward strand.
CGCCGTACGACTCCGTGATGGTGACGGGGCTCGCGGCGCTGGCACTGTACGGCTTCACCTCCACGCCGGGGCTGCTCTCGCTGGAGCGGATCGATGTGCTGGTCCCGCGGACCCGCCGGCTGCGGTCGACGGGCTGCGCCCGGCTGATCCGTACGCACTCCCTGCCCCCGCCCGAGCAGATCACCGGACTCCCGGTGGCACCCGTGGCCCGCGCGGTGGCCGACGCGATCGCGGAACTGACCGACGCGCGCACGGTGGTCGGCCTGCTCACCGAGGCGGTACGCGGCGGACGCTGCGAACCGGCCGCGGTGGTCCAGGAGTTGAACCTCTCCGGCCTGCTGGCCCGGCCGTGCGTGGTGGAGGCGGTGGACTCACTGCTCACGGAGGGGCGGGCACTGGCGGAGAGACGGCTGTACGAGATGGTGCGTACGTACGAGCTGTCCGAGCCGGTCTGGAACGTCGACCTGCGCCTCCCGGGCGGCCCGGACCTGGGCAGCGTGGACGCGTACTGGCCGGAGTTCGCGGTCGCGGTGGAGCTGGACACGAGGGCCCCGCACCGCGGAAACGGCGCCGGCGGCGGCCCGGACGAAGAGGCCGAGTGGTCGGCGACCGTCCGCAAGCGCGAACACCTGGAGCGCCTGGGCATCACCGTCGTCCATCTGACCCCGAGAAAACTGCGGGAGTCGCTGGAACAACAGGCGACGGTGGTCCGCACGGCACTCATGACCGCGGACGCCCGTGACCCGGCGGCGCGGGTGGTGGTACTCCCGAGATAACGCCCCCGGCGGTTCGTCCTCAATCGCCGGACGGGCTGGATATGCGGCCCGGCACCGGGCGGAAAGCCGGAATGCGGCGGGAGGGGGGCGGGGTCGCAGGAGGTGCGTGTCCGGACGTAAAGCGTCGCAACTCGCGCGAAGCGCGGTGAGGATAGCAGTCCGGACACGCACCTCCGGAGACCCCGGCACCCGGCACCCACCACCGCACCCGCGCCGCAGGC
>NZ_MAUD01000234.1 GCF_001700515.1 Streptomyces lushanensis
CTCTCAACGTATAGCGCACCGGGGGGCTTGCGGCAAGGCCCGGGGGCCGGCGCAGAATGGGCGGCCGAGGCCGGGAACCTGCGGAAATGGCGGATTCGCGAAGTCTGCGTGCTGTTGTCGATGTATCGATCTGTTGATGTGCTGACGTGTCGAAGTGCCGATGGACGGGTCGCGTGGGAACGCCGAACCGCCGGGGGCCCGTGGTGCTGCTCACGGCAGTCGGCGCGGGGCGACGCGGGTGTGCGGGCCCCCACCGGGCAGGGCCGCCGGCCGGAATCCAATGTCGTTGAATGGGCGTTTCGATGATTGACGTGATCGTGGTCGGCGGTGGGCCGACCGGCCTGATGCTGGCCGGTGAGTTGCGGCTGCACGGCGTGCGCACGCTGGTGCTGGAGAAGGAGGCGGAGCCGACCGGGCAGTCGCGCGGGCGCGGTCTGCATGCGCGCAGTGTGGAGGTGATGGACCAGCGCGGTCTGCTGGACCGGTTCCTCGCGGTCAGTGAGAAGTTCCAGGTCGGCGGTTTGTTCGGCGGCATCCCCAAACCGTGGCCGGACAAGTTGGACACCGCGCACCCGTACGGCCTGGCCACTCCGCAGCCCGTCACCGAAAGGCTGCTCGACGAGCGGGCGGTCGAACTCGGTGCCGAGATCCGGCGCGGGCGGGAGGTGGCCGGGCTGAGCCAGGACGCGGGCGGAGTCAGCGTCGAGTTGGCGGACGGTACGCGGCTGCGCTCGCGCTATCTCGTCGGGTGCGACGGTGGCCGCAGTGTGGTGCGCAAGCTGCTCGGCGTCGGCTTTCCCGGCGAGCCCGCCAAGGTCGAGACACTGCTCGGCGACATGGAGATGACCGAGTCGGCGGAGAGGGTCGCCGCCGTCGTGGCGGAGGTCCGCAGGACCCAGCTGCGGTTCGGCACCATCCCCAACGGGGACGGGACGTACCGCGTCATCGTGCCCGCCGAGGACGTGGCCGAGGACCGTACGGCCGCGCCGACCCTTGAGGAGTTCAAGGAGCGGCTGCGGGCGTGCGCGGGCACCGACTTCGGTGTGCACTCGCCGCGTTGGCTGTCCCGGTTCGGTGATGCCACGCGGCTGGCCGAGCGCTACCGGGTCGGGCGGGTGCTGCTGGCCGGTGACGCGGCGCACATCCACCCGCCGACCGGCGGACAGGGGCTCAACCTCGGCGTGCAGGACGCGTTCAATCTCGGCTGGAAGCTGGCCGCCGAGGTCAACGGCTGGGCGCCGGAGGGGCTGTTGGACAGCTACCACGCCGAACGGCATCCGGTGGCCGCCCAGGTGCTGGACAACACCCGCGCGCAGATGACGCTGCTGGGGACGGAGCCGGGCGCGACCGCGCTGCGGGAGCTGTTCTCGAAGCTGATGGACTTCGAGGAGGTGAACCGGTACGTGACCGGGATGATCACCGCGGTCGGGGTCCGCTACGACTTCGGCGAGGGCCACGAACTGCTCGGCCGGCGGATGCGGGACGTGGCGCTGAGGCGCGGCCGTCTCTACGAGCTCATGCGCGGCGGTCGCGGACTGCTGCTCGACCGGACCGGCCGGCTTTCGGTGGCGGGCTGGGCGGACCGGGTCGACCATGTCGTCGACGTCAGCGAGGAACTGGACGCGCCTGCGGTGCTGCTACGGCCGGACGGCCACGTGGCCTGGGTCGGCGGAGAGCAGGCGGATCTGCTCAGCCGGCTGCCGAGGTGGTTCGGCGCGCCCGTCGGCTGAGCCGCGCGGTCCGCGGCCGGCCGCCCGGCCGTCACCACGGACGGTTTCGTCCACCTCAAGTGACCGACCGACGCGCGCTCGGCGGGGCTCCGGACAGGGGATGTCCGGGGCCCTGCCCGATCTCGGTCTCACGGGGCCTCGGCGGACAACAGGGAGCCGGGCCGGGCGGCTTGTGCTGCCGTTTCGTCGTACCGCTGGAGGATCAGTTCCGCCACCGCCGCGTGTGTTCCCAGCGGTGCCGAGGTGAGGGCCGCGCCCGAGCGGGAGGCCCGGCGGGAGAAGGTGCCGGGGGCGAGGAGGTAGCCGGCGACGGCCACGGAGGTGTGGCCCCCGGCGTGCAGGCGGGCGACGGCCTCGGCCGGGGTGGGGGAGCTCGCGCAGAGATAGGAGGGGAGGACGGGCGCGTTCAGCCGGGCCTGGAGCATCGTGGCCATGCGGGCGGTGTCCGCGTTGGCCGCGGGATCCGTGGAGCCCGCGGCGGCGAGGACGACCGGGCTCCCGGCCCACCCCGCCTCGGCGAGCCGTGCCGACAGCGCGGTGGCCAGCAGGGGGTCCGGGCCCAGCGCGCGGGCGACGGACGCCCGCAGACGCGGAGCGGTGGCCAGCGCCGCCGGGATGTCGGTGCGGACGTGGTGGCCCGCGCCCAGGAGCAGCGGGACGAGTACGGCCTCGCCCCGCAGCGCGGCCAGGGTCTCGTCCAGGGAGGGCCGTACGAGGTCCAGATAGCCGACCTCGACCCGCGACCCGGGCCGCAGCGAACGGACCAGGTTCAGCAGGGCCTCGACGGTGGCGACCCCGACCGGGTCGCGGGTGCCGTGGGCGACGGCGACGAGCGCCGGATCCGTCATCCGCCGACCTCCAGCCGGTACCCGCGCTTCGGCACCGTCCGCACCAGTCCCGCGTGCGGTCCCAGGGCGCCGCGCAGCCGCGCGACCGCGGCCTCGACCGCGTGCTCGTCCGTGGTCGTGCCCGCCCAGACCCGGCGCAGCAGATCGGCGCGGCTGACCACCCAGCCCGGGTGCTCGGCCAGAGCCCGCAGCACCGCCGCGGGGACCGGCGGCAGCCAGTAGCTCTCCTCCCCGACGACGAGCGCGCTGCCCTGCAGCACGAGGGTGCGCCCGCCGGCGTCCAGCTCGCGGCGGTTGCGCACCGGGACCGTCTCGGTGATGGTGCGTACCATCGCGCCGAGCCGTCCGCGTTCGGGACAGACCACGGGTACGCCGGCGTTCTCCAGCGGCCGGGCGCAGACCGGGCCGACGCACACCGGCAGTACGTCCTCGCGCAGCGCGGTCAGGACCTCGGCGCGCAGTCCCAGCGTGTCGGCCGTCGCCAGGAAGGCGGTGATCGCGGGCGCGCTGGTGAAGGCGATGGCGTGCACCTCCCGGCGTATCGTCTGAAGGACCAGCCGGCGTACCGGCTCCGGGTCCTCGGGCGGGGCCCAGCGGTAGACCGGGACCTCGATCACCTCGGCGCCGCGTTCGCGCAGCGCGGCGGCGAAGCCGTCCAGCGGGGCACCGTGTTCCTGCACCGCGATCCGGCGCCCGCCCAGGTTCCGGGCGAGCAACCAGGCCAGCAGTTCGTCGTTCGCCTCGGAACGCGGGGAGAAGGTCTCGTCCAGTCCGGTGGCACGGACCGCGCCGGTCGCCTTCGGGCCGCGGCTGAGCACCACCGCGTCCCGGCAGGTCTGGGCGAGCCGGCCGCCCTGCCCCCAGCCCTCGGCGGCGCTCATCCAGCCGCGCCAGCCGACCCCGGTGGTGGCGACCACGTAGTCCAGCGGCGCGGTCAGACAGAGCTCGGTGGCGTGGCGCAGCGCCGCGTCGTCCTCCAGCGGGACGATCCGCATGGTGGGGGCCTCGACCACGCGCGCGCCGCGCCGGCGCAGCAGGGCGGTGAGCTCGTCGCGGCGACGCGCGGCGGTCACTCCTATCGTGTAGCCGACCAGCGGACCGACCGGCTCGGTGGCCGGAGGGCCGCCGGTGGACGTGCCGGCAGTTCCCATGCTGTGCAGGCTCGGTCCGTGGGGTTTCGGCGGCATTGCGCGACCGTCACGCGGGGGTTAGCGAAGCACGTTGCGCTGTTACGGAAGATGTCGTTACCCCCACCCCGTCCCCGGGGCTCCGTGAGGGACGCGTACCGGCGCCGCAATGCGGGTGACCCGGTCGCGTAACCGGGCCGGACGACGCTCGGTGCCATGACGACGACCGACACCCACTGCCCGTACTGCTCGCTCCAGTGCGGCATGCGGCTGCGCACCACGCCCGCCGGGGCGGCGGTGCCGGTGGAGGTCGTGGAGCGGCCACGCTTTCCGGTCAACCTCGGCGCGCTGTGCGGCAAGGGCCGGAGCGCGGCGGCGCTGCTCGGCCGGGCCGCCCGGCTGACCGTACCGCTGGTACGCGACCGGCGCCGCGGGGAGTTGCGCGAGGTGTCGTGGGACGAGGCACTGGACCGGGTCGCCGCCGGGCTGTCGGGTGCCGCCGAGCGGTACGGGCGGGACGCGGTGGGGGTCTTCGGCGGAGGCGGGCTGACCAACGAGAAGGCGTACCTGCTGGGCAAGTTCGCCCGGGTGGCGCTGCGTACCGCGAACATCGACTACAACGGCCGCTTCTGCATGTCCTCGGCGGCTGCCGCGCACCGGCGGGCGTTCGGGATCGACCGCGGGCTGCCGTTCCCGATGGCGGACATCGCGCGGTCCGGCTGTGTGATCCTGGTCGGCGCCAACCCCGCCGAGACCATGCCGCCGGCCCTGCGCCACTTCCGCGAACTGCGCGAGAACGGCGGGCTGCTGATCGTGGTGGACCCGCGCAGGACCAGGACCGCCGAGCTGGCCGACCTGCACCTTCAGCCGCCGCCCGGCACCGATCTGGCGCTCGCACTCGGCCTGCTGCATCTGGTGATCGCGGACGGGAGGCTCGACAAGGACTTCATCGAGGAGCGCACCACTGGTTTCGAGGCGGCCCGCGCCTCCGCGATGGCGCACTGGCCGGAGCGGGTGGAGCGGCTGACCGGTGTGCCGGTGGCCCAACTGCGGGAGGCCGCGGGCATGTTCGCGGACGCGGAGACCGGCATGGTGCTCACCGCCCGCGGCCCCGAGCAGCACAGCAAGGGCACCGACACGGTCAGCGCCTGGATCAATCTGTGCCTGGCCACCGGCAAGGCCGGCCGCCGTTACTCCGGCTACGGCTGTCTGACCGGCCAGGGCAACGGGCAGGGCGGCCGGGAGCACGGGCAGAAGGCCGACCAGCTTCCCGGCTACCGCTCGATCGAGGACCCGGCGGCGCGGGCGCATGTGGCCGCGGTGTGGGGAGTGGACCCGGAGCGGCTGCCGCGCTCGGGGCGCTCGGCCTACGAACTGCTGGACTGCCTCGGGCAGGAGGGCGGGGTGCGGGCGCTGCTGCTGATGGGGTCCAACCCGGTGGTCTCCGCGCCGCGGGCCGGGCACATCACCGAGCGGCTGCGGAGCCTGGACTTCCTCGCGGTGAGCGATCTGGTGCTCTCCGAGACGGCCGAGCTGGCCGATGTCGTGCTGCCGTCGGCGCAGTGGGCCGAGGAGACCGGCACCACCACCAACCTGGAGGGTCGGGTGATCCTGCGTCAGCGGGCGGTCGCCGCGCCGCCCGGCGTGCGCAGCGACCTGGCCGTGCTGAGCGGACTCGCCCGGCGGCTGGGAGTGGAACGGGGCTTCTCCGAGGACCCGGAGCAGGTCTTCGAGGAGCTGCGGCGGGCCTCGGCGGGCGGCCAGGCGGACTACTCGGGCATCAGTTACGACCGGATCCGCGCGGAGGACGGGGTGTTCTGGCCCTGCCCGGCCGACGACGGCAGCGGCGGCAGCGGCGGCAGGAAGGGCGACGGCGACACGGGCGGCAACGGCAAGGGCGACGGCGACACGAGCGGCACCGGCGGCAAGGGCAGGGGCGGCAGCGGCGGCAATGGCGCCACCGGCGCCACCGGCGGCACGGGCGGGCCCGGCGCGCCGCACCCCGGCACGCCCCGGCTGTTCCTGGACCGCTTCGCCACACCGGACGGCCGGGCCCGGTTCGCCGCCGTGTCGCACCGTCCGGCGGCGGAGGAGCCGGACGCCGACTACCCCCTGTTCCTGACCACCGGCCGGGTGGTCTCCCAGTACCAGAGCGGTGCGCAGACCCGCCGTGTGCCCGAGCTCGAACGGGCCGCGCCCGGCCCGTTCGTGGAGCTGCACCCGCGCCTCGCGCACCGGCTCGGGGTGGCCGAGGGCGAGCTGCTCGCGGTGACCAGCCGGCGCGGGCGGGCGGTCGCGCCGGCCCGGGTGACGGAGAGCATCCGGCCCGACACCGTGTTCATGCCCTTCCACTGGGGCGGGGCCGGGCGGGCCAACTCGTTGACCAACCCGGCCCTGGACCCGACCTCCCGGATGCCGGAGTTCAAGGTCTGCGCGGTACGGGTCGAGCGGGCGGGTAGCGGGCGGGCGGGGAACGGGCCGACGGGCAGCGGACCGACGGAGAGCGAGCGGCCGGGCAGCGACCGGCTGGGCAGCGGGCCGACGGGGAGCGCGGTGTGAACGCGCGCATCGCGGTGGTCGGCGCGGGCATGGCCGCCGCCCGGTTCGCCCAGCAGTACCAGGAACTCGGCGGAGAGGCCGAGGTGACGCTCTACGGCGTGGAGCCGCGCGCCCCCTACAACCGGGTGCTGCTCGCCGACGTACTCACCGGCCGCCACGATCCCGAGGCCATCGCCCTGCCGGCCGGTGCCGCCCTGCTGCGCACCGGCGCCGAGGTCGTCGCGCTGGACCCGGCCGCCCGCACGCTGCGGCTGTCGAGCGGGGAGCGGGCCGGGTACGACGACCTGGTGCTGGCCACCGGCGCCAACCCCGTACTGCCACCGATCCGCGGTCTGCGCGCCCCCGGCGGCGATCTGCTCGCCGGAGTGCGCGCCCTGCACACACTCGCCGACTGCCGCGACCTGGCCGAGGCCGCCGCCGGAGCCGCGCGCGCCGTGGTGATCGGCGGCGGAGTGCTCGGCGTCAGCGCCGCCCGCGCGCTGGCCGCGCTCGGGCTTCCGGTGGAGATCGTGCACCACGGCCCGCATCTGATCGAGCGGCAACTCGACGCGCGGGCGGGCGCGGCGCTGCGGAGCGCGCTGGCCGCACTGGGCGTCGAGGTCCACCTCCGCAACCGCGCCCGGGCGCTGTGCGGTGACGGTCGGATCAAGGCGGTGGAGCTGGCCGACGGCCGTCCGCTGGCCGCCGATCTGGTGGTGCTGGCCTGCGGAGTGCGCCCGCGCACCGGGCTCGCGCACGCGGCCGGACTGCTGGTGCGCACCGGCGTGGTGGTGGACGACCGGCTGGCCGCCTCCCGCCCCGGCGTGTTCGCCATCGGTGACTGCGCCGAGCACCGCGGCACGGTGCACGGTCTGTCCGGCCCGGCCTGGGAGCAGGCCGACGTCCTGGCCGCGAGGCTGTCCGGGGCCGGGCCGGACAGGGAGTACACCGGCTCCCGTCCGCTGGCCCGGCTCTCGGCGGGGCCGCTGGAGTACGCCGCGTTCGGCGAGGTGGACGAGGACAGGCACCGGGCCGACTCCGGCCACCATGTGCTGCGGCTGGTCGATACCACCCGCGGCTCCTACAAGAAGCTCGTGCTGCGCGGCGACCGGCTCGTCGGCGGCATCCTGCTGGGCGATCTGGCCACGGTCGGCGCCCTGACCCGGGCGTACGAGCGGGACGAGCCGCTGCCCGAGGACCCCCTGCATCTGCTCACCACCCGAGGAGCCCGTTGATGGAGCGCACGGACGGCACGGACCGCGTCGATGGCACAGACCCCATCGATGGCACCGGCGGCTTCGGTGACAAGGACGACCTCCACGGCACGGACCGCATGGGGGATACGGACGGCACGGACCGCGAACACCTGGTCCTGGTGGGCCACGGCATGGTCGGCCAGCGCTTCCTGGAGGCGCTGTTCGAGCGGTCGGACGCCACGGCGGGAGTCCCGGCCCGGCGGATCACCGTACTCGCCGAGGAACCTCGCCCCGCCTACGACCGAGTGCACCTGACCTCCTGGTTCTCCGGTACCCCGGCGGAGGAGCTGTCGCTGTGCCCGCCCGGCTTCCTCGACGAGCACGGCATCGATCTGCGGCTCGGCGACCCGGCCGTCGCGATCGACCGCGAGGCGCGGCTCGTCACCACCGCGTCCGGGGACCGGCTCCGCTACGACACCCTGGTGCTGGCCACCGGCTCGTACCCGTTCGTACCGCCGGTCCCCGGGCACGACGCCGAGGGCTGCCACGTCTACCGCACCATCGAGGACCTGGAGGCGATCCGGGCCGGCGCCGCCGGGGCCCGGGTCGGCGCGGTGGTCGGCGGCGGGCTGCTCGGGCTGGAGGCGGCCGGCGCGCTGCGGGCCATGGGGCTGGAGACGCATGTCGTGGAGTTCGCCCCGCGGCTGATGTCGATCCAGGTGGACGAGGGCGGAGGCGAGGCGCTGCGCCGCAAGATCGAGGACCTGGGCGTGCTGGTGCACACCGGCGCCGGCACGCGGGCGGTCACCACCGACGAGGACGGCCGGGTCAGCGGCATGGCCCTGTCCGACGGCACCGGACTCGCCGTCGACCTGGTGGTCTTCTCCGCCGGAGTGCGCCCGCGCGACCAGCTCGCCCGTGACTGCGGCCTGCCGGTCGGCGAGCGCGGCGGTGTCGTCGTCGACGCGCGGTGCCGTACCGCCGACCCCGCCGTCCTGGCCATCGGCGAATGCGCGCTGGCCGCCGACGGCCGGGTCTACGGGCTGGTCGCTCCCGGTTACGCGATGGCCGAGGCCGCCGCCCGCGAACTCACCGGCGGTACGGGCTCCTTCACCGGAGCGGACACCTCCACCAAGCTCAAACTGCTCGGCGTGGACGTGGCCAGCTTCGGCGACGCCCACGGCACCACCGAGGGCGCGCTGGAGGTGCTGTACGCCAACAGCCGCGCGGGCGTCTACAAGAAGCTCGTCATCGGCGCGGACGGCGCGCTGCTCGGCGGTGTCCTGGTCGGCGACGCCGACTCGTACGCGCTGCTGCGCCCGCTGGCGCTGAGCGGCTCCCCGCTGCCCGCGCCGCCGGAACAGCTGGTCCTGCCCGCCTCGATCGGCGCGGCCTCCGGCCCGGTCGCGCTGCCGGACGAGGCGGTCGTCTGCTCCTGTCACAACGTCACCAAGGGCGAGATCCGGGCCGCCGTGCACGAGCAGGGCTGCGCGAGCGTCCCCGAGGTCAAGAGGTGCACCAAGGCCGGTACGGGGTGCGGAAGCTGCGTCAAGCTGCTCGGCGGCATCGTCGCGGAGGAACTGGCCGCGAGCGGGGTCGAGATCGCCAAGGGCCTGTGCGAGCACTTCACGCTGACCCGCGCCGAACTGTACGAGATCGTCCGGGTCAAGGGCATCGGCTCCTTCTCCCGGCTGATCGACGAGCACGGCAGCCTGCCGGGCGGCGAGGGCTGCGACATCTGCAAGCCCGTCGTCGCCTCTCTCCTGGCCGGCCTCGGCAACGGTCACATCCTGGACGGCGAACAGGCCGCCCTCCAGGACACCAACGACCACTTCCTGGCCAACATGCAGCGCAACGGCTCGTACTCGGTGGTGCCGCGGATCCCCGGTGGCGAGATCACTCCGCAGGGCCTGATCGTCATCGGTGAGATCGCCCGCGACTTCGGCCTCTACACGAAGATCACCGGTGGTCAGCGGATCGACCTCTTCGGCGCGACCGTGGACCAGCTCCCCCCGATCTGGCGCCGGCTGGTCGACGCCGGTTTCGAGTCCGGGCACGCCTACGGCAAGGCGCTGCGCACCGTGAAGTCGTGCGTCGGCGAGACCTGGTGCCGCTACGGCGTGCAGGACTCGGTGGGCCTCGCGATCGAACTGGAGCTGCGCTACCGAGGGCTGCGCTCCCCGCACAAACTCAAGTCCGCGGTCTCCGGCTGCGCGCGGGAGTGCGCGGAGGCGCAGAGCAAGGACTTCGGGGTGATCGCGACCGCGGCCGGCTGGAACCTCTACGTGGGCGGCAACGGCGGGATGACGCCGCGTCACGCGGATCTGCTGGCGGCCGATCTGGACCGCGAGACGCTGATCCGCACCATCGACCGGTTCCTGATGTTCTACATCCGCACCGCGGACCGGCTGGAGCGTACGGCCTCCTGGCTGGAACGGCTCGACGGCGGCATGGACCATCTGCGGGCCGTCGTCCTGGACGACTCCCTCGGGATCTGCGCCGACCTGGACGAACTGATGGCCCGCCACGTCGAGACCTACGAGGACGAATGGGCGGCCACCCTGGCCGACCCGGAGCGGCTGCGCCGCTTCGTCTCGTTCACCAACGCGCCCGGCGTCCCCGACCCGACGATCCGTTTCGTCGCGGAGCGGGACCAGATCCGTCCGGGACCGGCCCCCGCGTCGGCCCTGATCGCCGGGCCCGACCTGGAGGTACGCGCCCGATGAGCGCGACGACGGATAGGCGCCCGATGAGCGGGACGACGAGCGCGGGGCGGGTGGAGATCCACGACGGCGCGGGGTGGGTCCCGGTGTGCGGGTACGCGGAGCTGACGCCGGGACGCGGGGTCGCCCTGCTGGTGGGCGGCGAGCAGGTCGCGCTGTACCGCGACCGTACGGGCGAGGTGTACGCCGTCGACAACCGCGACCCGTTCAGCGGGGCGTATGTGCTGTCGCGGGGACTGCTGGGGAGCCGGGGAGCGGTCACGGTGGTGCTCTCCCCCATGTACAGACAAGCCTTCGATCTGCGTACGGGTGTGTGTCTGGACGAGGAGACGGCGCCGGACGGATCGCCGGCGGTGCTGAGGGTGTGGCCCGCGAGGGTCCGACCGTAGGCGGGCGGGCGAGCGGGCACCACGCGCGAACCCGAGGGACGTGAGAGGCGCGAGGGACGCGATGGCCGACCACGACCACACGTGAATCGACCACACATGAAGCCGGGGGCGCGTGATGCCGAGGGCGGGGTGCCGGCCGGCTGCCGGTCCTCACGCCTCCCGCCGGGCCCCGTGCGCGGGACGTTCCACCACCGAGCCACCACACGCCGTCAGCCGAAATCTCGGCTTCCTACCTTGCTGCGTGGCGAAGCGCCGGACATGCCCGGCGCCGGACGCGCCACGTGTCAGACGTGCCAGATCGTGTCAGCAGACCCCCTCTCCGCTCCGGCAGGTGCCCATGAGTACAACGGTCAGCAATTCCGAGAACACCGCGACCCCGGCTGCGGCGCGGGTCCGGACCATCGACGACTGGCGTCCGGAGGACGTCGGCTTCTGGGAGGAGGCCGGAGCGCGGATCGCCCGGCGGAACCTGGTGTTCTCGGTCCTCTCCGAGCACATCGGCTTCTCCGTATGGAGCCTGTGGTCCGTGCTGGTCCTCTTCCTCGGACCGGAGTACCACATCGACCCCGCCGGGAAGTTTCTGCTCACCGCCCTGCCGACCGCGCTCGGCGCGGTGCTGCGGCTGCCGTACACCTTCGCCGTGGCCACGTTCGGCGGACGGAACTGGACGGTCTTCAGCGCGCTGCTGCTCCTGGTCCCGACCGTCCTCGCCGGGACCGTGCTCGAACCGGGCGTCTCCTACGGCACGCTCCTCGCCGTGGCGTGCGTCGCGGGAGTCGGCGGCGGCAACTTCGCGTCCTCGATGGCGAACATCAACGCGTTCTATCCGCAGCGGCTCAAGGGCTGGGCGCTGGGCGTCAACGCGGGCGGCGGCAATCTGGGGGTGCCCGTGGTCCAGTTGGCGGGCCTGCTGATCCTGGCGACGGCGGGGGCCGCGCAGCCGCGGCTGCTGCCGCTGGCGTACATCCCGCTGATCGTCCTCGCCGCCCTCGGCGCGGCGTGGAAGATGGACAATCTCACCGCGATGCGCAACGACAAGCGGGCCATGCGCGAGGTCTCCCGCGACCCGCACACCTGGGTGATGTCACTGCTCTACATCGGCACCTTCGGTTCCTTCATAGGCTTCAGCTTCGCCTTCGGGCAGGTGTTGCAGGTGCAGTTCCACACGCGGTTCGACACCCCGGTGAAGGCCGCGGGTCTCACCTTCCTCGGCCCCCTGCTCGGCTCGCTGGTCCGGCCGGTCGGCGGGCTGCTCGCGGACCGTTTCGGCGGGTCGAGGGTGACGCTGTGGAACTTCGCGGCGATGGCCGCCGGCGCGGCCGTGGTGCTGGTCGCCTCGCGGGGGGACTCGCTGGGTCTGTTCATCGTCGGCTTCGTGGCGCTGTTCGTCTTCAGCGGTGTCGGCAACGGCTCCACCTACAAGATGATCCCGGCCATCTTCCGCGCCAGGGCGCGGGCCGAGGTGGCTTCCGGCGCGGACCCGGAGACGGCCGAACGCGACTCCCGCAGGCGCGCGTCCGCGCTGATCGGCATCGCGGGCGCGGTGGGCGCCTTCGGCGGCGTGCTGGTGAACGTGGCGTTCCGGCAGTCGTTCCTGACCACGCACAACGGGAACGCCGCGTACCTCTGCTTCCTGGTGGTCTACGGCCTGTGCGCGGTACTGACCTGGGCCGTCTACCTCCGCCCGTCCGCCGCGCGGCTCACCGGCGTGTAGCGCGCGCTCCGGCGCGGAGTGGACCATGACCGTCTCGGCGCGGTGGCGGAGGCCGACGGAAGCGGGCGGGTCCCGGGTGAAGGGGGGATGGGCGGCTCCGCGC
>NZ_MAUD01000235.1 GCF_001700515.1 Streptomyces lushanensis
CGCCCTGCCCGCCCGTCGATCCGTCCTGCCCGGTCCGTCCTGCCCGACCCGCTTCCCGGCCCCGTCCTTCCCGGCCCGTCTTTCCCACAAGGAGCCCTCCGTGCCGTCCAGACCCGTCCTCCGCACCACCGCCGCCCTTCTCGGCCTTGTCGCCACGCTCTCCCTGTCGGCCTGCGGCAACTCCGCCGACGGCGCCACCAACGAGGTGGTGGCCAAGGACGCGGGCAAGGACGGTCTGCGGATCGACCTGAGCCCCGACCAGAAGCGGATCACCACGCCCAAGGTGGACTCCGTCGCCGCGCTGGTGCCCGCGGCGATCCGCGAGCGCGGCACCCTCGAGGTGGCCGACTCGGCCGGTTCCGTACCGCCGTTGTCCTTCTACGCCACCGACGACAAGACCGTCATCGGCGTGGAGACGGACATCGCCTCGCTGGTCGCCGACGTCCTCGGGCTGAAGGTGCACCACAACACGGTCGACTGGGCGAACATCTTCGTCGGTCTCGACAGCGGCAAGTACGACGTCGGGATCAGCAACATCACCGTCACCGAGGAGCGCAAGGAGAAGTACGACTTCGCCACCTACCGGCTGGACAATCTCGCCTTCGAGGCGAGGAAGGGCGGCGACTGGAAGGTCACGAGCCCGAAGGACGTGGCGGGCCGGACCATCGGTGTCGGCTCCGGCACCAACCAGGAGAAGCTGCTGGTCGACTGGAGCAAGCAGAACGTGAAGAACGGCCTCAAGGCCACGGACATCAAGTACTACCAGAACGCGAGCGACTACTATCTCGCCCTCGGCTCCGGTCGTCTCGACGCCTATCTCGGGCCCAACCCGGTCGCCGCGTACCACGCCGCCTCCACCGGGGAGTCCGAGATCATCGGCACCTACTCGGGCGGCGGCGCCGACATCCAGGGCAAGATCGCGGCCACGACGAAGAAGGACAACGGTCTGATCAAGGCCCTCCACGAGGCGCTCGGCACCGTGATCGGGAACGGTACGTACGAGAAGGTCCTGGCACGCTGGGGACTGTCGAACGAGGCCGTGACCGCCTCCGAGGTGAACCCGCCCGGACTGCCGAAGACCGAGTAGCCGGCCCGTACCCGGCTCGGGGGCGGGCTGCCCCGGGGTTCTCCGTCCCACCGCCGTCGGTGACACCACGCGACCTGGCCGGACCCGCCGCCGTACCTCCGAACGGGTTGTCGCCGTCCCGGCCCGTGTGTCGACCGCCGTGGGTGAGACGGTCGGCGCGCTCGGCCGATGAGACTCGCCCGTGTGACGGATATCCAGGGAGAAGACGGCAGGCCGGGCCGGGCACCGGAGGACAGCGAAGGTACGCCCACGCCCGTCATCGTGGACAAGCTCGACCCGGAGCAGTCCATGGTGCTGCGTCAGGTGGGCCGTGAGTGGGCACGGGTGTCCGCCGCCCGTGACGCGTGGCGCGCGGCGCTGCCCGTGGATCCCGACATGGGCCGCTATCCCGAGCCCGCGGCGATCGTGCCCGCGCGCTTCGGCCGGATCGTACGCGTACCCCCGCTCGGCGGGTTGCCGCTGACCGCCGAGGCGGGCGACATGGAGACGGTGGAGAGCCGGGCGGCGCCGGGCGGTCCCGGTACGCGGATCCGGCACGCGATCCTGGGAGCGCCGCTGCGCAGCACGGCGATCGCCCGGGAACGGATGCGCAAGATCGTGGCGCTGCCGGTGCTCTCGGCGGACGCGCTGTCCTCGGTCGCGTACGGTCCCGAGGCGCTGCTCGCCGTACTGGTGCTGGCCGGTACCGCGGGGCTGGCCTACTCGGCGCCGGTCGCCGGGGCGATCGTCTTCCTGATGCTGGCGGTCGGGCTGTCGTACCGTCAGACGATCCGGGCGTATCCGCACGGCGGCGGGTCCTACATCGTCGCGACGGACAATCTCGGCCGGGTGCCCGGACTGATCGCCGCGGCCGGACTGCTGACGGACTACGTCCTCACGGTCGCCGTCTCGGTCTCGTCCGGGATGGCGGCGGTGACCTCGGCGCTCCCCGGGCTGTCGGACGATGTCGTCCTGATCGGCCTGCTGGTCATCGCCGTTCTGCTCGCGGGGAATCTACGCGGTGTCAAACAGGCCGGGGCGCTGTTCGCCGCGCCCACGTACGCGTTCATCATCGCCATCCTCTCGCTGGTGGCGGTGGGACTCCACGACGCGGCCGGGCGCGGCTTCGAGGCCGCCCCGCCCCCGGCGCCGCACGCCGTCGAGGGCGTCGGGCTGCTGCTGGTGATGCGGGCGTTCGCCTCGGGCTCGACGGCGATGACGGGTATCGAGGCGATCTCCAACGCGGTACCCGCGTTCGAGCCCGTCTCCTGGCGCAACGCGCGTACGACACTGTCGTGGATGATCGGACTGCTCGTCACGCTGTTCGCGGGCATCATCGCGTTGGTCCATCTGACCGGGGTCGTACCCGAGTCGCGGGAGACGGTCCTGTCGCAGCTCGCGCACATCACCTTCGGCTCCGGCGGCATGTACATCTTCATCCAGGCGGCCACGGCACTGGTCCTGCTGCTCGCGGCGAACACCGCGTACAACGACTTTCCCCGTGTGCTGTACCTGCTGGCACGCGACAACCACGCGCCCCGGATCTTTCTGCGGCTGGGCGACCGGCTGGCGTTCAGCAACGGCATCATGCTGCTCTCCGTGGCGGCGGCGGTGGTCTATGCCGCCTTCGACGGGAAGACCGCGTCACTCATTCCGCTGTACGCCGTCGGGGTCTTTCTCGCCTTCACCCTGTCGCAGTGCGGGATGGTGGTCCACTGGTGGCGCGGGCGTGAACGGCACTGGCGCAAGAGTCTCGTCTTCAACGCGGTCGGCGCCCTGCTCTCGGCCGTGGTCTTCATCACCGCGGGCATCACCAAGTTCACCGAGGGAGCCTGGCTCGCCCTTCTCACCGTCGCCCTGTTCCTGCTGGTGACGACCAGGATCCGGCACCACTACGACATGGTGCGCCGGGAGGTGCGGCTGCACTCCCGGCTGATCGAGATTCCGAGCCGTACGCTGCCGACGGGGCCGGAGTCCCGCAAAACCCGTGCCCGCGCTGACGGGACGCCCGACGGTGCCGAGGGCGCCGAGGGCGCCGAGGGGCCGTCGGAAGAGGTACTTCCCCAGGGGGAGCCCCGGGGGAAAGGGAAGAAGGGCGAGGGGGAGGAGCGGGAGGAGACACCCGAGGAGATCCGGCATCTCTCCGTCGTCCTGGTGGACGCGCTGCATCAGGCGAGCATGCGCGCGATGGCCTACGCGGCCTCCCTCCAGCAGCCCGTGCTGGCCCTCCACGTCAGTCCGAGCGACGAGGACGCCGAACGCTTCCGTGAGAGCTGGCTCCTGTGGGGTGACCACCTGCCGCTGAGAATCGTCCTCTCCCCCTATCGGGCCATCGTGACCCCGCTGATCAGCTATATCGAACAGCTCCACCATCAGCGCCCGGATCTGACCATCACCGTGATCCTGCCGGAGATCGTCGTACGGCACTGGTGGCACCGGCTGCTCCACAGCCCGCTCGCCGGCCGGCTGCGGCGGGCGCTCCGGCCGCTGCCGAAGATCGTGGTGACGACGGTCCCGTTCCATGTGGATGGCTGACGGAAAGAGCGGATTGAATGCTCATCACCCATCCCAATTGGTTGATTTGTCCGATTCGATCTAGGGTGAGCGATGGCACCGCCCAGATAGGGCAAGTGCGACTACACGAGGAGCCCATGATGCTTTCTCAGACCATCAGGCCCGGAGAAATCACCCTGGATCACCACGCGTTGGGTGTGGCGATGGCCGAGCCCGAGGCGCCCTGCAGCGACGCGCCGGTGTACGCGCCGGAAGCCGCCGGTCTACTGCTTCTGCTGCTTCTGCTGTCCCCGAAGGAGCCGAAGGAGCCCAAGGGCCTGTGAGCCACGACCGGTCGCGGACCATTTACCAAGAATCAGCGGCCGGCCTGGCACGACGTGCCCTCGGCGCCCTGCGGGGTGCCGGGGGCACGGCCATGGTCGCCGAACACGTCGAGAGTGAGCGGGACCCCGGCGCCGCGCTGGCCGCCATCCGGATCCTCGGCGCCGATGTCCTCGCGCCCGCCGTACTGGGCGGCGCCGCGATCCATCCGCTGGACGCCGAGGCGGTGGCCCTCTCCTTCACGGCCCTGCCGCCCTCCCGGGACGAACCGCTCCCGCCGCCCTCCGGGCCCGAGGAGCCCTGGCTGATGGCCTGGCGCGACTGGGGCACCGTCACCCTGCTGACCGTCCTCACCGCCGGCGGCGACACCACGCGGACGGCGGCGCCCCGGCCGTCCTCACCGCCGCCCGGTGCGCCCGCCGTCGAGGACGGCACGGGATGGGCCGCCTGGTCGGTCAGGATGGGCCGGCTCAGCGCGCTCGCCCTGCCCGGCCTGGAGAGTCCGGTGCACGACGCGGCGCGGGTCGCCCCACTGGCGCTGGCACGCGGGGCGACCCGCGCCGTGCTGCGCAGGGACTATCCCACCGCCGCGCGGATCGTGCGGTGGCTGGCGTGGCTCCGCGCGGACGGTGTGGAGCTGCCGCTCGACCCGGTACCGCTGGTGGAGCACATCGGTCTGATGGCCGGAGGCGACCGGCTGGCGCTGGACACGGCGATCGCGCGCCGACTGGTCGCTGTCTGACGGGCACTCGATACCGTGCGATCCGCCGTCAGATCCGGCCCGTCACCGCGTGACCTGCCGCCCGGTGCGATCCGCCGCCGCGTGGCCCCTCGGCCGGTGCGATCCGTCATCGCGCGGCCCGTCGGCCGGTCCGATCCGCCGCCCGCTCCCGTTCGGACGAACGCGTTCGGCCGTCACCGAGCGTCCCCCGTTCCCGTGCGTCCCGGTCCCGCCTGTCCCGATTCCCCCTGGTCACGTCCCCTCCCGGCGCCTCCCGATACGTCCCGACGCCACCCGATCCCACCCGTTCACCTCCGATCAACAGACCCCCGTCTGACTGATCGTCACCCGATCGGACCGAGATCCCGCCATGCAGATGCCCGTCGCACAAGCCGCCCACCGGATCACCTCCCTGGCACTGACCTGGCTCCACACCCACCGCGAGCACGGCGCGCTGCCACCCGGCACCACCGCCGAACTCGCCGAGCCCAACAGTGTGTACAAGCCGCTGGGCGAGACCGCTCTCGCCGCCTCCCTCGTCCTGCGCGAGGCGGTGGCCGGCACCGTCGAACTGCGGCTCGCCCGTGAACTGCTCGACTTCAGCTGGGAGCAGCTCGGCGCAGGAGCCATGCTCCACGAACGGCTGCTGCGCTACCCGATGATGAGCGACCCGCTGGAGACCTACGCCCACTTCGCCCGCAGCGGCTACCGCCACCAGGCACTGGACCGGCTGCTCACCCACACCACCTCGCTCCGCTCGGCCCGCGCCGTCGAGGTGATGCCCAACCGGCGGCTGGCGATCGCCAACGCCGCCCGCGTCGGCGGCTTCGACCAGGGCGACGACCGCGCCGTCGACTGGACCGCGCTGGCCGGCGCCACCTGGTTGGGCTCATTCCCCGAACCGTGGCTCATCGACTGGATGACCGCCTACAACATGACGCACACCGTCTTCCATCTCACCGACTGGGGCCGCGTTCCGGCAGGTCTGCCCGCCGAGTCGGCCCGCTATCTCGCCGACTGGCTGCCCGCCTGGATCGACATCTGGGCCGAGATCGGCGAGTGGGATCTGGTGGCCGAGCTTATGATCGTCGGGAGTTCGCTGCCCGATCCGTACTGCGATCCGGCGGACTGGGAGCGACTGGCCCGTCTCCAGCACGAGGACGGGCTGATGCCCCGCGACGGACACCCCGTCAGCGAGGATCCCGGCGAGCGCTTCGCGGCGCACCACCACACCACTGTGGTCGCCGCGGTCGCCGGTACGCTCGCCCTCTCCCGTACTCTCGGCCTCCGTCCATGACGTCGGCAGCGAGGGGGACGGCGTACGGGACGACGGCCCACGACCGGCCGGTGCGACGGCCGGAGTGGGCCCACGGTCCCGCCTCGGCCATCGCCGCCTCGGCGCGCGGCGCCAGCGGTGTGGCCGTCGCGATCCGCCAGGGCGGGCGGCGGGCGGTGATGACCTACGGGAGTTCCGCGTACGGCGGCGCCCCGGTCACGGCCGACACCCGGTTCGAGACGGGCTCGCTCACCAAATGCCTCACCGCGCTGCTGCTCGCCGAACTGGCCGCGCGCGGCGATGTCTCGTACGGCGATCCCCTCACCCGGCTGCTGCCGCCCGGCTCCGTTCCGGCGCCGCGCGGCGGGCCGATCACCCTGCTCCATCTGGCCACCCACACCTCGGGGCTGCCCCGGCTGCCCCCCGGGCTGCTCGCCGGGGCGGTGCCGCACTGGTTCAGCAATCCGTACGCCGGTTTCCGCGACGACGATCTGCTGCGCGCGCTCGCCAGGACCCGTCCGTTCGCCCGGCCCGGCGAGCGGGTGCGGTACTCCAACTTCGGGGTCGGGCTGCTCGGTCATCTCCTCGGCCGTGCCGTGCCCGGCCGGCTGGGGTACGGGGAACTGCTGGCCGACCGGGTCCTGGAGCCGCTCGGGCTGCACCGGACCGGCTGCGCGCCGGGCCTTCGGCAGGCCACCGGTTACTGGCACGGCCGCGCCCGGCCGCCCTGGCGGATCCCGGGTCTCGCCGGAGCGGGCGCGGTCCGCTCCAGCGCCCGCGATCTTCTGACGCTCCTCGACGCCCTCCTCGACGCCGCGCCCGACTCCTCACCCGCCAACACGCCGGAGACCTCACCCGACGCCACGCGCGGTGTCCCGCCGGCCCCTTCGGCCGGCGACGGCTCCGTACCGCTGCCCGCGCCCTTGCGGACGGCACTGGCGGATGTGGTCCGTCCACGGCTCGCGCTGCGCGGAGGCACCGGCCAGCTGGCGCTCGTCTGGAACATCCGTGTCCGGCCGGACGGCGATGTCTACCACCACTCGGGCGGCACCCGTGGATTCACGGCCTTCGCCGGATTCAGCCCTCGGCACCGGACCGCCGTGGTCGCCCTGGCCAACACCGCGCCGTCCCCCGACGGGCGCTTCATCCAGAGTGCCTACCGGACACTGCTCTCGCTCCCGGGGCGGCGATGACGTCCGAGGCGCGCTTCGCCCGCCGCGGCGCCACCCGCCGCTCCCCCGCCGCTCATCCGGTGACCGCCGGCAGATCGGGACCGATGGTGAGCGTCACCGTGCCCGGCGCGGCCTGCGCCGACCGTACGGGCACCAGGCCCGGGAGGTGCGCGGCGAGCGCCCTGGCCTGGTCCGCGAGGCCCTCCGGATAGGTGAGGGTGGTGCGTTGGACGGGCGCGGGCGCGTTTCCGGTGGCGCTGATCCGGAAGCCGAGCTCCCTCAGCCGGCCGGCCGTCTCCCGGGCCTTGCCGGTCACGCCCGAACCGTTGAGCACGGTCACCGTGACGGTGACCGTCGCGGGCGGCAGTTGACGGGCCGCCTCCGCCAGCCGGGACCTCGTCATCTCCCGGTCGAGCGTGAGGGCGGTGAACAGCCTGTGGGCGGCGGGCCCGTTCCAGACGACATTGGCCCGGTCGCTCGGGACGTCCCGCTCCCGTGGGTAGTTGGGCACGGTCAGAAAGGAAATCCGGTCGGCGGGCAGCGCCTTGAGGCCGGAGGCCAGTTCATGGAGGGGCCTGAGACCGGCCAGTTCGGGATCGGTGGTCAGCGATCCGGTGGCCGAGTCGAGAAAACCGTACAGGGCCGCGGGGTTGTGGAGCTTGGTCCTGGCCCGGGCGACGAGCGCCCGCATGAACTCCTGCTGCCGGCCGATACGGCCGATGTCCGTGCCGTCACCGAGGCTGTAGCGGGCCCGTACATAGCCGAGGGCCGCGCTGTCCTTCACCGTCTGGCAGCCCGCGCGGAGATCGAGGTGGGCCTTTCTGTCGTGGATGGGCCGCTCGGGACAGATCTCCACCCCGTCGAGAGCGTTGACCATTCCGGTGAATCCCCGGAAGTCCACGACCAGGAAGTGGTCGACGCGGACACCGGTGTTCTGTTCGACGGTCTTGATCGCGCAGGCGGCGGCCTTGCCGGTGTCGCCGGTGGAACCACCGATCGCGAAAGCCTCGTTGATCTTGAAGTGATGCGGTACGGAGAAGGTGCCGTCGCCCTGGTCGCAGGCGGGGATCCGGACCCAGGAGTCACGGGGGAAGGACACCACGGTGGCCCACTTCCCGCCGCCGCCGAGATGGAGCAGGAGCAGGGTGTCGGACTGCATGCTGGTCAGCCCGCGGCCATAGCCGTCCCCCGCGCCCTTACGGCTGTCGGAGCCGATGACCAGGATGTTCTCCCCGCCCTGCGTGGCGCTGGGCCGGTCGTCACCGATCGCGTCGTCCACGCCCGTGCCCTGGATGTTGCCGCTGAGCCGGGTGTACAGCCAGCCGCCCGCGCCCGATGTGCCCAGCACCAGGAGGGCCGCGGCCAGGGCGATCCAGCGTCCGATCCGGCGGAGCGGAGACCGCCGGCGCGGGTGTCCTCCACTCGGCGCGGACCGGCTCACCGGGCTCGTCTGTCCTGCTTTCACGCCGTCAAACTCCTTACTGCGGCCCGGTCATGGAACGGATCGTACGGGGAGTGACGTGCCCGATGTGCCGGATGTGTCGGACAATCATTCAGGCGAGAACGAGGATCGGCCACGCGTCGAACAGGTCACCGAAACCGGTCGGCGGCGGATCACGGGGGCCGGTGCGAGGGCGAGCGCGGGAGCGGGGCCGAGGGCGATCCGCGGGCGAGGGCGGAAGCGCGGACAAAGTACGTCGGACGGCTCTGTCCGGTGGCCCGGGGCCCGGAGGTGCCGTGTAGTGGAGGGTGCGGCCCCGACGGGCGGTCGGTGTGCCGCCCATGGGACGGCCGGCCCGCGGGACGGCCGGATCGGAGGAGCCTCGATGGGGAGCACGTCCAGCACGGCCGGTGTCATGGCCGTGGCGCTGCTCTGCGTCCCGGCGGTGACGGGCTGCGCCGGCGACGGAGGCGGCTCCCCGATGACGCGGTCCGAGGCGCGGGACGGACTCGCGGCGGACGCGTCCTCGCCCGGCCCGCACAGGGACGAGGTCTCCGCGCGGTCCACCGCGCTCGGACGGATCCTGGTCGACGGCGCGCAGCGGACTCTCTATCTCTTCGAAGGAGACGCACGGAACACCTCCACCTGCGCCGGGCCCTGCGCGAAGATCTGGCGTCCCTTGACGGTGGCGGCGAAAGCGACCGCGGGCGGCGGAGTCCGGAAGAGTCTGCTGGCGATCGCCGTTCGCGCGGACGGCGCCCGGCAGGTCACCTACAACGGCCATCCCCTGTACACGTTCGAGGACGACCACAAGCCCGGCGACACCAACGGCCAGGGCGACATCTCCTTCCGGCACCGGTGGTACGTCGTCGACACCGCGGGCGAGAAGAACACGACCCCGCAGCAGGACACCGGCGGTCTCTACTGACCTCCGACCCCGCCTTCGAAACCCCTGGCCACCGGTGAGACAGGAGAAGCGATGTCCTCAGGCACGTCCGTCGTATCCGCCCATCGCGGACGCAGGCTCCGTGTGCTGCGGGGCGCGGCCCGGCTGCTGGCCGCGCTCGCCCTGGCGGTGAACGCCTATGTCCACGCCGATCTCGCTCCCCGCTACGACCTCGTCGGCGACAACATCAGCCAGGGCACACTCTTCCGTGCCGAGGCCGGTCTGTCCGCGCTGGCCGCCCTGCTCGTCCTGATCTGGCACCGGCTGGTCGGTGATCTCTTCACCTGGATCGTGGCCGCCGGAAGCCTGGCGCTGCTGTTCGTGTACCGATATGTCGATGTCGGCACGCTCGGACCGTTCCCGAACATGTACGAACCGAGGTGGTACGACGAGAAGTTCGTGGCCGTCGTCGCACTGGCGCTCGCCGTCCTCGCCACGGTCTTCCTGCTGCTCACCCACCGCTGGCGGCGGGGCCGGGGCGTGCACGCCGGTCTGGGCAACCGCAGACGCCGCCGCGGCGAGGTGTCCTGACCGGACCCCTCGCGCGCGGCGGCGCGGGCGTGGTCACTCGTACGGGGTGAGGAACTCCTTCGGCCTCAGCGCCCGCTCCACGATGCGGGTGTCGCCGACCCAGCCGTAGAAGCCCTGGCCGAACTTCTCGTCGAACTGGGTCCCGCCGATGACGAAGGGCTTGCCGAGCGTGGCGATACCGGTCGACTCCTGTGTGGGATTACGGGCGATCTTCGAGCCGTCGACGTAGATCACCGTACGGTGACCGTCGTTGACGACCGCGATGTGCGTCCACCGGCCGACCGGCAGGGCGTGGCTCCACGAGGTGGGATCGGCGTCCTGGCGGTGCGCGTAGACGACGAACTGGACGAACCGCTCCGGGGAGATGTTGAGGCTGCACGTGGGCTCGTCGGGCGACCAGCCGGTCGTCTTGCCCGCCTCGCTGTTGCGCCCTTCCCAGCTCAGGATGCCCATCCAGGCGTGGTCGCCCTCGAAGGGCTCCGGCAGCTTGATGAAGGTCTCGATGGTGTAGCCCGAGGTGAACTTCGCGCTGTTGAGCGGTGCGTTGGCGGAGGTGGTCAGGATGGCGCCGCGGTCCGGGGACTTGCCGCCGTCGAAGCGCAGGCTGGCGTGGGCCGGCTGGCCCTCGTGGTGGTCCTCGGACCAGGTGAGCGCGTCGGCGCCGCTGGAGTGCAGCCGGCTCACGGTCAGGTCGTTGCCGTTGCCGGTCAGATCGCGCGCGACCTTTCCGTCGGCCACGGGAGCGCCCGCCGTGCCGGCGCCGCCGAGCCCGGCGGAGTCGAAGCGCCAGTACGCGACGGTCCCGCGCGGCATCACGGCGGAGGCCGGGCGGGCCGGCGGGGGTACGGACCGGTCGAAGCCCGCGAACCGGGCGGCGAAGTCGATGTCCAGGCTGAACCGGTCGGTGGGACCGGTCAGTTCGATCGTCTCGGCCTCCAGCGGCGTCCGCTTCTCCGGATTGCGCGCGAGGAACCAGGGCGAGAACGTCTCGACGTCGACGACACCGCGCGCGAGGTCGAAGGCGTACAGCCGGATCATCCCGGCGCCGCCGTAGTAGCGGTCCTGGTAGTTGGTGATGTGGACATGGACGTCGTGGCCCGCGTCATTGGTGAGGACCGTACGGCCGGGCGGCCAGTAGTGACCGCCGAGCGCGAGGAAGATCTGGTCGTTGCCGCGGATGAGACCGTCCCACAGCCGCTGTCCGTTGCCGGAGAGCTGGGCCTTGCCGTCGTCGCCGGACGAGGCGATGTCATGGGTGGTGAGAATGGCCGGCAGCGTCGGGTGGCTGTCGAGCACCGAGCGGGCCCAGTCGAGCCCGGCGTCGGACACACGCCAGTCCAGGGCGAGGATCAGCCACTCGCGTCCCGCGGCGCTCACCACGTGGTAGCTGTTGTAGCCGTCGCGCGAGGAGCCGCCGAAGGTCGGCATGGAGGCGTAGCGCGCCGGTCCGAAGGCCCTCAGATAGGCGGAGTCGCCGCGCTGGTCGTCGGCGCCGTTGATGTCGTGGTTGCCCGCGAGCACGCTGTAGGGCAGTTTGCCGTCGAGCGTACGGAAGGTGTCGGCGGCCAGCTCGATCTCGTCGACGGTGCCGTGCTCCGTGACATCACCGAGGTGCGTCATGAACGCGATGTTGGCCTCCTTCCGCTCGGACACGAGGTAACGGAAGGTCTCGCGCAGCGGCGCCGGGTCGGAGCTGTCGGCGTCGAAGAGGTACTGGGTGTCGGGAAGGACGGCCACCGCGAACCGGGGGCTGACGGTGTCGAACCGGCCGGTCTCGCCGCTGGAGGCGGCCTGCGCCGGTGCCGCGTCGAACAACGTGGCCGCCGCACCGGCGGCCGGCACGGCGAGGGCCGCCTGGAGCAGCGCCCGTCTCGCCGGCTTGCCGTGGTTGTCTGCTGTGCTCATGTCGAACTCCCTGCGCTGTACATCTGTGTCAGCCGCACTGTTCTGATCAGCCGTGGCGTGACGATGGATGACATCTGAACGCCGTCTGCCCGTTCGCGGTACGTATGGGCCGGTCCGCACCGGCTGCGCCCTTTGCGCGCGCGCCCTGCCGTACGTCAGCCCAGCAGTGCCGCCACCGCCACCAGGGCCGGGATCGACAGCAGTGTGGAGAGCAGGATCGACTCCCGCGCCAGCCGTTCGGCGACCTTGTAGCGCGAGGCGTAGGTGTAGAGGTTCTGCGCGGCGGGCAGGGCGGAGGTCACCACGACATCGAGCAGGGCCGCGCCGTGCAGTCCGAAGGCCCACGCCCCCAGCGTCCAGGCCACCAGCGGCTGACCCGCCGACTTCAGGGCGGCGGAGAGCAGAACGGGGTGGCGGTCGGGGCCGCGGCCCGGCAGGGCGCTCCCGTGGAGCGATATTCCGAAGGCCAGCAGTACGGCGGGAACGGACATGTTGCCGATCAGGATCAGCGGATCCAGGACAGGTCCCGGCACCGTCCAGCCCGTGGCCGCCACCGCCACTCCGCACAGCGAACTGGCCGCGACCGGATTGCGCAGCGGTGTGATCAGCCCCTGCCCGAGCGGAAATCTCCTCCGGAGTCCGGCCCCGGTACCGGCCCCGGTCCCTGTTTCTGTTGCTGCTCCTGTCCCTGCCCCTGCTTCTGCCTGTGCCTCTGCTCCCGTTCCTGCTCCCGCCACGGCCAGATCGAGCACTGTCAGGGCGATCGGCGTGACCACGATGAGCTGGAACAGCAGAACGGGAGCGACCAGTGAGGCATCGCCCAGGACATAGACGGCGATCGGAATCCCGAGATTGCCCGCGTTGACATAGCTGGAGCAGAGTGCCCCGATGGTGGTGCGGCCCGCGTCCCAGCGGCGGGCCACGGCGACCGCCAGGAACACCCCGGCCGTGACGGCCGTGCTGATCGCGGTGATCAGCAGCCGGCTGGAGAGGACCGCCGAGAGTTCCGCCCGCGCCAGGGTGGTGAACAGCAGCGCGGGCGTGGCCACATGGAAGGCGAGCCGGGTGAGCACCTCACGCCCGTTCTCCCCGAGATGTCCGCGCCGTCCCATCAGATAGCCGACGCCGATCACCACGGCGATGACCCCGAAGCCGGTCAGTACTCCCCGCACTGCGCGTTCCGGTCGATGGACATGGGTGCGTGGCTCACACGCCAACCCTCCCCAGGACATCACCCGAGGTCAACGTGATCTCGCGCACTGGACATCGGGGTGCCGGCGGCGAGGTGGCCACGGGTGTGCGGGAGCCGCGTAGCAACGGGCGCGGAAGCGGCCCCGGACCGGCGCGGAACCGGCTCAGAACTCCTTGCGGAGGATGGTGAGGAGCTCCTTGGTGCGGCTCGCGGGCTCCGCGTGGGCCACCATCCGGTCCATCGCCTCCATGTGTTCGGCGACCTCGCCCGCCTCGTCCAGATAGAGCGCGCCCGTCAGATACTCGATGTAGACCATGTCGGGCACTTCGGGAACGTCGAAGCGGAACAGTACGAACGGGCTGTACGTCCCGGGATGGTGTCCCGCGCCCAACTCGGCTATCTGGATGGTCACATTGGGCTGCTCGGTCGCCTCCATCAGACGGTCGATCTGCGCCCGCATCACCGCCGCCGAACCGACGGGCCGGCGCAGGACGGTCTCGTCCAGGACGGCCCAGTAGGCCGGGGCGTCGGGGCGGGTCAGCAGCGCCTGACGCTGGCGGCGCAGGGAGACATGGCGCTCTATCCGTTCGGAGTCGGCCGTCCGCCCCAGCGCCCCGGTGGTCAGCACCTGGCGGGCGTAGTCCTCGGTCTGGAGCAGACCCGGCACGAAGTGCGGTTCGTAGACACGCATGGTCGTGGCGGCCTCTTCGAGGCTGACATAACCGCTGAACCACTCCGGGAGCACATCATGGAAACGCTGCCACCAGCCCGGCTCGTTCGCCTCCTCGGCCAGCCGCAGGAATATCCCGGCCTCCGCCTCGGACACCCCGTACGCGGGCAGCAGGATCTGCAGATACGGGATCTTGAGCCCGACCTCGGCCGTCTCCATGCGCCGGATGGTGGCCGCGGTGATCCGGAGCAGCTTGCCGGCCTGCTCCCTGCTCAGCCCAGCCTTCTCGCGCAGGGCACGCAACTGCCTACTGAGGACGAGCTGCCCGATCGTCGGGGCAGACCGCGGTTCGCTCATGTCCCACCCCCGAGCAACACCACCGTTTTCGGGCAGTCTGCCACAGCAACTGGTAGGTGGGGATGGCATATTGATCGCACAGTTCAACCGGCGGAGCCGCGGAAGGCGCGCCGGTAGGTGTGCGGGCTGGTGCCGACGACGCGCTTGAAGCGTTCACGGAAGGCCGTGGGTGAGCCGAACCCGGCCTGGGACGCGATGCGGTCGACGGAGTGGGTGGTGGTTTCCAGGAGGTACTGCGCGCGGCGGATCCGGGCGCGGTGGAGCCAGCGCAGCGGTGTGGTGCCGGTCTGTTCGCGGAAGCGCCGGCTGAGCGTTCGGCTGCTCATCCTGGCCCGTACGGCGATGTCCTCCAAGGTCAGCTCCTGGTCCGCGTTCTCCTCCAGCCATCTCAGAAGCGGCTCCAGGACGGATCCGGACGGCGTGGGCGGCTGGGCGTGGACGATGAACTGGGCCTGGCCGCCCTCGCGTTCGAGCGGCATGACCGACAGCCTGGCCGTGTCGGCCGCGACGGCCGAGCCGTGGTCCTTGCGGACCATGTGCAGACAGAGATCGAGTCCGGCGGCGGCTCCCGCCGAGGTGAGGAACTGGCCGTTGTCCACGTAGAGCACATCGGGATCGACGGCGATCCTCGGATGGAGGGCCGCGAGGCGCTCGGCGGCGGTCCAGTGGGTGGTGGCGCGCAGCCCGTCGAGGAGGCCGGTGGCCGCGAGCACGAAGGCACCGGCGCAGATGGAGGCGATACGGGTGCCGTCCGCCGCGGCCTCGCGCAGCGCGTCGAGTACGGCCTCGGGCACCGGACCGGCGTGCTCCAGGGTGCCCGGGACGATGATCGTGTCCGCCTCGCGCAGCCGGTCGAGACCGTGCGGCGCGCGCAGGACGAACGGGCCGGCGTCGACCTCTTCCGTGGCGGCGCAGATCAGTACGCGGTAGGCGGCGCGGCCGTCGGGCAGCCGGGTGCGGGAGAACACCTCGATGGGTGTGGCGAGGTCGAAGGAGACGACCTGTTCGAGCGCGAGTACGGCCACGGTGTGCATGGCGAGAGGCTATGGCAGGAACGGATGACGGCCAAGGCTCCCGGGCCGGAGCGGCTCGGCGATGTGCCCGCACAGCGTCCTGTTCGCGCTGGTGAGGGCCGTGCGGCTCCGACACGGTGTCCGTTTTCATCCGGCTCGCGGCACCTGGCGAGAATCCGTCGGTTCCTGGCACTCAAGCCACTACTGGACCGCGACGCCCACGCCTAACGTCGGGCTCGGCTTCCCGCGCGGGGGCCCTCCTTGCCCGTCCCGGACGTACGCCTGAGAAAGCACCCACCTGTGACGAAATTCCTTCTCGCCGTTCATGTTCTGGCCGCGATCGTCGCGATCGGACCGGTCACCGTGGCCGCCAGCATGTTCCCGCCGACCGTCCGCCGGGCGCTGGCCGATCCGGGCGACCGGCAGGCGGTGGCATGGGTGCGACTGCTGCACCGGATCTGCCGTGTCTACGCCGTGATCGGCCTGACCGTTCCGGTCTTCGGATTCGCCACCGCGAGCTCGATGGGTGTGCTCGGGGACACCTGGCTGATCGTCTCGATCGCCCTGACCGCGCTCGCGGCCGTCGCGCTCGGCGCGCTCGTACTGCCACGCCAGGAAGCCCTGCTGGCCGGGATCGAGGCGATCACGGAGACAGGGGCGGCAGAGGCAACAGGAGAGGCAGGAAGGACAGAAGGGTCAGGGGCGACAGGGCCGGCCGGGAAGACGGCGGCGGCACCGCCGGACCGACGGGCGACCGCCCGGCTGGCCATGGTCACCGGGATCTTCAATCTCCTCTGGGCCACCGTGACCGTTCTCATGATCATCCGTCCCGGCTCCACCACGGGCGCCTGACGCATCGGATCCAGGTGCGGGCCGGGTCCGGGCCCGGGTCCGGCCCCACATCGGGGTCGAGGTCCGGGCCGAGGTCTGGGCCCCGGTGGGTCAAAAGTCCTTCATGGCACGGTACTCGGCGTTCCTGACGTGCGGTCATTGCCAAGTCATTGCATGGCCATGACATGTCGATGACATGGCTTCAGACCGTCTTGTCGACGCCCCCCACTCTCCGCGATCGTTCTCGCACGGGCGGTGCGGAAACCACTCGCACCGCCTTGCGCATACATCCGTATGCGTCCCCCACATTTGCGCACGCACCCCGCGCACCACGCTGAGGAGGACCCCTCATCATGGCAAGGATGCGTACCACCAGGACACGGATCGCGGCCGCGGTCACCGCGACCGCGGCAGCCGCGGCTCTCGCCGCCGTCTCCGCCCCCGCCCAGGCGGCCCCCACCGTCGGCACCGTCATCGGCGCCGGCTCCGCGGACGCGGTACAGGGCAGCTACATCGTCACCCTGAAGGAGACGGCAGGCCTCAAGTCCGCCTCGGCCGCGGGCCGGAGCGTCGTGGCCGAGTACGGCGGTACGGTCGAGCACACCTACACGGCTGCCCTCAACGGCTACGCCGCGGCCCTCTCGCCCGAGCAGGCGCGCAAGCTGGCCGCCGACCCGGCCGTGGACAGGGTCTTCCAGGACCGCGAGGTGCACGCGCTCGCCACCCAGGTCAACCCGCCGTCGTGGGGCCTGGACCGGATCGACCAGGCCGCGCTCCCCCTGAACGGCCAGTACACCTACCCCGACACGGCCGGCCAGGGCACCACGGTCTACGTCATCGACACCGGAGTCCGCATCACGCACCAGGACTTCGGCGGGCGGGCCTCGTACGGTTACGACGCCGTCGACAACGACAACACCGCGCAGGACGGCAACGGCCACGGCACCCATGTCGCGGCCAATGTCGCGGGCAACGTCTACGGCGTGGCCAAGAAGGCCAACATCGTGGGCGTACGGGTGCTCAACAACGCGGGCTCGGGCACCACGGCCCAGGTCGTCGCGGGCATCGACTGGGTGACCCGGAACCACTCGGGTCCCTCCGTCGCGAACATGTCCCTCGGCGGTGGCGCCAACGCCGCGCTGGACACCGCGGTGCAGAACTCCATCAACAGCGGTGTGACCTACGCGGTCGCGGCCGGCAACAACGGGCTCAACGCCCAGAACTACTCGCCGGCCCGTGTCGCCGACGCCATCACCGTGGGCGCGACCACCAGCACGGACGCCCGTGCCAGCTACTCCAACTACGGTACGCGCGTCGACCTGTTCGCCCCGGGCAGCGCCATCACCAGTGCCTGGAACACCTCGGACACGGCGAGCAGCTCCATCTCCGGCACCTCGATGGCCACACCGCATGTGGCCGGAGCGGCGGCCGTCTACCTCGCCGGGCACACCACGGCCACCCCGGCCCAGGTGGCCACGGCCCTGGTGAACGGCGCCACGTCCAACGTGGTGGGCAACCCGGGCAGCGGCTCGCCCAACAAGCTCCTGCGCATCGTCCCGTAACTCGCCGGTCCCTGGACGAGTTGACCGCTCCTGCGCCCGCCGCCATCCAGGCGGCGGGCGCGCCGCGTTGTATACCTGAGCCGTGCGCGCGGACGGCTTGCGCGGCTCGGAGGGCTTCGACGGCTCCGGGGGCCGCCCGGGCGCGCGGCGGCGGTCACTCGTCCCGGTAGGTCTCCAGCAGCCGCAGCCACACCTCGCTGATCGTGGGATACGAGGGGACGGCGTGCCACAGACGGCTGATCGGCACCTCCCCGACCACCGCGACGGTGGCCGAGTGCAGCAGTTCACCGACTCCCGGTCCGGCGAACGTCACACCGCGCAGGATCTCGCGGTCGAGGTCGACGATCATGCGCGCGCGGCCGTGGTAGCCGTCGGCGTAGAGCGCCGCGCCGGAGACATGGCCGATCTCGTAGTCGACCGCGCGGACCCGGTGGCCCGCCTGCTCGGCCTCGGCGAGGGTGAGTCCGACCGCGCCGATCTCCGGGTCGGTGAAGACGACCTGCGGAACGGCGCCGTGGTCGGCGGTGGCGGCGTACGGGCCCCAGGGCGCGGAGAGGGGCGCGGCCGGGTCCCCGGCCCTGGCCGCGATGGCGGCGCCGGCGATACGGGCCTGGTACTTGCCCTGGTGGGTCAGCAGAGCGCGGCGGTTGACATCACCGACCGCGTAGAGCCAGTCGCTCCCGCCGACCAGGCAGCTGTCGTCCACCGTCAGCCAGGACCCCGGGGCGAAGCCGACCGATTCCAGACCGATGTCGTCCGTGCGCGGCGCCCGGCCGGTGGCGAAGAGGACCTCGTCGGCCTCGATCCGCTCGCCGCCCGCCAGCACGACCGTCACCGGGCCGCTGCCGCCGTCGCGTTCGACCGCGGCGACCGACACCCCCGTACGGACCTTGGCGCCCGCCTCGGTCAGCGCGTCGACCACCAGCTCACCGGCGAACGGTTCCATCCTCGGCAGCACACCGTCGCCGCGCACCAGCACGGTGACCTCCGAGCCGAGGGCCCGCCACGCGGTGGCCATCTCCACGCCCACCACTCCCCCGCCGACGACCACCAGGCGCCCCGGGACCCGCTGGGAGCTGGTCGCCTCGCGGCTGGTCCACGGACGGGCGTCGGCGAGACCCGGCAGATCGGGAAGGACGGCCCGGCTGCCCACGCAGACGGCGACGGCGTGCCGCGCGGTCAGCACCCGCTCCTCGCCGTCGGGGCCCGTGACCACGACCCTCTTCTCGCCGTCCAGCCGGCCGTGACCGCGTACGACGGCCGCCCCCACGCCTTCGAGCCACGCGACCTGGCCGTCGTCCTTCCAGTTGGCGGTGAACTCGTTGCGGCGGGCGAGCACCGCGGGCACGTCCAGCGGGCCGTCCACGTCCTGGCTCAGCCCCGGCAGCCTGCGCGCCTCCGCGCGCGCGATCACCGGGCGCAGCAGCGCCTTGCTGGGCATGCAGGCCCAGTACGAACACTCGCCGCCGACCAGTTCGCTCTCCACGACCGCCGTGCTCAGTCCGGCGGCCCTGGTGCGGTCCGCGACGTTTTCCCCGACCGGTCCCGCGCCCAGCACCACAACGTCATATTCCATGGCTTCCGTCATGGGGTCAGTCTGGTGCGGAGATCGCCGCATGGCCACATGATCTTCGGGGCAAGGGCCCCGAAGGGGCCGAGGGCCCAAGGGCCTCACGGACCTGAACGACCTGAAAGACCTCAAGGAATACGCCGACGACGCGAACGGTTGTCGCAATCGGCTTCCCACCGGCGAGCAGGAAGAGGTAACAGGCCATGGCCACTGTGGAACTCACCAAGGACAACTTCGACCGGACGGTGTCGGAGAGCGACTTCATCCTGATCGACTTCTGGGCCTCCTGGTGCGGACCGTGCCGCCAGTTCGCGCCGGTGTACGAGAAGGCCTCGGAGCGTCATGAGGACCTCGTCTTCGCCAAGGTCGACACGGAGGCCCAGCAGGAGCTCGCCGCCGCCTTCGACATCCGCTCCATCCCGACGCTGATGATCGTCCGGGACAATGTGGCGGTGTTCGCCCAGCCCGGCGCGCTGCCGGAGGCCGCCCTGGAGGATGTGATCGGCCAGGCCCGCGCGCTGGACATGGACGAGGTCCGCAAGTCGGTCGCGGAGGCCGAGGCGAAGACGAAGAACACCGAGAGCGCGTAACCGGGAGCACCACCGCGAGGTGCCCGCCGTCCTCAGAGGCCGGGGACGGCGATCACCCGGACCGACATTCCGTAGTCCAGCTCCGAGCCGTCGACCAGCAGGGCTTCCACCGTCAGGGTCCCGGGATCGATGTCCGCCTCCATGCCGTCGCCCTCGTACCGCGGATAGCCGGAGGCTCCCGTGTCACCGGTCGCCTCGACGACGGCCGAGCGCAGGGCGTTCGCCGCGCTGGGCGGGCCCCCGTCGTCCTCCGTGAACTCGGCGACCAGGAAGATCTCGAAGCGCTGGGGAACGGTGCTCATGGAGCCGACGCTAGCCATCCGGCGACAGCGCCGCATGTCGCCGCCCCCGGTGACCGGCGGGGCCTCGGCACCGGGCCCCCGGCCCCGGGGTCAGGTGGACTCGCGGTGGACGGCCCGCGCGTCCATCAGATCGTGCCGCTCCGGCTCGCCGTCCGGGTCGCGGACGACCCGGTGGACGAGTTCGGCCAGCCGCTGTCCCGTCACCATGTCGATGTGCACGCTGGAGAGCCTGGGCCGCAGCAGCCTGCCGAGCAGCAGATCGTCGGCCCCGATCACGGCCGTCTCCCGCGGGACGGCGATCCCCTCGTCCTGGAGCGCCCGCATCAGCAGCATCGCGTACTCGTCGTTGTACGCGAAGACGGCGTCCAGGCCGAGCGCGCGCCAGCGGGCGGCGAGGGCCGCCGCCGCCTCCTCCTCGTAGGCCAGCGGCAGCGGCTCGATCAGGGCGCCGGTGCCTTCGGCGGCCGTACGGGCCCCGGTGAGACGCGGGCCGGCGAACAGCTCCAGACCGGGCTCCTGCGGCACCACCACACCGATCCGGGTGTAGCCGCGTCCGAGGAGATGGGCCACCGCCCGGCGGCCGATCTCCCGCTGGTCCATGACCAGCGCGTGCGCGCCCGCGACCCGGTCGGGACCGAGCGTGATCACGGCTCGCGCACCGGACCGTTTGAGCAGGTCCACGCCCTGCGCGGTCAGGGCGATCTCACCGAGCGAGACAACGGCCACGGGGCGCAGCTCGGCCCAGGCGCGGGCCGCCGCGTCCCCGTCCATGCCGAGGCTGCAGTACTGCACCGCGGTGTAGCCGAGCCGTCGCAGGGCCCACTGGAGATCGTTGAAGAAGGCGCTGTACAGCGGGCCCACGGGGACATGTGCCGACGGCAGCAGCACGATCCCGGTGTGCCCCGCGCGCAGACTGCGGGCCGCCGCGTGCGGTACGTATCCCAGCCGCTCGGCGGCCTCGTGCACCTTGCGACGGGTGGGCTCACTGATCCGGACGGCCGAGGTGTTGTTGAGTACGTACGAGACGGTGGCACGGGAGACACCGGCCAGCCGCGCCACATCGGCGCTGGTCGGGACCGGACGTTCGACGGGGTGTGCGGCGGACTGCTCGGGCAACGGGCTCATCGCTCCGGGTATCTTTCCAGACGGCCGCGGGTGAGGTCCCGCGGATGTCCTGAACCGGTGCGTACCTTTTCGGGGGGCGCCGGACATCGCGCGGAGATCCGGCCACCGGGCCCCGGCCGCCACAGCGCCGCACGGACGTTCTAACGTCGTGCGGATGACGACCTTCTCCGACGCCTCCGGCGACCTCCCCGGCCGCTCCGGTCCCGCCGCCACCACCGAGGCCGATCCCCGCGCCGTGGGACCGGTCCGTACCTCGTACGCCCCCGAGCACGACGGCGATCCGGACCCGGGCGAGATCGTCTGGACCTGGGTGCCCTACGAGGAGAACGACGGCCGTGGCAAGGACCGGCCGGTTCTGGTGGTCGCGCGTGAGGCGGCGGGCACACTGCTGGCCGTTCAGCTCTCCAGCAGGCGCCATGACCACGACCGTGAGTGGGTGCCGATCGGAGTGGGTCCGTGGGACCGCGCCGGGCGCGAGTCCTGGGTGGATGTCGACCGCGTGCTGCGGGTCCATGAGCGGGGCATGCGGCGCGAGGCGTGCGCCCTGGACCGGGGCCGGTTCAATCTGGTCGTGAACCGGCTCAGGGAGCGCTACGGCTGGAGCTGAGCCCCGTCCCGCTCCCGGGCGAATCGGCATGTCACAGCCGCGCGGCGCGCCGCGGTCCCCATTCGGACGATCTCCCCGGATTCTTTCGCGACGCCTCGCCGCCGCGCGCTGACACGGCGAATCATGTGTGGACGGCGCCGACCGGGGCAACCGGTTTTCTGGCGAAAGTGTGTCCCCGAGGGCACTCTTGTGCGAAGCGGTGAGAGGGGTTTTAGGTTGGACGAAGCGCTCCGCCCCGAACCCGGGGTGGAGTCCGGTCTCGGTCTTCGACAGGAGGATCCGGCCATGCCACCCAACAGTTTCAGCGACGAGGGACCAGCGATCGGCGAGGACGACGCCGAGGAACTGCTCCGCGGTATCTGTTTCAAGACCGGCCCGCCCCGCACCGTGGGCGTGGAACTGGAATGGCTCGTACACGATCTGCACAGCCCCGAACAACCGGTTCCGGTCGGCCGGCTCAAGGAAGCCCTCGACGGACTGCGCGCCCTGCGCCTCAGTTCCGCACTCACCTTCGAACCCGGCGGCCAGCTCGAACTGAGCTCGGCGCCCGCCGCGTCACTGATGGAGTGCATCACCTCCGCCGACCGGGATCTGGCCCTCGTACGGTCGGCGCTCCGCCCGGCGGGACTCGCTCTCGCCGGTCTCGGACAGGATCCCTGGCACTGTCCCGACCGGCTGCTGCGCGCACCGCGCTACGACGCCATGGAAACCTATCTCGACCGGATCGGCCCGGCCGGCCGCGCCATGATGCGGACCACCGCCTCCATCCAGGTCTGTCTGGACGCCGGCCACGAGGAGCCGGGGCCGCTCGGCTACGGCCGGCGCTGGCAACTCGCCCATCTGCTGGGCGCGGTGCTGGTCGCCGCGTTCGCGAACTCACCGATGCGCGAGCGCAGACCGACCGGCTGGCGCTCCACCCGGCAGGCGCTGTGGGCCCAGCTCGACCCGGCCCGTACCACCGCGCCGGCCGCGCGGCACGAGCCGCGCGCGGGCTGGGCCGCGCTCGCCCTGGACGCACCGGTGATGTGCATCCGGGAGCCCGAGGGCCCCTGGTCCGTGCCCGAGGGACTGACCTTCCGGAACTGGATCCGGTCCGGGGCGCCCAGGCCACCGGTCCGCGCCGATCTCGACTACCACCTCACGACCCTCTTTCCGCCGGTCCGGCCGCGTGGCCATCTGGAACTGCGGATGATCGACCAGCAGCCGGGCGACGACGGCTGGATGGTGCCGCTCGCGGTCACCACCGCGCTGTTCGACGATCCCGAGGCGACGGAGACCGCCTACCGCACCGTCAAGTCGCTCGCGGAGACGGCGGGCTCGCTGCCCGCGCCGCGCAATCTGCTCTGGGTCAACGCCGCGCGGTACGGCCTGGCCGACCCCGAGCTGCATCTCGCCGCGATGGCCTGCTTCGCCGTCGCGCAGGAAGCGCTTCCGCGCATCGGTGCCACACCCGCCGTGCAGAAGGCCGTCGCCGCCTTCCACGACCGCTATGTGGTGCCCGGCCGGTGTCCCGCCGACGAACTGCGCGCCTCTTTGAACGGGAAGGACCAGAGGACATGACCGACTCCGTGGAAACCGTCGGGATACCGGCCGAACTGCTGCGCCGGCGGGCCGTCGACGCGCTGACGACCGCCCGGGACCGTACCGCGCTGCTGACCACGTGCGTCGACGACCACGATCTGACCGCGCAGCACTCCCCGCTGATGTCCCCGCTGGTCTGGGATCTGGCCCACATCGGCAACCAGGAGGAGCAGTGGCTGCTGCGGACCGTCGCGGGGCGCCCGGCGATCCGGCCCGAGATCGACTCGGTGTACGACGCCTTCGAGCATCCGCGCTCGGCGCGGCCCACCCTGCCGCTGCTGCCGCCCGCCGAGGCGCGGGCGTACGCGTCGGACGTACGGGGCCGGGTCCTGGACGTCATCGAGCGCACTCCGCTGCACGGCGGCCCGCTGCTGGACGCGGCCTTCGCGTTCGGCATGATCGCCCAGCACGAGCAGCAGCACGACGAGACCATGCTCATCACCCATCAGCTGCGCCAAGGCCCGGCCGCGCTGACCGCGCCCCCGCCGCCCGCCGGTGACGCGACGGGACTGCCCGCCGAAGTGCTCGTCCCCGCCGGGCCCTTCACCATGGGCACCTCCACCGAGCCCTGGGCGCTGGACAACGAGCGGCCGGCCCATCAGCGGCTGGTGCCCGCGTTCCTCATCGACACCGTGCCGGTGACCAATGGCGCCTACCTCCACTTCATCGAGGACGGCGGATACACGGACGAACGCTGGTGGGCTCCGCAGGGCTGGGCCCAGATCCGTGAACACGGCATCGGCGCGCCGCTGTTCTGGCGGCGCGAGGGCGGTCAGTGGCTGCGCCGCCGCTTCGGCGTGGTGGAGCCGGTGCCCCTGGACGAGCCGGTGCTCCATGTGAGCTGGTACGAGGCCGACGCGTACGCCCGCTGGGCCGGGCGGCGGCTGCCGACCGAGGAGGAGTGGGAGAAGGCCGCCCGGCACGATCCCGTCTCGGGCCGGTCGCTGCGCCATCCGTGGGGCGACGGGGAGGCCACCGCGGAGCGGGCCAATCTCGGCCAGCGCCACCTTCGGCCGGCGCCCGTCGGCAGCTATCCGCAGGGCGCGTCACCGCTGGGTGTACGGCAGTTGATCGGCGATGTCTGGGAGTGGACGTCCAGCGACTTCCTGCCCTACCCGGGCTTCGCCCCCTTCCCGTACCGCGAGTACTCCGAGGTGTTCTTCGGCAGCGCGCACAAGGTGCTGCGAGGCGGATCGTTCGCGGTGGACCCGGTCGCCTGCCGGGGCACGTTCCGCAACTGGGACCTGCCGGTGCGGCGCCAGATCTTCTCCGGCTTCCGCACCGCCCGCACGGCCGATGGCGCGGGGTCCGCCGGCGGCAGATCCAAGGAATCCTGATGTGCCGTCAGATCGCTTACCTGGGACCGCCGGTGGCGCTCGGCGAGGTGCTTGTGGCGCCTCCCCACGGGCTCCACCGGCAGTCCTGGGCGCCGCGCCACCAGCGGTACGGGACCGTCAACGCCGACGGTTTCGGGGTGGGCTGGTACGCCGAGGGCGATCCGGTCCCGGCCCGCTACAGGCGCGCGCTGCCGATCTGGGCCGACCTCGGCTTCACCGATCTGGCGCGGGTGATCCGTACCGGCGCCCTGCTCGCCGCGGTCCGTGACGCCACGGTGCCGGGCGCGGACGGCGAGGCGGCGGCGGCGCCGTTCGCCGACGGGCCCTGGCTGTTCGGCCACAACGGCTCGGTCGACGGCTGGCCGGGCAGTGTCACCGCGCCTGCCGCGGCGCTGCCCGCGGCCGAGCTGCTCGCCCTGCCCGCCCGCAGTGATTCCGCGCTGCTGTGGGCGCTGGTGCTGCACCGGCTGCGGGCCGGGGACGAACTCGGCCAGGCGCTGGCCGACACCGTTCTCGACGTCGCGGCGGCGGCGCCCGCGTCCCGGCTGAATCTGCTGCTCACCGACGGCACCCGGATCGCGGCGACCACCTGGGGCGACACCCTCTGGTACCGCACCGGGCCCGGCGACCGCACGGTGGTCGCGTCGGAGCCCTACGACGACGATCCGCGCTGGCGCGCGGTCCCCGACCGCACCCTGCTGGTGGCGACCCGCGCCGATGTTCTGCTCACCCCCCTCAAGGAGCCACCCGCGTGAGCCCGTTCGAGCTGACCCGCACCCTGCCCGAGGACGCCACCGGCGCCGCGTTGCGCGCCGATGTGCTCCAGGGCCTGACCCGTACCCCCAAGACACTGCCGCCCAAGTGGTTCTACGACAGCCGCGGCAGCGAACTGTTCGAGGAGATCACCCGGCTCCCCGAGTACTACCCGACCCGCGCCGAGCGGGAGATCCTGCTCGCGCGCGGATCCGAGATCGCTGCGCGGACCCGGGCGCGCACCCTGGTCGAGCTGGGCTCGGGATCGTCCGACAAGACCCGTCATCTGCTCGACGAGCTGACCGCGCTCCAGCTCTACGTGCCCGTCGACGTGAGCGGGAGCGCGCTGACCGGCGCCGCCCGGTCGCTGCTCGCCGAGCGGCCCGGACTCCGGGTGCACGCGCTGATCGCCGACTTCACGGCCGGGCTGGCGCTGCCCGCGACTCCCGGTCCCCGGCTGGTCGCGTTCCTCGGCGGCACGATCGGCAATCTGCTGCCCGCAGAGCGCGCGGTGTTCCTGGCGTCGGTCCGCGCGCTGCTGGCGCCGGGCGACGCGCTGCTCCTCGGCACGGATCTGGTCAAGGACGAGTCCGTACTGGTCAGGGCGTACGACGACGCCGCCGGAGTGACAGCCGCGTTCAACAAGAACGTCCTCTCCGTCATCGACCGTGAGCTGGGCGCGGACTTCGATCCACGCGACTTCGGCCATGTGGCGCTCTGGGACGCGGAGAACGAGTGGATCGAGATGCGGCTGCGGGCCCGCCGGGCCCTGACCGTGAAAATCCCCGAACTGGATCTGGTGGTGCACTTCCAGGCCGGTGAGGAGGTACGGACGGAGGTGTCGGCGAAGTTCCGTCAGGACGGCGTACGGACGGAACTCTCGGCCGCCGGGATGGAGCTGACACGCTGGTGGACCGATGAGGCGGGGCGGTTCGCGCTCTCGCTCGCGACGGCGGTCTGACCGGCCCGGGAGAGCGCACGGCGGTCGGTGTGGCGGCCGGCGGGGATCACCGGCAGGAGCGTGATCTCCGCCGTCAGCCCGCCGGCCGTCACCACCCGCCAGAGCGAGACCCCCAGCGAGTCCCTGCCGATGAAGGCCGGCGCGCCGGACGGCTCCCCACCGGGGCCGCGATAGGTGAGCCGTACGGGCCGGACATCGGCCTCCGCGTCCAGCGCGGCCTGGAAGACGGCGGTGGTGAACCGGCCGTGCTCCTGGCCGCACCAGGTGCAGCCCTCGGGAAAGACGATCACCCGGGAGCCCTCGCGCATCGCCGTGGCCAGGGTCCGTACGGTGCCGGGCAGTGCCCGCAGCCGCTCGCGCTCCACGAAGACCGTGCCGCCCTGGGTCGCCATCGCGCCCAGCACCGGCCAGCCGCGTATCTCGCTCTTGGCCAGGTTCCGCCCGGGGAAGACGGCCGCGATCAGCGGGATGTCCAGCCACGAGATGTGGTTGGAGACGACCAGGAATCCGTCGCCGCGCGGGGGCGCCGGATCGCCCACCACACGCAGGCGCAGACCGAAGCTCCGGACCACCGAGCGCGCCCAGAGCCTGGTCAGCCGGTCCCGGTGCGCCCCGCGCAGCAGCGAGACGAGCGGAGTGAGCAGCACCCCGGCGAGGACGAGGGGGATGCCCACCAGCAGCCGGGCGACCGCGGTGAGTGTGCCGACGGCCGGTCCGCTGTGGGTCACGCACTCCGGCGAGACGCAGGGCGCGGTGGGCAGCCAGACGCTCATGCCGACGGAACGAGGGAGAGGAAGTGCCGCAGATAGCGCGGGTTGGTGCGCTTCATCGACAGCAGGACATAGAGGTCGGCGCAGTCGAAGTCCGGGTCGTGCGCCGGCGCGCCGCAGACCCAGGCGCCGAGCCGCAGATAACCGCGCAGCAGCGGCGGCAGTTCGGCGGCCGAGGCGGCGGCGACCGTGCTGGTTGCGGCATCCGGGGTCCACAGGCGGTGCGGGGTGACCCAGTACTCCTCGGGCGCGAGGTGCTTGGTCTTCACGGTGCTCCACGTGGAGGCGGCCAGGGCGCCGCCGTCCGCGAGCGGGATCGAGCAGCAGCCCGCCAGCCAGTTGTGGCCCGTGGTGGTCATGTAGCGGGCGAGTCCAGCCCAGATGAGGGCGATCACACCGCCGGTGCGGTGCAGCGGGTGGACGCAGGAACGGCCGACCTCGACCAGGTCGTCCCGGATCGGGCCCAGCCGGGAGAGGTCGAACTCGCTGTCGGAGTAGATGCGTCCCGCGGCCCTGGCCCGGTCGGGCGGCAGCAGCCGGTACGTGCCGACCACCTCGCCGGTGGCTTCCTCGCGGACCAGCAGGTGGTCGCAGTACGCGTCGAACTCGTCGATGTCCAGACCGGGCTCGGGCCCGTCGATCCGGGCACCCAGCTCTCCGGCGAAGACGAGGTGGCGCAGTCGCTGCGCGGCCCGTACGTCCTCCTGGTTACGGGCGAGGGAGACCACATAGCGCGTCTCGGTGTCGGCGGGAGCGGAAACGCCGACGGGCGAGGGAGCCGGAACGGTCGTGAGCGGAGCTGGTGCGATGGCGGACATGGCTGTCTCCTGTGCCGGTGGGGAAGGCGGCTGCCGGAGTCCGTCGCTCGCGCGGCGGGTCCGGCACCTTGTTTCTTCCGTGACCGACTGGATTTGACATGACCACACGGCGGAGTGTGGATGTGAGACGGTTGAATGGCCGGGATTGGGAGGACAGCGGAAGGTCTTCTTCCGCACCCCGTCCGGTGTCCTGTTTCCATCTCCGGACGCCTCTTGGGCGCCTCCTCGTAACCTACCGGTACCGTCCCACGACGGGGAAACCGGCGGGGCCACGGCGGCCGTGGCGGGCCGGGAGCGTGCCGGAGCGCGGCGGGCATGGGTCGGGTACGGCCCGGGAGCGGGCCGGCCGGAGCGCGGCGAGCGTGATGCGGCCTGAGCGCCGGGGCCGCTTCGGCCCGAGTGCCGGGACCGGCCCAGCCCGGGCACCGGGGCCGGTTCAGCCGGAGACCAGAGCCGCGGTGATGTGCTCGGAGGCCTCCTTCGCGGACTTCCGCGG
Organism: Streptomyces lushanensis; assembly: GCF_001700515.1. GTDB lineage: Bacteria > Actinomycetota > Actinomycetes > Streptomycetales > Streptomycetaceae > Streptomyces > Streptomyces lushanensis. Next base: position 28,429 of record NZ_MAUD01000235.1, read on the forward strand.
GTCCCGGCCCTCCAGCACGGCCGTCATGTAGGGCTTGATCGGATTGTCCGCCTCGACGCTCGCCCACTGCGGCGAGTTGGGCGTGGCCCGTCCTCCGGCCGCCCCCGCCGCCATCGCGGCCGTGCCCTCGTCGCCACCGATCACCTTGGCGAGCGTGACCTTGTTCGGCACATAGCTCATCGTTCTCGCGAGATCCGTCTGCCACTTCTCGCCCGCCAGTGCCTTGACGACCTCGACGGCGGCCGAGTGGTGACCGGAGTTCTTCGGCACGATCAGATCGGAACCGCCGGTGAAGACACGGCCGGGCTTGTCGGACGACTTGCCCGGTATCGGGAAGAAGCCGAGCTTTCCCTTCAGCTCCGGGTTCTGCTCCTCGATGAGCCGCGCCGAGCCGGGCGTGGAGATGATCTGGGCGACATCGCCCTTGGCGAAGACGTCCGCCTGCGGAGGCTTGGCCTCGTCGGAGTTCTTGGGTCCTCCACCGAGCGACTGGAGGTCCTTGTAGAAGGACATGCCCTTGAGCGCGGCGGGCGAGTCGAGCACGCCCTGCCACTCGCCTCCCGTCTCGACGGCCAGCTCGCCGCCCTCGTCCCAGATGAAGCCGGCGAGGGTGTACCAGTCCTGGCCCGCGAGATAGATGCCCTGGTTGCCCCCGCGGTTGAGCTCCTCGGTGTCGGCGAGCCATGCCTCACGGGTCTTGGGAGGCTCGTCGATCCCGGCGAGCGCGAACAGATCCTTGTTGTAGATCACGACGCGGTTGGCCGCGTACCACGGGATACCGAACTGCGCGCCGTTGATACTGCCCGGCTCGGCGAGGCCGGGCAGCCAGTCCTCGCTGCCCAGGTCCCTCACCGACTCCAGCGTCAGGTCCCGCAGATTCCCGCTCTCCGCGTACTGGGCGACCTGGGTGTTGCCGACCTCGATGACATCCGGTGCGTCCTCGCCGTCCAGCGCGGTCAGCACCTTCTCGCCGATCCCGGTCCACTCCTGGATCTTGATGTCCAGTTCGACAGAGGGGTGTTCGTCCTCGTAGTCGGCCACGAAGCGGTCGAGGAAGGCGTCCGAGACGCTGTCCTTCATCAGCCAGACGGTCACCGTGGTGGAGCCGCCGCCTCCGCCCGGCATCATTCCGCAGCCGCCGAGCGCGACAGAGGAGACAAGGGCTACGGAACAGGCGAGACAACGGTTCTTCACGTAGGTCAACCTTCTGGCGTGGACAGCACGAAAAGGGAGCCCGGCGTGGGGGGCGAACAGCGTTCGCACGGGTGTGTGGGATTTTGGTATGGACCAAGGGGAGGGTCAAGTCCCACAAGGAGACGGAGAGGGACGGGCGCCTGAACGACACCCGTCCCCGTGATGGCCCGGCCCGGCGCGCGGGTCCGGTGTACCGCCGGCCTGCCGCCCGCGCGCGGTGCGGCGTTCCACCGGCGCACGGTCCGTCAGGCAACGCCGGTGCCCGGTCCCGTCACTGGGTGCCCGGCACCGTGTCCTCGAAGGTGGTGCCCGCCGCACGGTAGGCGTTGACCTTCGCGCCGACCTGAGCCGGGGTCAGTACCTGGTCCTTGACGTGCAGGACGTAGTCGACCTTCTGGTCGTACGCCCGCGGTGCGGTGCTCGTCTGGCCGGCCAGGTCGATCAGCCACTGGTTGAAGTTGATCGACATGGGCCGCTCGGGCAGATAGCGCGCGTCGTGCGTGCCGAAGGTCTGCCCGTCGACGTAGTAGGTGATGGCGTTGTTGTCGATGGTGACCACGAGGTCGTGCCAGCCCGCGTAGCTGATCCGGGACTCCGAGTGCTGGTTGACGGCCTCCCAGGGGTCGGGCCGGTAGGTCTCCCAGGACGTGGTGTAGAGGATGTTGGCGGGCTCGCCCCAGCCGCCGTTCGGCAGATACTCGAAGTCGTACTCCGCGTAGTCGTCCGCCATCGGGGCCTTGAGGTCGTTGATGGTGAAGAAGGTCTGTACGAGACGGTCGCCGTCCGGGCCCGACTTCGGGGTGTCGGTGAACCTCACCCGGGCCGCGTAGGTGCCGTTCTTGAACTTCGTCGCCCTGGTGAGGACCTCGGTCTGCTCGGTCGTACCGCTCGTGCCCGCGGTGGAGGTCTCCAGATTCATGATCGAGTTCGTCCCCTCCTTGGCGAAGGTGACGTTCTCGGGCGCCCAGGTCGCGCCCGGCACCCCGGGTCCGCCGGAGTTGGCGCGCACGCTCCAGCCGTGGGAGCCGAGCGCGGGATCGGTGTACGAGGTGTAGTTGAAGTCGTCGAAGAGCGCGGTACCCCCGGTGGGCGGGTCGGTCGGAGGATCGGTGGGCGGGTTCGTCGGGCCGCCCGGGTCGTTGCCCGCCGGAGCGGTGCCCCAGACGAGTGCGCCGCCCACCGTGGCGGTGGCCTTCGTCCAGTCGCCGTAGGCGGTCTGCGAGGGACCGAAGGAGTAGTCGTCGCTCTGGTTGAGCGCGGCCCAGTTGGAGCGGTAGAAGCGCAGTTGCATGTCACCGCTGTCGGCGCCCGGCGCGAGGGAGCCCGCGCCCGCGGTGAAACCGATCTCCAGATAGCGGTCGGCGGTGGCGGTGGGACTGGCGAGGGTGCCGAAGGTGCCGGTGATGTTGGCGCAGCCCTTCACCGCCCAGGAGCAGGCGAAGGTGTACGAGGCGCCCGCGTCGGCCTTGAAGTAGTAGCGGATCTTGACCGTGCCGAGGGAGACGGCCGAGCCCGAGGCGTTGACCACCTTGAACCAGGGCTCGGCCTGGTCGGAGCCGGTGGAGCTCTGACGGTACTGGACCTTCAGCGACGGGTCGGCGGCGGCGGCCGGCAGCGCGGTGAGCGCGGCGCAGCCGAGTCCGGCCGCCAGGCCCATGGCGACGGCGGTCCGTATCCCGGCGCGGCGGGCGCGGCGCGTGCCGCTCGCCGACGCGGGGTCCGTGGACGGGACGGTGTCGGCCGGTGGGGCGGTGCCCATGGGTGCGGTGGTGTTCTCCTGTGCGGTCATCGACCGGTTTCCTCTCCTGGTGGGGGACCGAGCGGGGTGTGGTGCGGCACATGGTGTGCCAGGTCGTGCGGGAGGCGGCTCGGCACGCGGAGCGCGTCGAGCCGGGTTCGGTGGTGGATCAGCCGCCGCTGGAAGCCCGGCCAGTCCCGGTGCGGCGACCAGGCGGTCTCGGCGAGCGCGCAGAGCCGCGGGAACGCCAGGTACTCGGCGTGCGCGGCGGTGGGCACGTACTCGCTCCAGAGCTGTGCCTGGGTGCCCAGGACGCGGGCGGCGGCGGCCGGTTCCCAGGCGGCGGGCACGGGTTCCAGGTCGTACACATCGCGCAGGGACACCACGCCGCCCGGCTGACCCGGCGGTTCGTGGGGACCGTCGCTCTGCGGATAGTCGAGATAGGTGGAGCGGTACGGTGCCATGATCACGTCCTGGCCCCGGCGCGCGGCGGTGAGCCCGTGCTCGGCGGCCCGCCAGGGCACGGCGGTGAAGCCGACGGGCAGATCGCTCCCCGACTCGGTCCAGCCCAGCGGCCGTCGGCCCCTCTCGGTGAGAAAGCCGCCGACGCGCGCCATGAACCAGCCGTGCAGCGCCTCGGGTCCGGGGAGCCCCTCGGCCGCGGCGCGCCGGCGCGCGTCGGACGAGCGCTCCCACTCGGTGGTGGGGCACTCCTCCCCGCCCACATGCACATGCGGCGACGGAAAGGTCTCCATGACCTCGTCCAGGACGCCGCGGCAGAAGTCGAGCACCTGGTCATGGACGCCGAGGACGTTCTCGCAGACACCCCAGCGGTCCCACACGGTGAGTCTGCGCGAGGGCTCGTTGCCGAGTTCGGGATACGCGGCGAGCGCGGCCCGCGCGTGACCGGGCATCTCGATCTCCGGTACGACGGTGACACCGCGGGCGGCGGCGTAGGCCACGAGGGCGCTGAGCTCCTGACGGGTGTAGGCGCCGCCGTGCGGTTCGCCGCCCACCTCGGTGAGCTTCGGATACGCGGCGACGGGCATCCGCCAGCCCTGGTCGTCGGTGAGATGGAGATGCAGCACATTGAGCTTGTGCAGGGCGAGCAGATCGGTGAACCGGCGCAGGAAGGAGACCGGCCGGAAGCGCCGGGCCACATCGAGCATCGCGCCGCGCCAGGCGAACCGTGGTACGTCCGTGATCTGTACGCAGGGCAGCGACCACTCCGTACCGCGCGCCGGTTCGTCCGACAGCGCCTGCGGCGGCAGGAGCTGACGGAGCGTCTGGACGCCACGCAGCAGCCCCGTCCGGCCGCCGGCGNNCGCCGGCGCACGGCAGCGGCAGCCCGGTGGCAGGAGCGAGCAGCGTACGGAGCAGGGCGGCGGCGTCCTCGGCGCCGCCGGGGGCCGCGCGTATCGCGGTGTGTTCGTCGAGTGTGAACTTCCCTGGAAGCGGCGCCAGTTGGGAGGGCCGGGGCACGATCTGGAGTCCGGCGCGGTGTGCGGCGGTCGTGAGGGGGGTCGTGGGGGTGGTCATGGCGGTGGTCTCCTATCCCTTGACGGCGCCGCTGGTCATCCCGGAGGCGACCCGTCCCTGAAGGACGAGGAAGAGCACCAGGACGGGCAGGGCGAAGAGAGTGGAGGCGGCCATCGTGGCGCCCCAGTCGGTGCCGAAGACATTGGAGAACGAGGACAGCCAGACCGGCAGGGTGCGGTCGTCCTGGTTCTTGATGATCAGCATGTTGGCGAAGGCGAACTCGTTCCAGGCGGTGATGAATCCGAAGAGCGAGGTGGCGAGCAGCCCGGGTGCGAGCAGCGGCAGGGTGATCCGGCGGAAGGCGGCCGCTCGGGTGCAGCCGTCGACCTGGGCCGCCTCCTCCAGCTCGACCGGGATGGCGGTGAGGAAGCCGCGCAGGGTCACGATGGTGAAGGGCAGGGTGATCATGAAGTAGATCAGGGTGAGCATCGACAGCTTGTCGAGCATGTCGGTGTCCCGGGCGATGACATACATCGGGATCAACAGCGCTTCCCAGGGCGCCACTTGCGCGATGAAGACCATGAGGATGAAGCCTCTGCGGCCCTTCCAGCGCAGCCGGGCCACGGCGAACGCGGCACCGAGGGCGACGATCAGCGCGAGCAGCACACAACTGGCCGTGACGGCGAGGCTGTTGCGCCAGAAGAGCCAGAATCCGTCCGCCTGGACTGCCTTGGTGAAGTGGTCGAGGGTGACCGAGGTCGGCAGGAACAGCGGTGTCTGCGACTGGATGTCCTGGGTCGGCTTGAAGGCGGTCAGCACCATCCAGTAGACGGGGAAGACGGAGAGGACGAAGACCAGCAGCGCCGCCGCGTGCAGCGGGAGCCGGCGTATCCGGGCATGGGTGACCGGGCTCGCGGAGGTCCGGTTCACAGCTCGCCCTCCTGCCGGAACATCTGGCGGAGGTGGACGACCAGCACCGCGACGAGCAGCAGCACGGTGAGGGTGGAGACCGCCGCTCCCAGGTCGTAGCGGTGCAGGGACTGCGCGACGCGGTAGGCGTAGACGGGCAGTGTGGTGGTGGCGTCGCCCGGGCCGCCCTTGCTGATCGCCCAGATCTGCGCGAAGCACCGGAAGACCCAGATGACTTCGAGACAGAGCACCAGCGCGAAGAGCGGTCGCAGCATGGGCAGGGTCACGGAGCGGAAGATCCGGGCCGCGCCCGCGCCGTCGAGCCGCGCCGACTCGTACAGCTCGGCGGGGACGGTGAGCAGGGCCGCGTGCAGGGTGATGGCGGCGAACGGGACGGACTGCCAGACGACGAGCAGGACCAGGATGACAAAGGTGGAGCTGCCGTTCGCGAACCAGGAGTAGTTCTCGTACGACTCGAAGCCGAGCCGTACGAGCAGCCAGTTGACCACGCCGAGCCGGGACGAGAACAGCCACTGGAAGACGGTGGTGGTGGCGATGACCGGGCTGGCCCAGGCGAGCACCAGACCGCTCATGACCAGCAGCCGCGTCCGCCGGCCGAGATGCTGGAGCATCAGCGCGACGAGCGTGGCGAGCACCATGATCAGGACCACGTTGACCGCGGTCCACCAGAAGGTCCGCCGTACGACCTCCCAGAACACGGTGTCGTCCAGGATCTCCCGGTAGTTGGCGAGCCCGGCGAACGGAGCGCCGCCGCGGATGAGTTCGCCCATTCCGTAGGTCTGGAAGGAGATGACCAGATTGCGGACCAGCGGATAGAGGAGCAGATACGCGGTGCCGAGCACGGTGGGCGCGATCAGGAGATACGGCCACAGCGCCCCGGGGGTCCGGGCCGCGCGCTCGGCCCCGGGTGTGCGGCGGGCCCCGGCTGCCGCGGTCATGAGCCGAGCGTCTTGGTGATGCTGTCGGACGCTTCCTTCGCGGCCTTCGCGGGATCGGTTCCGGTGAGCGCCGCGGTCATGTACTGCTTGATCGGGTTGGTCGCCTCGACGGCGGCCCACTGCGGCGAGTTGGGAGTCGCGCGGCCCCGCGCGGCGCCCGCGGCCATCGCCGCGGTGCCCTCACTGCCCCGGACGGCGCCCGCGAGCGAGGTCCTGTTGGGAACATAGCTCATGGTCTTCGCCATGTCGGTCTGCCAGGTGTCGCCCGCGAGCGCCTTGATCACCTGATAGGCGGCGTCCTGGTGGGCGGAGGCCTCCGGGACGATCAGATCGGAGCCGCCGGTGAAGACCGCGCCCGGTTCGCCCGCCGTCCTGCCCGGTACCGGGAAGAAGCCGATCTTCCCCTTCAGCGCGGGATTGGCCTCCTCGATGATCTTGGCTCCGCCGGGTACGGAGATGATCTGGGCGACATCGCCCTTGGCGAAGACCTCCGCCTGCGGCGGTTTGGCCTCGTCGGAGTCCTTGGGCCCCTTGCCGAGAGCCTGGAGGCGGCGGTAGAAGTCCATCCCGGCGAGCGCCTGAGGTGTGTCCAGCGCACCCTTCCAGGTGTCGCCGGAGCGCACGGCGAGATCGCCGCCCTGGTCCCAGATGAAGCCGGCCAGGGTGTACCAGTTCTGGCCCGGCAGATAGATGCCCTGGATCCGGCCCTTGTCGAGCTTCGCGGTGTCCGCGAGCCAGTCGTCCTGGGTGGCGGGCGGCGAGGTGATCCCGGCCCGGGCGAAGTGGTCCTTGTGGTAGAGGACGACCCGGTTGGCCGCGTACCAGGGAATGCCGTACTGCTTGCCGTCGATCTTCCCCGGCTCCGCGAGTCCCGGCAGCCAGTCCGCGCCGGACAGGTCCTCCGTACGGTCGGTGAGATCCTTGACGCCGCCGCTGGCGGCGTACTGGGCGACCTGGGTGTTGCCGACCTCGATGACATCGGGCGCGTCGGTGGAGGCGAGGGCCGCGGTGACCTTCTCGCCGATGCCGTCCCACTCCTGGATCTGGACGTCCAGGTCGATGTCCTTGTGCCGCCGCTCGAAGTCCTCGCTGAACCGGGTGAGGAAGTCCTCGGTGACGCTGTCCTTCATGATCCAGACAGTGAGCCTCTCCGGTCCTTCGGCGCTGTCGGAGGAGGAGCCGCACGCACTGACGGCCAGGGTCGCCGCGAGCGCTGCGGCGCCGGCGATGAAGCGGATCTTCACGGGCCACCTCGATAGGGATTTACCAATTGGTCAACTGGTAAGGTGTGTGCCCAGAAGGTGGCATGGACCAATGTCGGCGTCAAGCCCCTGGAAAGCAGGCGCTGTTCGGAGGCACCGCCCGCAGACACTGTGCACAGATCCTCCGAGCCGCCCGCAGCGAACGCACCGTTCGCTTGGTTACGATGGTGTTTACCAGTTGACCAGTCGGGGTCATACCAGGGTCATCGGGGACAGAATCACGAAGGACGGAAGAGGTCATGCCCATGGGGAGCGGCGCGTCGGGTGGCTCGTCAGGTGCCGTACTCAAACGTGAGCGCGTACGAGAATATCTGCTCGGCCTGATCGAGGCGGGCAGCGCGGGCGACGCGATCCCGTCCGAGCGCACCCTCTGCGCCGAACTCGGCGTCTCCCGGCCGACCCTGCGCACCGCGGTGGACGAACTCGTCGCCACCGGGCAGCTCGTCCGTGAACACGGCCGGGGCATGTTCGTCGCACCCGCGAAGATCACTCAGGAACTCACGCCCGAGGACACGGCGTTCGTCGTTCCCAGGGCCTCCGGCACCTGGTCCAGCAGCGTCCTGGAGCGCACCACGTTCCAGGCCGGCGCCCGGATCGGCCGCAAGCTGCGGGTCTCGCCCGCCACGGAGCTGATCTACATCGCCCGGCTCCGGCTCGTCGACGGCTCGCCCATCGCCATCGAGCATCTCCACATCCCCGCCGAACTCGCCCCCGCCCTCACTCCGCAGGAGCTGGAGTCGGGCGAACTGTACGACCATCTGAGGGAGCATCATCAGCTCTACGTCCACGAGGCCACCCAGTCCATCGAGCCGACGGTGGTCAGCGAGTCCGAGGCGGCGGTACTGCGTGTCCCGGTGCTCTCCCCCGCCCTGCTCATCGAACGCCTGACCCTCGACACCTCGGGCCGTCCCGTCGAGTACGTCCACTCCCTCTACCGGGGCGACCGCTACCGGATCGTCTCCCGGCTGGCCCTGGGCACCCGGCCGTCCCATCCCCGCCCCCGTCCGCGCCCCGACGGCCACCATCCGGGCATTCCGCCGGGCGACTTCGCCCACGACGGCATCATCACCTCGTCCACCACCGGTGATGCATACTGACCGCAGCTTCCGACGGCTCACCGGGAGGGCCCGTGCGCGACACCCGTTCCCCTCACCCGGTGCTCAAGCGGGAGCGGGTACGGGAGCATCTGCTCGGGCTGGTCGACGCCCGCGGGCCCGGCGACGCGATCCCGTCCGAGCGCACGCTCTGCGCCGAGCTGGGCGTGTCGCGGCCCACGCTGCGCGCGGCGGTGGACGAGCTGGTCGCCACCGGGCTGCTGGTCCGTGAACACGGGCGCGGCATGTTCGTCGCACCCGCGAAGATCACTCAGGAGCTGGTCGCCGAGGACCGCTCCGCCCTGGCCCCACGGGCGCCGGGCGCGTGGTCGGCCCGGGTGCTGGAGTTCCGTACGGTGCGCGCGGGCGCGCGGGTCGGGCGCAGGCTGGGGCTCCCGCCCGCCGCCGAGGTCGTCCATGTGGCCCGGCTGCGGCTCGTGGACGGCGGGGCCGTGGCCCTGGAGTATCTGCATCTGCCCGCCGAGCTGGTCCCGGGACTGACACCGGCGCGGATGGAGTCCGGGTTCTACGCGTATCTGCGCGAGGAGCGGCGGATCACGCCGGCCGAGGCCGTGCAGTCGATCGAGCCGACGGTGCTGAGCGAGGACGAGGCGGAGCTGCTCGGGGTACCGGTGTTCTCACCGGCGCTGCTGTTCGACCGGATCACCTCGGACGCGTCGGGCCGGCCCGTGGAATACGTGCGCTCCCTCTACCGGGGCGACCGCTACCGGATCGTCTCCCGGCTGGCCCTGGGCACCGCGGCGGAGGACCGTCCGGCGCCGGACGCCTCGCGGAGCGCCGCGTGGTGGGGCACGGTGGAGTGAGAACCGTGGCGTACGACGTACGGACGCGTGCCGGGGCGTACGAGGAGAAGGGCAGGCCCATGTCCCACCACACCCATCACACCTACCGGGTCACCGAGATCGTCGGCACGTCCCACGAGGGGATCGACGACGCCATCCGCAATGGCATCGGCCGTGCGGCGCAGACCTTGCGCGGTCTCGACTGGTTCGAGATGACGGAGGTACGCGGCCATATCGTCGACGGCGACATCGAGCACTTCCAGGTCGGGCTGAAGGTCGGGTTCCGCCTCGAAGACGACGAGTGAACGCGGACGAAGCACGGACGGACGGTGCGGTGCGCTGACGGAGGGTGCGCCGACGGGCGGGGAAGCGCGGCCGGTCGGCTCAGGTCCGTCCCTCACGCTCCTGCCCGTCCCTCAGCGCCTGTGACGTACTGGCCCAGCGGGCGCGTACGACGCGGAAGCCCGCGCGTTGTGCCGCCGCGCAGACCAGTTCGTCGTCGTCCACCAGCATCCGGATCTCACGGTCGCCGCTCAGCCGGCGCAGGACCTCCAGCTTGGTCGTACGGGCGGGCCTGCGGTCGTCGTCACGGCGCATCCAGATCCGGCCCCCGGGCAGACCGTGCTCGGCCAGCCAGGCCACGGTGTCCGCGCGGCAGCGCTCGGGCCGGCCGGTCAGATAGACGACCTCGCACTCCCCGGCGGCCTCCAGCGCCAGCCGTACGCCCTCGGCCAGCGGCGCGTCCCGCCCGGCCGCGCCGAAGAACCCGGCCCAGTCACGAGGCGCCCGCTCCAGGAAGTGCTGGCGGTGGCCGGTCTCCGCGAGTGTTCCGTCCAGGTCGAACACGGCCAGCGGCCTGCTGTTACGGGGCATGCCGACCAGCCTAGGTGCTGTCCCGGGGACCCTGGGAATCCTGGCGCGGGCCGGGCGTTGAAAGGTGTGTGAGCATCCTGGCCGGCATCCCGTTCTCCGTACTCGACCGCTCCCGTACCCGGCAGGGCCAGGACGGGCCGACGGCGCTGCGCGACACCGTGCGGTTCGCGCGGCGGATCGAGGCGCTCGGCTACCACCGGTTCTGGGTCTCCGAGCACCACAGCGTGCCGGGAGTCGCCGGGTCCGCGCCGACCGTCCTCGCGGCGGCCGTCGCCGCCGCGACCTCGACGATCCGCGTCGGCACCGGCGGTGTGATGCTGCCCAATCATCAACCCCTCGTCGTCGCCGAGCAGTTCGGAGTGCTGGAGTCGCTGTTCCCGGGCCGGATCGACATGGGGCTCGGCCGTTCCGTGGGCTTCACCGACGGGATACGCGCGGCCCTCGGCCGGGACAAGCGGGACGCCGAGGACTTCGCCGGACAGCTCGCCGAACTGCTCGGCTACTTCACCGCAACCCAGACCGCGCACCCCCGGGTCCACGCCCACCCCGCCGAGGGCCTGCGCGTTCCCGCCTTCGTCCTGGCCACCGGCAAGGGCGCACAGGTCGCGGCCGGAGCCGGACTGCCACTGGTCATCGCGGCGGTACGCGGCGAGGACGCGATGCTGCGCGCGATCGACACGTACCGCGAGGACTTCCGCCCGTCCGTCTGGAGCGAGCGCCCCCATGTCGTGCTCTCCGGCACGGTCGCGGTCGCGGCCACCACCGAGGAGGCCCGCCGGCTGCTCCTCCCGGAGGCCTGGTCCACGGCGTACTCCCGCACACACGGGGTCTTCCCGCCGCTCGTGCCCGTCGACACGGTCCTCACCACCACCATGACCACCCGCGAGCACACCCTCTTCGAGGCAGCCCACCGCGACCAGCTCCACGGCACGGCGGACGAGGTGACGGCGGCCCTGGAGAAACTCCTCACCCGCACCGCGGCGGACGAGTTCCTGGTCACCACCAGCACCTACGACACCGTCTCCTTGCTGAACTCGTACGAGCGCCTGGCGGCCCTGCTGGGGCTCAGCGGCGCGGGCTAGCGCGCCACCTTGCGCGTCGCCCTCAGCCATTCCCTGTTCATCGCGGTGATCGAGGGGAGCGGGATGCCCTTCGGGCAGGCCGTGGCGCATTCGCCGGTGAGGGTGCAGCCGCCGAAGCCTTCCTCGTCCATGGCGGCGACCATGTCGAGGACGCGGGTCTCGCGTTCGGGGGCGCCCTGGGGGAGGACGTTGAGGTGGTTGACCTTGGCCGAGGTGAAGAGCATCGCCGAGCCGTTGGGGCAGGCCGCGACGCAGGCGCCGCAGCCGATGCATTCGGCGTGTTCGAAGGCGAAGTCGGCGTCGGGTTTGGGGACGGGGGTGGCGTGGGCTTCGGGCGCGGAGCCCGTCGGGGCGGTGATGTAGCCGCCCGCGCCGATGATCCGGTCGAAGGACGAGCGGTCCACCACCAGGTCCTTGACCACCGGGAAGGCCCCGGCCCGCCAGGGCTCGACGTCGATGGTGTCGCCGTCCTCGAAGTGCCGCATGTGGAGCTGGCAGGTGGTGGTGCGCTCGGGGCCGTGGGCATCGCCGTTGATGACCACGCCGCACGCGCCGCAGATGCCCTCACGGCAGTCGTGGTCGAAGGCGACCGGTTCGTCGCCCTTGAGGATCAGCTCCTCGTTGAGCGTGTCGAGCATCTCCAGGAAGGACATGTCCTCGGAGATGCCGTCGACGGCGTAGGTGACCATGGCACCGGGGGTGTCGGCGTCCGGCTGGCGCCAGACGCGCAGGGTGAGCCTCATGCGTAGCTCCGCTGGGTGGGGTGGACGTACTCGAAGACGAGGTCTTCCCTGTGCAGGACGGGCGCGGTGCCGGTGCCGGTGAACTCCCAGGCCGCCGCGTACGAGAACTCCCCGTCACGCCGCGCCGCCTCACCGCCCTCGGTCTGCGACTCCTCACGGAAGTGGCCTCCGCAGGACTCGGCGCGGTGCAGCGCGTCGAGGCACATCAGCTCGGCCAGTTCCAGGTAGTCGACCACGCGATTGGCCTTCTCCAGCGACTGGTTGAGCTGTTCGCCGGTGCCCGGCACCTTGATCCGCCGCCAGAACTCCTCGCGGATCTGCGGGATCCGGTCGAGCGCCTTGCGCAGCCCCTGCTCGTTCCGTGCCATGCCGCAGTGGTCCCAGAGCAGTTCGCCGATCTCCTTGTGGAACGAGTCGGGCGTACGGTCGCCGTCGACGGCGAGCAGCAGCCGCAGCCGGTCCTCGGTCTCGGCGACGGCCTCGGCGACCACCGGGTGGGAATCGTCGATCCCGTCGTGGTGCGGATTGCGGGCGAGGTAGTCGTTGATGGTGGACGGCAGGACGAAGTAGCCGTCGGCGAGGCCCTGCATCAGCGCGGACGCGCCGAGCCGGTTGGCGCCGTGGTCGGAGAAGTTGGCCTCGCCGATCGCGAACAGACCGGGCACGGTGGTCTGGAGGTCGTAGTCGACCCAGAGTCCGCCCATCGTGTAGTGGATCGCCGGATAGATCCGCATCGGCACCTCGTAGGGATCCTCGGCGGTGATCCGCTCGTACATCTCGAAGAGATTGCCGTACCTCTCCTCGACGGCCTTGCGGCCGAGCCGGGCGATGGCGTCGGCGAAGTCCAGATAGACGCCCTGGCCGCCGGGGCCGACCCCGCGCCCTTCGTCGCAGACGTTCTTCGCGGCCCGCGAGGCGATGTCGCGCGGCACGAGATTGCCGAAGGAGGGATAGATCCGCTCCAGGTAGTAGTCCCGCTCGTCCTCCGGGATCTCGGCCGGCGGGCGCCGGTCACCGGCCGTCAGCGGCACCCAGATACGGCCGTCGTTGCGCAGCGACTCGCTCATCAGCGTCAGCTTGGACTGATGCTCTCCGGAGCGCGGGACACAGGTCGGATGGATCTGGGTGAAGCAGGGATTGGCGAAGAGGGCGCCGCGCCGGTGTGCCCGCCAGACGGCGGTGGCGTTGCTGTTCTTGGCGTTGGTCGAGAGATGGAAGACATTGCCGTAGCCACCGGACGCGAGGACGACCGCGTCGGCGAAGTACGTGGAGACCTCGCCGCTGATCAGATCGCGGGCCACGATGCCGCGGGCCCGTCCGTCGACCACGATCAGGTCGAGCATCTCGGTTCGGGGACGCATCTCGACGGCGCCGGCCGCGATCTGCCGGGACAGCGCCTGGTAGGCGCCGAGGAGCAGTTGCTGGCCCGTCTGGCCGCGCGCGTAGAACGTACGGGAGACCTGGACTCCGCCGAAGGAGCGGGTGTCGAGGAGTCCGCCGTACTCGCGGGCGAAGGGCACACCCTGGGCGACGCACTGGTCGATGATCTCGACGGAGACCTCGGCGAGCCGGTGCACATTGGACTCACGGGCGCGGAAGTCGCCGCCCTTGACGGTGTCGTAGAAGAGCCGCTGGACGGAGTCGCCGTCGTTGCGGTAGTTCTTCGCCGCGTTGATCCCGCCCTGTGCGGCGATGGAGTGGGCGCGGCGCGGCGAGTCCTGGTAGCAGAACTGGACGACGTGATAGCCCTGTTCGGCGAGTGTCGCGCCCGCCGCGCCGCCCGCGAGGCCGGTACCGACGACGATCACGGTGTGCTTGCGGCGGTTGGCGGGATTCACCAGCTTCGCCTCGAAGCGGCGCCGGTTCCAGCGCTCGGCGACGGGCCCGTCCGGCGCCCGGGTGTCGGCGATCGGCTCCCCGAGGGTGTACGCGGCGTAGTCGAAGTGGGCGGAGTGGGCGGTCCTGTTCATGCTCGGCTCATCCCTGTCCTTGGTGTCCGTGGCGTCCGTGAAGTCCGTGGAGTCCGTCCCGTCCGTGCTGTCCGCGGTGTTTTCCATGGTCAGCCCACCACTCCGGTCATCACGGCGACGGGTATGGAGATGAAGCCCGCGGTGAGCGCGAACGCCAGCACCGCGGCGGAGGTCCTCAGGGCGCGTTCACGGGCGGCGCCGCCCACACCGAGCGTCTGGGCCGCGCTCCAGAAGCCGTGCAGGATGTGCAGGCCGAGCGCGAGCATCGCGACGATGTAGACCACGTTTCCGTACCAGGTGGAGAAGGTGTCCACGACGTTCTGGTACGGATGGCCGGGCTGGAAGCCTCCGGGATGCGCGGTACCGGTCGTCAGGTCGAGGATGTGCCAGACGATGAACAGGGCGAGGATGACCCCGCCCCAGCGCATGGTGCGGGTGGCGTACGTGGCGCGCGCCCGCTTGTGCGCGTAGCCGACCGGGCGGGCCGCGCGGTCACGGCGGCTGAGCTGGTACGCGCAGACCGCGTGCAGCACCACGGCCGCGACCAGCACCACCCGGAGGATCCAGAGCGCCCACTCGTGGTGCAGGACCGGTTCGCCCAGGGTCCGCAGCCAGTGCGCGTATCCGTTGAACTCCGGTGCCCCGAAGAAGATCTTGAGATTGCCGAGCATGTGCGCGACCAGATAGCCGAGCATGATCAGGCCGCTCACGGCCATGACCGTCTTCTTCCCGATCGTCGATCCCCAGAGGGTGCGGGTCATGGACGGCCGTTGGTCCGTCCCCCGCGTCGCCAGCGCCATGTACAGCACGCTAGGCCGCCGCCGCCCAGTGGTCCAAGACATGGTCCGGCTGATCTCCATAGCCAGTGGCTATCGTAGGGTCTACCCTGGCCCTGTGCAGTTCCAGCAGCTTCTCTACTTCGTGGCCGTCGCCGAGACCAGGCACTTCACCCGCGCCGCGGAACGGGTCCATGTGTCGCAGCCCTCCCTCTCGCAGCAGATCAGAGCGCTGGAGAAGGAGCTGGGCGCCGAGCTGTTCAGCCGCGCCCGGGGCAATGTGGCCCTCACCGACGCGGGCGAGGCGCTGCTGCCGCTCGCCCGGCGCATCCTCGCCGACACCGAGACAGCCCGGCACGAGGTGCAGGAGCTGGTGCAGCTCCGGCGCGGCCGGGTCAGGCTGGGCGCGACCCCCAGTGTGTGCACGGGCCTGCTGCCCGATGTGCTGCGCGCCTTCCACGATCTGCACCCGGGCATCGAGCTGCTGATCGAGGAGAGCGGTTCGCACGATCTCGTACGGGAGCTGGCGCGCGGCGCGCTGGATCTGGCGCTGGTGGTCATGCCGCTGCCGGCCGCGTCCCCGGCACTGACCACGGTGGAGCTGCTGCACGAGGATCTGGTCGTGGTCTCGTCGGCCGCCGCCCCGGCACCGCGCCGCCCGCTGAGGATCACCGATCTGGAGGGCGAGCCGCTGGTGATGTTCCGGCACGGCTACGACCTGCGCGAGCTGACGGTGGCGGCCTGCCGGGCCGCCGGATTCGAGCCGTCGTTCACCGTGGAGGGCGGCGAGATGGACGCGGTCCTCGGTTTCGTACGGGCCGGTCTCGGTATGGCGGTCGTACCGAGCATGGTGGCCGGGCGGGCGCGCGATCTACGGGTCACCGCCCTGGCCAGGCCGGGACTGCGCCGTACGATCGCGCTCGCCCACCGCAGCGATGTCGCGCCGCCGCGCGCCGCCCGTGAGCTCCAGCGGGTGCTGCTGGCCACCCGGGCCGCGGCCCAGGAAGGAGCCAGGACCGCGGAAGGAACCCGGACCGCGGGAGCCGCGGCCCCGGGAAGGACCGGGGCCGCGGCTGTCACGCACGGTCAGACCGCGTCCGCCAGCGACAGCTCGTGAAGCTGCTCCGGCGGCCCGGGTCTGGCGTAGTACCAGCCCTGCGCGGTGTCGCAGCCGAGCCGGCGCAGATGCTCCGCCTGCGCTCCGGTCTCCACGCCCTCCACCGTGACGGCCAGCTCCAGGCTGTGCGCGAGCGACACGATCCCTTCGACGATCTTCAGATCGACCGGGTCCGCCGGATGCTGCTGCATCCCCTGGGTGAAGGAACGGTCCAGCTTGAGCACGCTCACCGGCAGCCGGCGCAGATTGGCGAGATTCGAGTAGCCGGTCCCGAAGTCGTCCAGCGCGATGTCGACGCCCATCTCGGCGAGCTGGCGCAGCGGCTTGAGCAGATCCTCGTCGGCCCCGATCAGCCCCGACTCGGTGACCTCCAGGCAGAGTGAGCCGGGCGGCAGACCGATGCGCTCCAGCACCTCCACCGTGTCGGAGACCAGGCCCGGGTGGTGGAGCTGGGTCGGGGAGAGGTTCACATTGATCCGCAGCGGTCCGCCGAGTGCCCCGGCGGGCAGTGTCTGCTGCCAGAACATGGCCTGCCGTACGGACTGTTCCAGCACCCAGCGGCCGAGCGGCACGATCAGCCCGGTGTGCTCGGCGAGCGGGATGAACCGGTCGGGCCCGAGCACTCCGTGCTGCGGATGCGACCAGCGCACCAGCGCCTCCGCGCCGTACACGGAGCCGTCGTCGAGATGGACGAGCGGCTGGTACTCGATGAAGAACTCACCGCGCTCCAGGGCCGCCGGCAGCGCGGTGGTCAGCCCGTGCCGGGTGATGGCGCGGGCATCGGCCTCCGGATCGGCCAGCTCGTAGCGGTTGCCGCCCGCCGCCTTGGCCCGGTACATGGTGATGTCCGCGCTGCGCAGCACCTCCGCGGGGCTGTGCTCGGCGGCGGGTCCCTCCACGATGCCGATGCTGCCGCGTACGGTGAACTCCCGGCCGTCGAGCAGGATCGGCGTGGCCAGTGCGCCGAGGATCCGCGAGGCGAGATCGGCCACACCGCGCTGGGTGTCGGGGCCCGTGGTCAGCGCCACGAACTCGTCGCCGCCGAGCCGGGCCACCATCTCGCCGGGCGCCGTGGCACAGCTCTGGAGCCGGTCCGCGACCTCGACGAGCAGCCGGTCCCCGGACGCGTGGCCGAGGCTGTCGTTGATCGCCTTGAAGCCGTCGAGATCGAGATAGCAGAGACCGAAGCGGGTGCTTCCGGCGGCGGAGAGCGTCTTGTCGAGACGCTCGAAGAACAGGGTCCGGTTGGGCAGCCCGGTCAGGGCGTCATGGGTGGCCTCGTACCGCAGCCGCAGATTGAGCAGCCGCCGCTCGGTGGTGTCCTCCATCAGCGCCAGCTGGTACTGCGGCGCGCCCTCGGCGTCCCGGAGCAGCGAGACCGTCAGATTGGTCCAGAGCACGGTGCCGTCGTTGCGGTAGAACGGCTTCTCGACCCTGAAGTTCTCCCGCTCACCGCGCACGAGTTCGCCGTACATCCGCCAGACGTGCGGCACGTCCTCGGGATGGACCCACTCACTGACGTTCCTGCTGCGGACATGGTGTTCCAGTCCGCCGAACATCTCGGTGAGGGTCTCGTTGACCTCCAGCACATTGCCTTCGAGGTCGGCGATGCCGATACCGACGGCCGCGCCGTCGAAGACCGCGCGGAACCGGGTCTCGGTGGCGTGCAGCGCCTCCTCGGCATGGCTGCGGGCGGCGAGCGCGGAGCGCGCGATGGCCTCCTGCTCGGCGAGGGTGCGCTCGCGCAGGGCCTGGGCGAAGCCCGCGGCGAGGGAGTGCTGGAGCCGGGCGCAGCGGGCCCGGCCCTCCTCTACCGGCAGGTCCTCCGTACCGCAGTACAGGACCAGATAGGAGTCGATGACGCCCAGCGTCCGGGTGAGGGCCTCGGGGTCGGTGCAGTGCGCCATGACCAGTTCGGCGCCGACATGTGCCGCGGGCGCGGTGTCGAACGGGCGCGCGTGCAGCGCGTCCGTCAGCTTCCTGGCCAGCGGGATCAGATGGGTCTCGAACTCGGGGCGGGTCAGCGGTGTCGCCGTGGCCGGGAAGACGGCCCGGCTCCAGATGGTCGCGAACCGCCTCAGTCTGTCCTCCAGGCCGTCCGGGTCCGCGGGCTCCGACGGGACCATCACGCTTTGCGTCCTACGCCGGCGATGCCCGAGTAGGCATACGGGTCCTCCTGGGCCTCCGGGCAGTCCGGCCGCCACTCGGGCATGAACACCAGGCCGGGCTCGACCAGTTCGAAGCCGTCGAAGAAACGGGCGGTCTCCGCGCGTGACCGCATCACCAGCGGATTGCGGATGTCCCGGTAGACGCCGACCGTGCCCTCCGCCTGCTCAGGACCGAGCGGCAGACGGTCGGACGAGGCGTGGGTGAGGACGAGCAGGCTGCCGGGCGCGAGCGCGTCACGCAGCTCGGCCACCGCGCCGTACGGATCGTCCTCGTCCTCCAGGAAGTGCAGCACGGCGACGAGCAGCAGTGCCACGGGCCGGGCCGGATCGAGCAGTTGGAGCACCTCGGGACTGGCGAGTATCTGACCGGGCTTGCGCAGGTCGGCATTCACGATCGCGGCGTTGCGGTTCCCGTCGAGAACGGCCCGGCTGTGGGCGACGGCGACCGGGTCGTGATCGACATAGACCACCCGGGCTTCGGGGTTCGCGGTCTGGGCGACTTCATGGACATTTCCGAAGGTGGGAATACCGGAACCGATGTCGAGAAACTGCGAGATGCCTTCGTTCAGGGCGAATTCCACCGCACGGCGCATGAACGCCCGATTCGCCTTCATGATCTTGGGAAGCCCCGGCATGAACTCCATTGCCTTGCGCGCGGCTTCCCTGTCCACCTCGAAATTGTGCGAACCGCCCAGATAGTAGTCATAAATGCGGGACACGCTCGGCATCGATATGTCGATGCCTCGCGGAGCCCAGGCGGGACGCTCCATCGATGTCTCCAACAAGTCGCCACGGATCGCGGCCAGGTACCTGGCCG
>NZ_MAUD01000236.1 GCF_001700515.1 Streptomyces lushanensis
CTGACGCGCACGGTCGAGCCGGAGGGGGACGAACCGTTCATCCTGCACCCCGGCGAGTTCGTTCTCGCGTCGACGTACGAGATCATCTCGCTGCCCGACGACATCGCCTCCCGGCTGGAGGGGAAGTCCAGCCTCGGACGGCTCGGGCTGGTGACCCATTCGACCGCCGGTTTCATCGACCCCGGTTTCTCCGGGCATGTCACGCTCGAACTCTCGAATCTCGCGACGCTGCCCATCAAGCTCTGGCCCGGTATGAAGATCGGGCAGCTCTGTCTCTTCCGGCTCAGCTCGCCCGCGGAGTTCCCGTACGGCTCCGAGAGGTACGGCTCGCGCTATCAGGGACAGCGTGGGCCGACCGCATCGCGGTCCTATCTGAATTTCCACCGGACCCAGGTGTGACGGTCCGGGTCCGGTACGGAGGCGGGAGCGGTGTCCGGTATGAGTGAGCGCCGGGAGAACCTGTCGTACGAGACGTTCGGCGTGGCCGTCCGTGAGCTGGCGCAGATGATCGCCGACGACGGTTACGAACCCGACCTCGTGCTCAGCATCGCGCGCGGTGGCGTCTTTGTCGCCGGCGGTCTCGCCTATGCCCTGGACTGCAAGAACATCCATCTGGTGAACGTCGCGTTCTACACCGGCGTCGGCACCACCCTCGCCATGCCGGCCATGCTGGCGCCCGTGCCCGACGTCGTCGACTTCTCGCACAAGAAGGTCCTCATCGCCGACGACGTCGCCGACACCGGCAGGACGCTCAAGCTGGTGCGCGACTTCTGTGCGGACCATGTCGCCGAGGTGCGCAGCGCGGTCGTCTACGAGAAGAGCCAGTCGCTCGTGAAATGCGAGTACGTCTGGAGGCGTACCGACGACTGGATCAATTTCCCCTGGAGTGTCCAGCCGCCCGTCGTACGCCGCGGTCCCGGCTGACGAACCCCCGCCCCCGGTGATCAGTCCGGCCCTCCCGGCCGCCCCGGCCGACCCGCCCGGCCGAGCGCGTCAACCCGGCCAGGCCCGCCGGTCCCGCCAAGCCCGTCAGCCCCGGCCGAGCCCGCCGTCAGCCCCGGCCGCCGGAGCCTTCGGCCCGGCGGCCGTTCTGTCCGAGCCTCCGGCCCGGCCGTCGCGACGGCGGTCCCGACCGTCAGATCGTGCCCAGCTTCAGCAGCGACAGCAGCGCCACGAGCTGGATCGCCGACGCCCCCAGCGCCTTCGGCCAGGGCAGGTCGTGCGACTTGCCCACCATGACCGTGAAGAGCGCTCCCGACGCGATCCAGGTGGCCCAGCCGAGGAGCTGCACGAAGGAGTTCTCGCCGCCCAGGAAGAGCGCGAAGACCAGACGCGGCGCGTCCGTGATCGACATGATCAGCATGGAGAGGCCCACGGTCGGCTGCCAGGCGCCGTCGCCGCCGAGCTGGCGGGCCAGCGTATGGGTCACCGCGCCCAGGATCAGACCGCCGAGCACGAAGGCGACGGCCGTCGTCAGGACGTACGGGATGGCGGTGGTCAGCGTCGCGTTGATGGCGTCGTCGCGGGCCGTGTCGAAGCCGAAGAGCGCCAGCAGACCGTAGAGGAACGTGACGATCAGCGCCGGGCCCCAGACCGGATAGTCACGCGTCTGGAGGAACGTCGCGCCCGGGCGGAGCACGATGCCGCTCAGCAGTTCCTTCCAGCGCAGCCGCGGGCCGACGGGAGCCGGGGCCCCGCCCGCGTGGTACGTGGAGCCGTCGCCGTACGGGTCGTCACCGAGGCTGAACGCCTGGGTGTGGCCCGGGTTGTTGGCGTACGGGTCGCCGTGCGGGCCCGGCCTGCCCTGGGGCGAGGGCGGGGGCTGCTGGGCGTACGGGTCGCCGAAGTACTCCGGCTCGCCGTGTCCGCCACCGCCGCCGTGCTGTCCGCCGCCGTGTGCGCCATGCCCGCCGTGTCCGCCGTACTGGCCGCTGCCACCGCTCGTCGGAGGCCATTGCTGCTGCCCGTACGGAGGCGCGGCCTGGTGCTGCCCGCCCCCGTAACCGGGTGGCGGCGTCGCCTGCCGTCCGTACGGCTGCTGCCGCTGCCGCTGCGGTTGTTGTCGCGGGGTGCGGTTGTCCCGGCCGCGTCCGATCCTGAATCCAGCCACGCATTCGAACGTACCTGGTCTCGGCCGGTGGGACGGCGGGGGCGGCGGAACGGGCGGGCCATTGCGGCCGAGCTGTGACATCCCTTAGGGGGACCCTGGGGGGTTTGCCCCAGCTACCCCGGCTGGTCTACCTCAGGAAGATCGATGTGCTGAACGTCAGCAACGGACGCTTCGTCACACCCTGGGTCGTCCCTGTCGTCCCTGTCGTCCCTGTCGTCCCTGTCGTCCCGGTGGTCCCCGCCGCCCCCTTGGCCCGGGTGCCGGCGTCGGCGGCACCGGCGTCGTCGGCGTCGTCGGCGGATCCGTACAGCCCGTACAGCGCGATCAGATCCGTCGCCTCGCCGCGGTGCGTACGGGTCACCAGATCCGGGCGCTGGTCACCGGTGAAGTCGGCGGCGACGAGAAAGTCCGTGACCGTCTTCCCCTTGCCCGACGAGCCGGCTCCCGACCCCGGGGACGCGGGCGCGGGCGGCAGTTCCACGGCCTTGAAACGGTACGAGCCGCCCTGCCGCCCCGGACCGTCGGGCCCTCCGAGCAGGAGCGCGCCCCGCGCGGCCCTGCCCGGTGTACGCGCGCGGTCCGCGTACACCAGGTCGTCGTAACCGTCGCCGTCGGCATCCGCCACGGGCGCGGGCGCTTCGAGGACCGGGCCGCCGCCGGGGATCGGCGCCGACGCGGCGCGCGGAGCACCGGCCCGGGTGAACGGGCCGCGCAGGAAACTGACCTGACCCGCGCTCGCGGTGACCGCGAGATCCGCCTTCCCGTCGCCGTCGAAGTCGCCGCAGACCGGGTGGTCGGGCCATTCGTTGCCGAAGCGCGCCTTGCCGGGGATCTGGAGGACCACCGCCCTGCCGCCCAGTCCGGTGGGGCCGCCGAAGAGGATCTGGAGCGGTACGGGGGGCATGCCGTTGCCGTCGTACGGCGGATCCGTGGCGATGATCAGATCGCCGAAGCCGTCCTGATCGAGATCGCACGCCGCCTCGGCGTCGAAGGCGGCCGGGAGCACGCCCGCCACACGGGCGCCATGGGTACGCGGACCGATGGTCTGACGAATCGCAGGATCGATCCCTGCGCCACTCGCGGCCCCGGCGCCGCTTCCCGCCCCGCTCCCAGCATCACCGTCGGTCCCGGTCCCGGTCCCGGCCTCCGCCCCGGCCCCGGAAGTCTTCCCGGTGCCCGAGGCGCCCTTGCCGCCGCCCGCGGCTGTCCCGTACACGATCCCGATGCCCGCGTCGTCGCCGTACGAGTCGCCCGGGGCCTTGACCAGGTCGTTCAGCACGAGATCCCGGTGGCCGTCGCCGTTGAAGTCGTCCGGGAGGCGGCTGCCCCGGCCGAGCGGGACCGGACGGCGCACAGCACCGGCCCGGCCCGTCAACGGGGCCGTGTCGCCCTTCCCTGCCTTCGCCCTCCCGCCTCCGGCGGCCCGGTCGGGACCGGTCGTACATCCCGCCAGCAGCGTCGCCGTACAGACGAGGGCGCAGACACCGGTGGTCCCCAAAGTTCTCGCGAAGAAAGTTCTCGCGACGCGTATCCGCACGACCGACCTCGCCCCATCCGTCCCGTACAGCCCATCCGTACAACCGGCTCCGTAAGACCAACCGGCCTCATGGCCGGCCGCCGGCCACCGGCCGCCGCCGACCACCGACCGCCGGCCACACATGATGCTCTCGTACGGCCGCGCAACGAAAGGCGAACGAGCGGAAGCGAACGAGCGAGAGCGAAAACAGGCGGAACAATCGAAAACAATCGAGAGCGAACGAGTACGGGCGGCGCCCCAACGGAAACAGCCGGACCTGACTCCCAGACAGGTCCGGCCGCTCCCACCCGCTACGGGCTCCCGCGCAGGGCTACTTCACCGGCTACTTCACCGGCTCCGGCTCCGGCGCGCTCTCCCGCTCCTCCGACCCCGCCGGGCCCGCGGGCGTCCGTACGGAGTCGAGCAGAAGCTGCGCCACATCCACCACCTGGAGCGACTCCTTCGCCTGCCCGTCGTTCTTCTTCCCGTTGACGGAGTCGGTCAGCATCACCAGACAGAACGGGCACGCCGTCGAGACGATGTCCGGATTCAGCGAAAGCGCCTCGTCCACCCGCTCGTTGTTGATGCGCTTGCCGATCCGCTCCTCCATCCACATCCGCGCGCCGCCCGCGCCGCAGCAGAAGCCGCGCTCCTTGTGGCGGTGCATCTCCTCGTTCCGCAGACCCGGCACCTTCGCGATGATCTCGCGCGGCGGTGTGTAGACCTTGTTGTGACGGCCGAGATAGCAGGGATCGTGGTACGTGATGAGTCCCTCGACCGGCGTCACGGGCACCAGCTTGCCCTCGTCCACGAGGTGCTGGAGGAGCTGGGTGTGATGGATGACCTCGTACTCACCGCCGAGCTGCGGGTACTCGTTCGCGATCGTGTTGAAGCAGTGCGGGCAGGTCGCGACGATCCGCTTCGAGGACTTCGGCCTCGTGCGCGTACCGGTGCCTTCTCCGCCCTCCGCGCCCTCTCCGGCTCCGACGCCCTGTCCGGCTTCTCCGCGCGCCTCGGCCTCCTCGTCCTCGCCGAACGCCATGTTCAGCATCGCGACGTTCTCCTGGCCGAGCTGCTGGAACAGCGGCTCGTTGCCCAGCCGGCGGGCCGAGTCACCCGTGCACTTCTCGTCGCCGCCCATGATCGCGAAGGAGACGCCCGCGATGTGCAGCAGCTCCGCGAAGGCCTTGGTGGTCTTCTTGGCCCGGTCCTCCAGCGCGCCCGCGCAGCCGACCCAGTAGAGGTAGTCGACCTTGGTGAGGTCCTCGACGTCCCTGCCGACGACCGGTACCTCGAAGTCGACCTCCTTCGTCCACTCCAGACGCTGCTTCTTGGCCAGGCCCCAGGGATTGCCCTTCTTCTCCAGGTTCTTGAGCATCGTCCCGGCCTCGCTCGGGAAGGCGCTCTCGATCATCACCTGGTACCGGCGCATGTCGACGATGTGGTCGACGTGCTCGATGTCGACCGGGCACTGCTCCACGCACGCACCGCAGGTGGTGCAGGACCAGAGCACATCCGGGTCGATGACGCCGTTCTCCTCCAGCGTCCCGATCAGCGGACGCCCGGCCTCCGCGAGGGCCGCGGCCGGCACGCCGGCCAACTGCTCCTCGGAGGCCCTCTCCTCGCCCTCCATGCTCTTTCCGCCGCCGGCCAGCAGATACGGCGCCTTGGCGTGCGCGTGGTCGCGCAGCGACATGATCAGCAGCTTGGGCGAGAGCGGCTTGCCCGTGTTCCAGGCCGGGCACTGCGACTGGCAGCGACCGCACTCCGTACACGTGGAGAAGTCGAGGATGCCCTTCCAGGAGAAGTGCTCGATCTGCGAGACGCCGAAGACCGTTTCCTCGCCGTCCTCCTCGTCGAGCACCGTCTCGAAGTCGATCTCCTTGCCGCCGCTGGTCATCGGCGGCAGCGCGCCGAGCGCCGTGGAGCCGTCGGCCTCGCGCTTGAACCAGATGTTCGGGAAGGCGAGGAAGCGGTGCCAGGCCACCCCCATGTCGGTCTTGAGCGCGACCGTGATCATCCAGACGAAGGACGTCCCGATCTTGATCATCGCGACCAGGTAGACCAGATTCTGGAGGGTGCCGACACCGAGTCCCTTGAAGGCCGCGACCAGCGGGTACGAGACGAGATACGCCGCCTGGTACGAGTCCGCGTGGTGCAGCGCGCCCTCCAGCCCGCGCAGGACGAGGATCGCCACCCCGATGACGAGGATGACGGCCTCGACGAAGTACGCCTGTCCGAAGTTGGAGCCCGCGAAGCGTGACTTGCGGCCGGCGCGGCCGGGCAGTGAGAGCTGCCGGACGACGATCAGGGTCAGGATGCCGAGAGTCGTCAGCAGACCGATCAGCTCGACGAAGACCTCGTACGGGGTCCAGTCACCGATGACCGGCAGCAGCCAGTCGGCCCTGAAGAGCTGCCCGAAGGCGTTCACCAGAGTCAGCACGAGCGAGAAGAAGCCGACCGCGACGAACCAGTGCGCCACCCCGACGACGCCCCAGCGGTTCATCCGGGTGTGACCGAGGAACTCCTTGGCGACCGTCAGGGTGCGCTGGGCGGGTTCGTCCGTACGCGTACCCGCGGGGACGGCCTGGCCGAGTTTCACGAAACGGTAGATCTGCGCGATGGCTCGGCCGAACAGCGCGACACCGACGACGGCGAGTACCAGCGACACGGTGATCGCGGCGAGTTGCATTTGGGGGCTCCTCGGGCCTGCGAGGGCGGGAATCCGCACACTACTAAGCGGTAACTTAATCGGTCTGTGGCTGAGGTTACCCAGTTATCCCGCCGCAATGTAGCGGCGGAGCCGGTGATCTGTGTCGCTCGGTGGTCAGTACCCAGTCTCCACCCGGACCTCACTCTCCACCCGGGCCCCGGCTTTCCCCCGGGTCTCAGCTTCCACCCGGGTCCCTCCTCCTGTCCGTGGCCCTCTTGCCGGCCGGTGCCCCCACCGGTGCGGGGGCGCCCGCGGGAGCCCCCGCCGGCGCCCCGACCGGATGTCTGCCCGTCCCCTGGCCGCGTCTGGCGTGCGGCAGCCCCGCGTCCGGTCGTACGGCGCCCAGCCAGTGGGCGTCCGACCGGGAGTACGGCAGGGCGAGCCGTCGCGGAAGCCGTCGCGGCAGACGCCTGGAGGCCCTGGAGGGCCGCGCGGACCTCCAGGGGAGCCGCGGTGCGAGCCGCCACTCGTGCGCCTTGCAGAGCGCCGGGAGCGTATGGGCGAGGATCGCCAGATCGAGTCCGAGCCAGTGGTGTTCCACATAGTGCTGGTCGAGCAGCGGTGCCTCGTCCCACGGCAGCGGCGAGTGCCGCCGCACCTGCGCGAGGCCCGTGAGGCCCGGCCGTACGCGCTGCCGCCACGGCGCCGCGCCGGCGGCGGAGCCGACCTTCAGGGGCGCGGGCCCCACCAGGGACAGATCGCCCCGTACGACATGGGGGAGCCGGGAGAGCAGATCCAGCCGGAATCGCCGGGTGCCCAGGGAACTCAGGATGAAGGGCCGTCCGTTGAGTCCTGTGCGGTAGTCACGCAGGAAAACGCCGTTGGCCGGCCGGGACAGTGCGAGGACGAGGGCGGCTGCCGTGAGCAGCGGCGCGGCCAGCACCAGGAGGGCCGAGCCGAGCGTCAGATCCAGAAGGCGCTTGGGTTCCAGGCGGTGCTGCGGGCGCCACATCATGCGTCGCTTCAAGGTCACACCTGACCGTTTCTGTGCGTTCTGTTACTTTCCGGATTCTTTGAGGCTTACATGGCTTTTGACTCATTCGAGGTATTTGATACAGAACGATCGCATGGGGAAGGGGCGCAGGCCGGGGGCAACCCGCCGGGCGCAAGGGATCCGCACGTTAGTTGAGTCGACTCGACTCAGGTCCTTTGACTCTCCGGGATCTGTGATGCATCCTTGAGCCTGTTCCACTCAAGTCAGTTGGAGGAATCGAAATGGCACGTGCGGTCGGCATCGACCTGGGCACGACTAACTCCGTCGTCAGCGTTCTGGAAGGCGGCGAGCCCACCGTCATCACCAACGCCGAGGGTGCCAGGACCACGCCGTCCGTCGTCGCCTTCGCCAAGAACGGCGAGGTGCTCGTCGGCGAGGTCGCGAAGCGCCAGGCGGTCACGAACGTCGACAGGACCATCCGGTCGGTCAAGCGCCACATGGGCACCGACTGGAAGATCAATCTGGACGGCAAGGACTTCAACCCCCAGCAGATCTCGGCCTTCGTGCTGCAGAAGCTGAAGCGGGACGCCGAGTCGTACCTGGGCGAGAAGGTCACCGACGCGGTGATCACCGTCCCCGCGTACTTCAACGACTCGGAGCGCCAGGCCACCAAGGAGGCCGGCGAGATCGCGGGCCTCAACGTGCTCCGCATCGTCAACGAGCCGACGGCCGCCGCCCTGGCCTACGGGCTCGACAAGGACGACCAGACCATCCTCGTCTTCGACCTCGGCGGCGGCACCTTCGACGTCTCGCTGCTAGAGATCGGCGACGGCGTGGTCGAGGTGAAGGCCACCAACGGTGACAACCACCTCGGTGGTGACGACTGGGACCAGCGTGTCGTCGACTTCCTGGTGAAGCAGTTCGCCAACGGCCACGGTGTGGACCTGTCCAAGGACAAGATGGCTCTCCAGCGTCTGCGCGAGGCCGCGGAGAAGGCGAAGATCGAGCTGTCGTCGTCCTCGGAGACGACGATCAACCTCCCGTACATCACGGCGTCCGCCGAGGGCCCGCTGCACCTGGACGAGAAGATCTCGCGCGCCCAGTTCCAGCAGCTCACCGCGGATCTGCTGGACCGCTGCAAGACCCCGTTCCACAACGTCATCAAGGACGCGGGCATCCAGCTCTCCGAGATCGACCACGTGGTGCTCGTCGGCGGTTCCACCCGTATGCCCGCCGTCGCGGAACTGGTCAAGGAGCTGACCGGCGGCCGTGAGGCCAACAAGGGCGTCAACCCGGACGAGGTCGTCGCCATCGGCGCCGCGCTCCAGGCCGGTGTCCTCAAGGGTGAGGTCAAGGACGTCCTGCTCCTCGACGTGACCCCGCTGTCCCTCGGTATCGAGACCAAGGGCGGCATCATGACCAAGCTCATCGAGCGGAACACGACGATCCCGACGAAGCGCTCGGAGATCTTCACCACGGCCGAGGACAACCAGCCGTCGGTGCAGATCCAGGTCTACCAGGGCGAGCGTGAGATCGCGGCGTACAACAAGAAGCTCGGGATGTTCGAGCTGACCGGTCTGCCGCCGGCCCCGCGCGGTGTGCCGCAGATCGAGGTCGCCTTCGACATCGACGCCAACGGCATCATGCACGTGGCCGCGAAGGACCTCGGCACCGGCAAGGAGCAGAAGATGACCGTCACCGGCGGCTCCTCGCTGCCGAGGGACGAGGTCAACCGGATGCGCGAGGAGGCCGAGCAGTACGCGGACGAGGACCACCGCCGCCGCGAGGCCGCCGAGACGCGCAACCAGGCCGAGCAGCTCGTCTACCAGACGGAGAAGTTCCTCAAGGACAACGAGGACAAGGTTCCCGGCGACGTCAAGGCCGAGGTCGAGGTCGCCATCTCCGAGCTGAAGGAGAAGCTCAAGGGCGAGGACACCGCGGAGATCCGTACCTCCACGGAGAAGCTCGCGGCCGTCTCCCAGAAGCTCGGCCAGGCGATGTACGCGGACGCCCAGGCCGGCGCCGCCGCGGGCGGTGCCGACGGCGCCGCGGGCACCGGACAGGCCCAGGCCGACGACGACGTCGTCGACGCCGAGATCGTGGACGACGAGAAGCCCAAGAAGGACGGTGCGGCGTGACCGAGGAGACCCCGGGCTTCGACGAGAAGCCCGACGTCCCCTCCGGCGCCAACCACGACGACGCCACGCCGGGCGCCGCCGAGCCGGACTCCCTCAAGGAGCCGCGCCCGGCGGCCCCGGCCGGGGACGTACAGGAAGTAGCCCTGAAGGCACAGCTCGACCAGGTCCGGATGGCGCTCAACGAGCGCACGGCGGATCTCCAGCGCCTTCAGGCGGAGTACCAGAACTACCGCAGGCGGGTGGAGCGCGACCGCGTCACGGTCAAGGAGATCGCCGTGGCGAGTCTGCTGACCGAACTGCTGCCCGTGCTCGACGACATCGGCCGGGCGCGGGACCACGAGGAGCTGGTCGGCGGCTTCAAGTCGGTGGCCGAGTCGCTGGAGACGGTCGTCGCGAAGCTGGGCCTCCAGCAGTTCGGCACGGAGGGCGAGCCCTTCGACCCGACGGTCCACGAGGCCCTGATGCACTCGTACGCGCCGGATGTCACGGAGACGACGTGCGTCGCGATCCTCCAGCCTGGGTACCGGTTCGGCGAGCGGACGATCCGGCCCGCCCGGGTCGCGGTGGCCGAGCCCCAGCCCGGGGCCCAGCCCAAGTCCGCCGACGAGCAGGCCGAGTCGGCGAACGACAAGGAGAGCGGTGGCCCGGACGAGGGCTGACGCGGTGTCGGACGGCGGTGCGGCGCCCGGAGGTGCCGTACCGCCGGGCAGCGGTGGCGGTAGCGGTGTGGGTGGCGGAGAGGAGGGACGTCGGGAATGAGCACGAAGGACTTCGTGGAGAAGGACTACTACAAGGTTCTCGGGGTACCCAAGGACGCCACCGAGGCGGAGATCAAGAAGGCGTACCGCAAGCTCGCGCGCGAGTTCCACCCGGACGCCAACAAGGGTGACGCCAAGGCCGAGGAGCGCTTCAAGCAGGTCTCCGAGGCGAATGACGTCCTCGGCGATCCCAAGCGGCGCAAGGAGTACGACGAGGCGCGCGCCCTCTTCGGCAACGGCGGATTCCGTCCGGGGCCCGGCGCGGGCGGCAACGGCTCGTTCAACTTCGACCTGGGCGACCTCTTCGGCGGCGGCCAGGGCGGCACGCAGACGGGCCCCGGCGCCGGCGGCTTCGGCGGCGGGCTCGGCGATGTCTTCGGCGGCCTCTTCAACCGCGGTGGTACGGGCACGCGTACGCAGCCGCGCCGCGGCCAGGACATCGAGTCCGAGGTGACGCTCAGCTTCACCGAGGCGGTCGACGGGGCCACGGTCCCGCTCCGGATGTCCAGCCAGGCGCCCTGCAAGGCCTGTACGGGCACGGGCGACAAGAACGGCACCCCGCGGGTCTGCCCGACCTGTGTGGGCACCGGACAGGTCTCGCGCGGCAGCGGCGGCGGATTCTCGCTGACCGATCCGTGTGTGGACTGCAAGGGCCGTGGGCTGATCGCCCAGGATCCCTGCGAGGTCTGCAAGGGCAGCGGGCGCGCCAGGTCCTCGCGGACGATGCAGGTCCGGATTCCGGCGGGCGTCAGCGACGGCCAGCGGATCCGGCTGCGCGGCAAGGGCGCTCCCGGCGAGCGGGGCGGCCCGGCGGGCGATCTGTACGTGGTCGTGCATGTGGACGCCCACCCGGTCTTCGGCCGCAGGGACGACAATCTCACGGTCACCGTGCCCGTCACCTTCACGGAGGCGGCGCTCGGCGGCGAGGTGAAGGTGCCGACCCTGGGCGGTCCTCCGGTCACCCTGAAGCTGCCCCCCGGCACGCCCAACGGCCGGACGATGCGCGCCCGTGGCAAGGGCGCCGTACGCAAGGACGGCACCCGCGGCGACCTGCTGGTCACGGTCGAGGTCGTGGTGCCCAGGGATCTCGGCGCGCAGGCACGTGACGCGCTGGAGGCCTACCGCAAGGCGACCGCGGACGAGGATCCGCGGGCGGAGCTGTTCCAGGCGGCGAAGGGAGCGTGAATCCGGTGAACGGCGCGGACAGGGACGGCCGGCGGCGCAATCCGTACCAGCTCACCGAGGAGACGCCGGTGTACGTCATCTCGGTGGCCGCCCAGCTCTCCGGGCTGCACCCGCAGACCCTCCGGCAGTACGACCGCCTCGGTCTGGTGTGCCCGGACCGCACCGCGGGCCGTGGGCGCCGCTACTCGGCCCGTGACATCGAGCTGCTCCGCCAGGTGCAGCAGCTGTCGCAGGACGAGGGGATCAACCTGGCCGGCATCAAGCGGATCATCGAACTGGAGCACGAGGCCGCGGCGCTCCGGGCCCAGGTCGCCGAGCTTGCGGCGGCGGTGGACGGCGCGGCGGCGGCGATGCGGCAGCGCGAGGCACAGGTGCACGCCTCGTACCGGCGGGATCTGGTGCCGTATCAGGATGTGCAGCAGGCGAGCGCGCTGGTGGTCTGGCGTCCCAAGCGGCCCACGGACTGAGCGGCTGACGGGCCGTGCCGGCGCGGCGGCGCTCAGGAGTCGTGCGGAGCCTTCTGGAGGGCCCTCACCCATCGGGTGGGGGCCCTTTCCGTTTCCCCGCCGTGCGCCCGCGTGCGGGGCGCACAGCGCCTCTGAGCGCCCCGGTGCGCCCTCCGTGCCCGGCGGGCTCCTCGGGCGCCTCAGCCCTCCTCGTTGAGGATCCCCGACTGCGCGACCAGATAGCCGAGTTGCGCGCGGCTGCCGCTGCCGAGGGTCGTGGCGAGCTTGGCGATGTGCGCGCGGCAGGTCCGTACGTTCATCCCGAGCCGGCGCGCGATCGCTTCGTCCACGTACCCCTCGACCAGCAGCTTCGCTATGGACCGCTGGATGCCCGTGATGCCGTCGGGCGTGGGCTCGTAGGCGACCTGCTCCGTCAGCGGGGTGGCACGCCGCCAGAGCTGTTCGAAGACCTGCGCCAGATAGTCGACGAGCCCGGGATGGCGCAGTTCCAGCGCGATCTGCCGGTCGGAGCGCGCGGGTATGTAGGCGACCGTGCGGTCGAAGATGATCAGACGCTCGATGAGTTCCTCCAGCGTCCGGATCTCGACCTTGCCCTCGGCCAGCCGCTCCGCGTAGGCGAGCGTGCCCTGGCTGTGCCGGACGGTGTGCTGGTACAGCGTGCGCAGACTGATGCCGCGGTCGACCACGTCGCGGCCCCGCTCCAGCGCTTCGGCCAGCGCGTGTTCACTGCGGCCACCGCCGGGCTGCACTGTCAGTACTTCCGTACGGCACTCGGCGGTGGACAGGTCGAGCGCCGCGTTGATACGGCTCAGACCCTCCAGGACCGTGATCGCGTGGGTGGTCGGCGGGTCCTGCGCGCTGATCGTCATGAACGGCTCGAAAGAGTCGGTCAGTTCGACGGCGAAGTGCCGGCGTTCCTGGATCTCCCGCTCGATCGGATGGAGCCGTTTGGCGAGCGCCGCGGACGGCGGAACAGGGCGAAGCCAGTCGGCGTCGTCCGGATCGGGGTGCAGAAGAGCGAACTCCATGAGGCATGGAGTCCCGGCGGCCTCGCTCCGGGCTATGCGTCCGGAGCGCAGCGCACTGGCGTAAAGCCGCCTGCCGTCATCACACATATCGGTGACGGCATGGGGATGTGTCGTTTTTGAGTCGTTCGCGGGCAAATCTCCACCCCCCAGGGTCCTGAACATACAGGAACATGATGCCTCGTCCCGGTGGTGTTGACGTGCCCGGGTGAGACATCGTCTACATGGCGGGGGAGAGGAATCCATCAAGTGAGGACGAAGCCGACTATGTACAAGAGAATGCTTCGCGCGGTGGTTGCCACTGCTTTCTCTGCGGCTCTGGCCTATGGCGCGCTGGCTGTCGGGGGGGACATCAGCTGGGACTCCACGCCTGCCGGATCCACTGTCCAGAGTGTCCAGGTTCTGAAGTCGGGTGACATCAGCTGGGACACCGCTCCGAAGGGCACCGGCTCGGACGTGGCGCCGGCGCATATCGGCCGGGTCCCCGCATCGGCCGACCCGAGCGCGTGACCGTCCCGCCGGACGACCGGGTCTTCCGGCGCGAGATGGCCTCGGCCTACCGGTCGGGGTGGCACTTCATCGATCTCGTCACGGCCATTCCTCACCGTGGCGACTCGCTGATGGTCACCCTGTTCGGAGAGCCGATCGTCGTCGTACGCGAGGAGGACGAGGACGTCCGTGCCTACCGCTGCCTTCGGAGGCCGCGGGGGGCTCCGCAGCCGGTCCGGTGTGCCATCCGTTACGACATGATCTTCGTGAACCTCGACCAACGGGACCACCAACTGGTCGAACCCAAGACCACCATCGCCACCCCCCGCAGCGCCTGAGCGATTCCCCCGTCGTTGTAAATCGCTCCGGCGCTTCCCCCACACAACGGCGCCATCGTGGACCTGAAACACGATGGCGCCGTTGTGCTGCCCGCGTTCGGTGCGGGCCCCGGCCCGTGACCGTACGGCCCAGCGGGGCGCGTGCTCACGCGACGGCGCGCGCCTCTTCGCTCTTCCGGATTCCCGCGCTCCGGCTCACCGCGCTCACACCGCTCACGCACGGCCGGGCGCCCGCTCACACGCCCTCGGGCCCGCTCACACGCGGCCGAGCGCCCGGTCCAGGGCGATCTCGATGACGACCCGGTCCGGATTGGGCGCGGGAGTGCGTCCGTACCGCTCCGCGTAGCGGCTCACCGCGTCCGCCACCGTCCCCGCCTCCGTGCGGACCGTGGCACGGCCCTCCAGCGTCGCCCAGTGACCGGGCTTGACCTGGCACACCGCCACCCGCGCGCCCTCGGGGCCGGCCGCCAGGATGTTGGCGACCTTGGTGCTGTGTTTGTTGGTGATGATCCGTGCGAGCCCGGCCTCCGGGTCGTACGTCACCCCCACCGGCACCACGTGCGGAGTGCCGTCCGGGCGGAGTGTGGTCAGTGTGCACACATGGTGCTCGCGCCAGAACGCGAGAAAATCGGCGCCGGGAGCGCGTACGTCGATGGACATACCGGAAGCCTAGGGCGCCAGGTGGGCGAAACGTGCCGGGACCGGGTGGGGACCGGGCTCCCGGTTCAGGCTTGAGTGAAATAGACTCAACTTTGCGCATGTTGCTTCAGTCAAAGCCGGAGAACGTACGACCTGTGCAAGGACAGGCAAGGAGGAGAGTGGGCACGTGGACGCCGAGCTGACCAACAAGAGCCGGGACGCGATCAACGCCGCCACCAACCGCGCCGTGGCGGCCGGCCATCCCGATCTGACCCCCGCACATCTGCTGCTCGCGCTGCTGGAGGGCCAGGACAACGAGAACGTCACCGATCTGCTGGCCGCCGTCGGAGCGGACCAGGTGGCGGTACGCTCCGGTGCCGAGCGGGTGCTCGCCGCACTGCCCAGCGTGACCGGATCCACCGTCGCGCCTCCGCAGCCCAACCGCGAGATGCTCGCCGTCATCGCGGACGCGGCGGGGCGGGCGAAGGAACTGGGGGACGAGTATCTCTCCACCGAGCATCTGCTCATCGGCGTCGCGGCCAAGGGCGGACAGGCCGGGGAGGTGCTGGACCGGCGGGGCGCCGGCGCGAAGAAGCTGCTGGACGCGTTCGAGAAGGCAAGGGGAGGGCGCCGGGTGACCACACCCGACCCGGAGGGCCAGTACAAGGCCCTGGAGAAGTTCGGTACCGATTTCACCGCGGCCGCCCGCGAGGGCAGGCTCGACCCGGTCATCGGCCGGGACCAGGAGATCCGGCGTGTGGTGCAGGTGCTGTCACGCCGTACGAAGAACAATCCGGTGCTGATCGGTGAGCCCGGCGTCGGCAAGACCGCCGTGGTCGAGGGGCTCGCGCAGCGGATTGTCAAGGGCGACGTGCCGGAATCGCTGAAGAACAAGCGGCTGGTTTCGCTGGACCTCGGTGCGATGGTGGCCGGGGCGAAGTACCGCGGTGAGTTCGAGGAGCGCCTCAAGACCGTCCTCTCCGAGATCAAGGCGAGCGACGGACAGATCATCACGTTCATCGACGAACTGCACACCGTCGTGGGCGCGGGCGCCGGCGGTGACTCCGCCATGGACGCCGGCAACATGCTCAAGCCGATGCTGGCGCGCGGTGAGCTGCGCATGGTCGGCGCGACCACGCTGGACGAGTACCGCGAGCGGATCGAGAAGGACGCGGCGCTGGAGCGGCGCTTCCAGCAGGTGCTGGTCGCCGAGCCCACCGTCGAGGACACGATCGCGATCCTGCGCGGGCTCAAGGGACGGTACGAGGCGCACCACAAGGTGCAGATCGCGGACGCGGCCCTGGTCGCCGCCGCGTCGCTCTCCGACCGTTACATCACCTCGCGCTTCCTCCCGGACAAGGCCATCGACCTGGTGGACGAGGCCGCGTCGCGGCTCCGGATGGAGATCGACTCCTCGCCGCTGGAGATCGACGAGCTCCAGCGCGCCGTCGACCGCCTCCGGATGGAGGAACTGGCGCTGAAGAACGAGTCCGACCCGGCCTCCAAGCAGCGGCTGGAGAAGCTGCGCCGCGACCTCGCCGACCGCGAGGAGGAGCTGCGCGGTCTGAACGCCCGCTGGGAGAAGGAGAAGCAGGGCCTCAACCGCGTCGGTGAGCTGAAGGAACGTCTCGACGATCTGCGCGGCCAGGCCGAGCGCGCGCAGCGCGACGGTGACTTCGACACCGCGTCCAAGCTGCTGTACGGGGAGATCCCGGGCCTGGAGCGGGAGCTGAAGGAGGCCGCGGCGGCCGAGCAGGAGGCCGCCAAGGACACGATGGTCAAGGAGGAGGTCGGCCCGGACGACATCGCCGATGTGGTCGGCTCCTGGACCGGGATCCCGGCCGGACGGCTGCTGGAGGGCGAGACGCAGAAGCTGCTCCGTATGGAACAGGAGCTGGGCACGCGTCTGATCGGCCAGCTGGAGGCGGTACGCGCGGTCTCCGACGCGGTGCGCCGTACCCGCGCCGGGATCGCCGACCCCGACCGGCCCACCGGATCCTTCCTCTTCCTCGGTCCCACCGGTGTCGGCAAGACCGAACTGGCCAAGGCGCTCGCGGACTTCCTCTTCGACGACGAGCGGGCCATGGTCCGCATCGACATGAGCGAGTACGGCGAGAAGCACTCGGTGGCCCGGCTGGTCGGCGCGCCTCCCGG
>NZ_MAUD01000237.1 GCF_001700515.1 Streptomyces lushanensis
CCGGATCCGGCCGGATCCGGACGGAACCGGCCGGACCTGCGGCAGGATGGGCCCGTGCCTCACGAGAACCCCGATCCCGCCGCCATGCGCGAGCAGTACCGCAGCACACCGCTGCTGGAGGCGGACCTCGCGCCCGCCCCGATGGAACAGTTCGACCGCTGGTTCAGGGCCGCCGTGGCCTGCGATCTGTACGAGCCGAACGCGATGGTGGTCTCGACGGCGGCGCCCGACGGCCGTCCCTCCTCCCGCACGGTGCTGATGAAGGCGTACGACGGGCGCGGCTTCGTCTTCTTCACCAACTACACCTCGCGCAAGGGCCGGGAGATCGAGGCGAACCCGTATGTCTCGCTGCTCTTCCCCTGGCACCCGCTGGCCCGCCAGATCATCGTGACCGGCACGGCGGCGCGCGTCGGCCGCGACGAGACCGCCGGGTACTTCCGCACCCGCCCCCACGGCTCCCAGCTCGGCGCCTGGGCCAGCGACCAGTCGGCCCCGGTCGACTCCCGGGAGACCCTGCTCCACCGCTACGAGAGCCTCTCGACCCGCTACCCCGAGGGCGAACAGGTGCCGGTCCCGCCGCGCTGGGGCGGCTTCCGTGTCACCCCGGAGACGGTCGAGTTCTGGCAGGGCCACGAGAACCGGCTCCACGACCGGCTGAGGTATGTCCGTGAGGAGTCCGTGGCGGGCGCGACGGGCGCGGGCGCGGAGACCGCAGGGACCGGGACCGCGGCGGGCGGTTGGCGTACGGAACGGCTCTGCCCGTAGCCGTGGGCGACCCGCACGGGGCGGACCCGCGGCCCCGCAGTCGACCCGCGGCCCCGTAGTCGACCCGCGGACACGCAGACGACCCGCGGACCGTGGTCCCTCCGGAGAGGGAGCCGGCCGGACATACCGGCGGTCCGCGGGTCGGGTGACTGCTTGGGATTTCGGCCTTCGACCCGGCCGAGTACTGCAGAGAGTACGACGACGGGCGTTAGCCCGCAGCCACCTCACTTGTCCGGACTGAATACATCTTCCGGATCACCTCCTTTCGGTGTGCGCCTCACGTTAGGCGCCCCCGCGCGGCGACTCAAGCGAATTACGGAGATATTGACGCGACCGGTTCCCGGCCCCGACTGTGGCCGGTGTGCCCCCGGACTGTGGCTGGTGGGCCCGGTGGTGCGGCAATGACGTGCGGGGCGGAGAATTGTTCAAAGCAACGATTTCGGGGAACCTTGTGTGTGCTGGGTCACGTTGAAGTTGAATGGCCGGACGTGCGTCAGCACAGGCGGAGACGCCCTGCAGGGGGTGCCAGGATGAGTGCTTCTCGGAGTGAGACCACCGACGCGCGAGGTCCGGACGAGCCGGAGCCCGGTACGGGGGCGCGCGTGTCGGGAGTGGCCGAGGGCGAGCGGGACGGGGCCGGGTCGGATCTGCTCGCGGCCCTGCTCGACGGGATGGACGCCGCCCTCTGCGCGTTCGACGCGCACGGTGTGATCACGCACTGGAACCGCGAGGCCGAGCGCATACTCGGCTGGTCCGCCGAGGAGGCCGTCGGGCGGCGGGGCTTCGCCGGATGGGCGGTGCGGACCGCCGACGCCGACGAGGTGCAGGCACGGCTGATGGCCGTGATGGAGACGCCGGGCCGGCAGG
This sequence comes from Streptomyces lushanensis, assembly GCF_001700515.1. Lineage (GTDB taxonomy): Bacteria > Actinomycetota > Actinomycetes > Streptomycetales > Streptomycetaceae > Streptomyces > Streptomyces lushanensis. Next base: position 1,633 of record NZ_MAUD01000237.1, read on the forward strand.
TCGACGAGTTCGCGCTGCTGCGCAAGGACGGCGGCCGGGTCCTGATCCGTACGCAGTCGGCCGGGATGCGCGGCCCCGACGGCAAGCCCGCCGGTGTGTACAGCGCGTTCAGCGAGGTCCATGAGCAGATCGATCTGGAGCGGTCCATCGCGCTGAGCGAGGCGCTCTTCGACGACGCGTCCTGGGGAGTCGTCCTGGTCGACGTCGATCTGCGGCCCACCGTCGTCAACAGCTACGCGGCGCGCGCGCTCGGTTCCGGGCGTACGGCGGTGCTGGGACGCCCGCTGGGCGAGCTGGTCGTCCAGGGCGTCGAGGAGCTGGAGGCCGCGCTCCACCATGTGCTCGCCGAAGGCGCGCCGAAGTCGCCCGCCGAGCTGTGGGTCACGGTCCGTACGCCCGAGGGCGACCGGCGGCGCTGCTGGCGCAGCGGCTTTCTGCGGCTGGCGTCGCCGCTGGCGGAGGAGCCGGTGCCGCTGGGTGTGGGCTGGATGTTCCAGGACGCGACGGAGGCGAAGCTGGCCTCGCAGGAGGCGGACCGGCTGCGGTTCCGCAGCAGTCAGCTCCACCGGGCCGGGCGGGCCGCCGTCGAGTGCGAGGACCCGATGGAGGCGGCGACGGTCTATCTGGACTTCGCGCTGGCGGGCTTCGCCGATCACGCGCTGATCGATCTGGTGGCGGGCGAGCCGAGGGCGGGCTCGTTCTCCTCGGCCCCGGAGGCTCCCGTACGGCTGGTACGGGCGGTGGCGACGCCGTCCGGCGGCGGGTCCGGGCCCAGTACGCAGATGACCTCCGGCGGTATACCGGTGCGGTACGCGGGCGGGCATCCGGCGCTCCAGGCGATGGACCGTACCGGCTCGGTGCGCGCGAGCGCGCCCTCGGGCTCGCCGCCCTCGCCGACCTGGGCGACCTCGCGCCAGTGGCCGCCCGACTCGGTGCACGCGCTGTGCACGGTGCTGCGCAGCCGGGGCCGGTCACTGGGTGTGGTGACGTTTCTGCGGGGGGCGAGCAGGTCCGCGTTCGAGCGTCCCGACGCGGTGTACGCGGAGGATGTGACGATCCGGATGGCGGCCTCGCTGGATCTCTCCAGGGCGCTGTCCGACTGAGCCGCTGTCTTGTCCGACGGGCCGCTGTTCTTCGGCAGGGCCGCTGTTCGGCGGAGCTGCTCGACCGAGCCGCTGTCCGGCCGGTCCACCGGCCGGTGCGCCGTCGGTCCGCCGCGTCGGCCCGTCGGTGCGCCGGTCCGCGGCGGGCGGACGGCGCCGGGCGGCCTGGTGCGACCGCCGCCCGGCGCCGATGTGCGACCGGCGTGCGAGACGTCAGATGACGGTCGGCGGACGCATGCGTACCGGTTCCGTCTCCGCGTCGTTGTGCCGCAGCGCCCAGTTCTCCAGGGCGATCCGGCAGGCGTGGTCGACATGGCGCAGTCCGGACAGGTCCAGTTCGATCGGACGGTCCTTGGGCAGCGCCTCCAACTGCTCCAACGTCCTGGGCAGCCTGAGGAAGGTCGCGTTCCCGGTGAACGACACCACCAGCCGGCCGCCCGTCAGTTCCCTGACGTCGAGATGGAGATGGGAGATCTCCCACGCCGTCTTGACCACCGCGAGCAGCAGTCCCAGGATCACGCCCTCGAAGAGGTTCGTGACCAGGATCGCCACCGCCGTGACCGCGAGGATCACCGCCTCGCCGCGGTGCTCCCGCCACAGCGGCACCAGATCCCGTACCGGGACCAGCTTGCACCCGGCGTGCACCAGGACGCCCGCGAGCGCCGCCAGCGGGATGACGCCGATCGCCGAGGGCAGCAGCGCGGCGAACAGCAGCAGCCACAGACCGTGCAGGATCCGGGAGAGCGGTGTCCGCGCGCCGGCCTGGACATTGGCGGCGCTGCGCACGATGACCGCGGTCATCGGCAGTGCGCCCAGTGCTCCGCAGACCGTGTTGCCCACGCCCTGCGCCATCAGTTCCTTGTTGTAATCGGTACGCGGTCCGTCGTGCATACGGTCGACCGCGGCGGCGCTGAACAGACTCTCCGCCGAGGCGATCAGGGTGAAGGCGAGGACGGTGCCGACCGCGGCCACGCCCACGAGCTGTCCGAAGTCCTCAAGACCGGGCGGCCGTATGGACTCCAGCAGTCCCTTCACCTCGACCTTGGCGAGCGGCAGGTCGAACAGCAGCGTCGCGCCGGTGGCCAGGGCGACCGCCGCCAGCGGGCCCGGGACCACCCGGACCCGTGCGGGCAGCCTGGGCCAGGCCACCAGGACGGTGACGGTGCCGGCCCCGACGAGGAACGCGGTCAGCGCCGTACCGTTGGTGACAATCTCACCGATCAGTCCGGGCAGCCCGGCGATCTTGCCGAGTCCGCCGGACGGTGGGGCCGTGTCGGCCATGGCGTACACCTGGCCCAGGACGAGCACGAGGCCGATGCCGGCCAGCATGCCCTGGACCACGGCGATGGAGATGGCCCGGAACCAGCGGCCGAAACCGAGGGCCCCGAGGACGAGTTGCAGCAGTCCTGACACGAGGACGATGGCGCCGAGCACGCCGAGGCCGAACTCCTCGACCGCTTCGTACACGAGCACGGTCAGCCCGGCCGCAGGGCCGCTGACCTGGAGCGAGCTGCCGGGCAGGAAGCCCACGACGAGCCCGCCCACGATGCCGGTGACCAGCCCGAGTTCGGCGGGCACACCGGAGGCGACCGCCACCCCCACACACAGGGGCAGCGCGACGAGGAAGACGACGAGGGACGCGAGTATGTCGCGCCTGAGGACACGTTGGTCCTTCAACTGGGAGAGCATGAGGGTAGTTCCTAGGGGTGCGGTCCGCGCGCACGAGCGGACGTGATGGGGAGTGAGGTGGCCGGGACCGCTGTCACAGCGGTCTGAACTCCCCGCCCAGGTCGGGCCGGTGGACGCTGATGGCGCCGGTGTCCACTTCGTAGTACCAGGCGTGCAGGGAGAGCCGGCCTTGGGCGTGGCGCTCCCATACGGCGGGATAGCCGCGGAGGGTTTCGAGCTGGGCCGCGGCGTGGTGGCGTACCGCGTGCGCGAGGCCGCGGGCGGCCGGCAGCGCGGGGACGCCGAGGTTGAGCCAGCCGCGGACGGCCGGCACGGCGGACAGGTCGTCGCCGCGCACGAGCGCGCCCACGGCCCCGCAGTGGGAGTGGCCGCACACGACGATGTCGCGGACGCCGAGCACACGGAGCGCGTACTCGATGGTGGCGGCCTCGCCGCTGGGCCGCTCGGCGTCGTACCGCGGGACGATGTTGCCCGCCGTACGCAGCTCGAACAGCTCGCCGGGGCGCGCGCCGGTGATCAGGGACGGGATGACCCGGGAGTCCGAGCAGGTGATGAAGAGCGCTTGCGGTTTCTGTCCCGCCGCGAGTTCGCGGAACTCCTCGTGGCGCTCCGCCACCTGGACGGAGAAGGTACGGGCGTGGTCGATGAGTGACTTCATGATGGCCTGCCTCCTGCGCCCCCGGGCTCGCCGGGGCGCGGTGTGGTCGGGTCAGTGGGGGGTGGGGGCCGAGCGGGCAGCCGTACGGGCGTCACCTCTGCCGGGTCGCGGCAGTGGAGGATGGCCGACGGCCGGCCGGCGTGGATCGGCCGGAAAGACCGTTCAGAGAGAGGGCATTACGGGTCTGGCGGTGGACTCGCGGTCCGGTCGCATTCTCACGGCTCGCCCTTTCCGTCGTGCGGTCTTTCGGTGGTGCGGTTCGTTCTGTGACACGGTTCGTTCTGCGACGCGGCGACACGGTGTTGCCGTGACGCCATGACGCCGTGATGTGCTGGTGTGGCGGTGCGATGCGGTGGTGCGGTCGTCCGAACTGCCGCTCAGGGCGCGGTTGCAGGCGCCCGCATGCCGACAGTTCCGATGATGCAACACCGCAGGTTCCCTTACTTTGCACGAACATTACCTTCTCGTGAAAGATCAGAAATCCGCCAACCGAGGCTTTCGTGACGCAAAGTCGCGCATCGGGGGCGCGCATACGGCAGAGACCCACGGGAAGTGTTCCCGCAGGTCTCGGTTGTCAGTTCTAGTTGTTCGACTGTTCCGGCCGCCGCCTCATCTGCCGTTGCTTTGGCTACTTCCGCACGCTCACTGTTCGAACGGGGGGACGGTTCAGTGGCGGTAGAAGATACGGTCGGCGTACTCCGTCATGACGCGGCGATTCCATTCGGTCCCACCGTCCACATTGCCCGACCGCAGCAACGGCGGCTCGATGCCCCGGTGGACGAGTTCCTCCGCGGCGGCGGCCATCATCGCCTGCATCAGGGCGCTGGTGACGACCGTGGACGCGGGCGCGAACGGAGCCTCGATGCCGTCGGCGGTCAGTTCCGCGTCGCCCACCGCGATCCCGTTGTCGAGAACGATGTCGCAGTGGTCCTTGAGATAGGTGCCCGAGCGGTTCCGGGCGGTCGTCTCCGTCGCGTAGGCCAGGGAGGTCACACCGATGACCGTCAGTCCCAGCTCCCGCGCGTGGGTCGCCATCTCGACGGGCAGGGCGTTGCGCCCGGAGAGGGAGATGATCACGAGTACGTCCCCGGCCCTGGCCGGGCTGGAGTCGAGCACGGCGCTCGCCAGACCGTCGACACGCTCCAGCGCGGAGCCGAGCGGGGCCGGTGTCTCGACACCCACCGCGCCGG
>NZ_MAUD01000238.1 GCF_001700515.1 Streptomyces lushanensis
GTGCGTTCTTGCGCCGGTGTGCCACCCGGCCAGAGCACGGCCAGCCCGACGACCACCGCGGTCGCGAACGGAATCAGGACCGCGGCGATGACCTTGCGAAGGTGCCGGGAGACCGGCGCGGCGGGGCCATGGCTGTGCGAGTGTCCGTGTGATTCGTGGGTCTGCTGGGGTGAGGTCACCCTCCGATCATCGCAAGAAGCCGGAGGCCCTCTGTTCAGCACGCCGGATATGACGCTAGCGTGGGGGCACCTTTTGCACACGCGGGAGCTCGGAGCACCGGGCTGAGAGGGCGCTGACTGTGTAGTCCCGGGACGTATCCCCAGGACCCCTGAGCTGCGCCGACCGCTGAACCTGTTACCGGGTAATGCCGGCGTAGGGAGTAGGTCTCATGACCGTTCAGGACGCACACACGTCTGCCTCCGATTCGGGAGATCCGAGCGAGGCCCAGAGGTCCATCGGCTGGCACAAGGGATATGTCCAGGGCTCACGCCCCGATCTCCAAGTGCCGGTCCGCCGGGTGCATCTCACCAATGGCAAGGACGTGACGCTGTACGACACGTCGGGGCTGTACACCGATCCCACCGTCGAGACCGACGTACGCTGCGGTCTCGCGCCGCTGCGGGAGAACTGGATCATCGGGCGCGGTGACACCGAGGAGTACGCGGGCCGGCCGGTCCGGCCCGAGGACGACGGACTGAAGCACACGGCGCCGCGCGGAGGGCTGCGCAACCTCGACGCGGTCTTCCCGGGCCGGCCGCGTCAGCCGCGCCGGAGCCGGAGCGGTCAGGCGGTGACACAGCTTGCGTACGCCCGTCGTGGAGACATCACACCGGAGATGGAGTACGTCGCGATCCGCGAGAACGTGTCCCCGGACGTCGTCCGCGAGGAGATCGCCGCGGGCCGGGCCGTACTGCCGGCGAATGTCAATCATCCGGAGATCGAGCCGATGATCATCGGCAAGCGGTTCCTGGTCAAGGTCAACGCCAACATCGGCAATTCCGCGGTCACTTCCTCCATCGAGGAGGAGGTGGAGAAGATGACCTGGGCGACGCGCTGGGGCGCCGACACGGTCATGGACCTCTCCACCGGCCGCAACATCCACACCACGCGCGAGTGGGTGCTGCGCAACTCCCCCGTCCCGATCGGCACCGTGCCGCTCTACCAGGCGCTGGAGAAGGTCGACGGCAGGGCCGAGGAGCTGACCTGGGAGATCTACAAGGACACGGTCATCGAGCAGGCCGAGCAGGGCGTCGACTACATGACGGTCCACGCCGGGGTGCTGCTGCGGTATGTGCCGCTGACAGCGCGCCGTAAGACCGGCATCGTCTCGCGGGGCGGCTCGATCATGGCGGCCTGGTGCCTGGCGCATCACAAGGAGTCGTTCCTGTACGAGAACTTCGAGGAGCTGTGCGAGATCCTCGCGACGTACGACGTGACGTACTCCCTGGGGGACGGTCTGCGGCCGGGCTCCATCGCGGACGCCAACGACGAGGCCCAGTTCGCCGAACTGCGTACCCTCGGGGAGCTGAACTCGACCGCGAAGCGGCTCGGCGTGCAGACGATGATCGAGGGACCGGGCCATGTCCCGATGCACAAGATCAAGGAGAACATCGACCTCCAGCAGGAGATCTGCGAGGAGGCGCCGTTCTACACGCTCGGCCCGCTGACGACCGATGTGGCTCCGGCGTACGACCACATCACCTCCGGGATCGGCGCGGCGATGATCGCCTGGTGGGGGACGGCGATGCTCTGCTACGTCACGCCCAAGGAGCACCTCGGTCTGCCGAACCGGGACGACGTCAAGACGGGTGTCATCACCTACAAGATCGCGGCCCACGCGGCGGATCTCGCCAAGGGCCACCCGGGAGCGCAGGACTGGGACGACGCCCTCTCCGACGCCCGGTTCGAGTTCCGCTGGGAGGACCAGTTCAATCTGGCCCTCGACCCGGACACGGCCCGGGAGTTCCACGATGAGACCCTCCCGGCGGAACCGGCGAAGACGGCTCACTTCTGCTCGATGTGCGGCCCCAAATTCTGCTCGATGAAGATCTCGCAGGACATCAGGCAGCGACACGGCGGCGACCTGGCGAGCAGCGGGACGGAGGGCGCCGGGACGGAGGGCGCGGTGTTCGGAACCGCCGAGATCGAGGCGGGCATGGCCCAGAAGTCCAAGGAGTTCGCGGCGAGCGGCAATCGCGTGTATCTGCCGCTGGCCGACTGATCCGCTGGTCGACCGACCGGCACTTCAGTCGGCCGACCGCCAGTTCATATGAGCGGCGGCGGCCTGTCGGCCCCGCCGCTCATATCGGCCGGACAGGGTCCGAGGGTGTCCCGTAACCCCCGGCGGACTCGGGACTACGGGACACCCCTCGGGTGACAACGTCCCCGGTGCCGCCGGCAACGGGGGTCACTCCGGACGGTGGTCCGGTCCGCCGAAGTCGGGGCTGGTGAAGTCCGGGCTGGTGAAGCTCGGGCGCTGGCCGGTGGTGGCGCCCTCGTCCGGGCTGGTGAAGTCGGGCCGGCTGTAGCCGATCCTGGGCAGATGCTTGATCGACTTGGGCGGTGGAGCGGTCGGATCCGCACTCGGGTCGGCCAGAGCGGCGCGCAGGAAGGGCAGGATGCCGCGCTCCAGCAGCGCATGGCGCCAGGCCTCCCGCGCACGGGCGACTTCGTCCGGCAGCTCACCGGTCGTCGGCTCCTCGGCGGGAAGCTGGGTCGAGCTGTTGCGCAGGGCCGTGATCAGCAGACCCGTCGCGGCGGCCAGGATGCCCAACGCGGTGACGGCACCGAAGAACCAGCCCACGGCGACCAGGCTGTCGGCGAACGCGGGCGGCTGGCTGAGCGCCTTGAGGAGATAGCCGACGATCAGGAAGATCACCGCGGCGGTGCCCCCGAGCACCGGGAGCAGCACGGTGACAACAGCCGTCAGCCCCGCGCCGGATCCCGTCGGCTCGCCTCCCTCGGGCTCCAGCACGGAATCGTGGACCGAGACGGAAGGCCCCGGCGAGCGCGACTCCTCGCGGATCTTTCTGTAGTGCTCGTACTCGGCGGCGGCCGCCGTGGTGATCGGCGCTGTGGCGTTCAGCGCCATGGTGCGCAGCTGCTCGTTGTTGAGCCGCTCGCCCGCCGTGTCGAGATCGGGCCGGTCGTGTGCGTTGCGCAGTACGTCATCGAGGATCCGCTCGAATTCCGCGCGATCCTCGCTCAGCAGGTGTGGAGCGCTGTTCATGTGCATCCCCCGATGCTCCGTAGGGCCGGTGAGGCCCTGTCCGGCGGATCTTCGCGGGTCCGGAACGCCTGGCACGGCACCTCGCCGCGTTGTCGGAGTCGGCCGAGTACGTCCAGGCCGTCGGCGACGATCCTTTGCCTTGCGAGTCACCGCACCAGACGCCCCGGCCTGATTGATCCCCGAAGATCCGCCGAACAGGGTCTCGCCCGCACAGGACGGGCGGTTGGCGAAAACGGAGGAGAGCCTGCTACGGATAAACCGATGGTAGAGCTCTTCCGGTGCGTGGTGACAGGGGGTTTGCGGAAATCACCGCGTGACGGAGTTTCAGTTCTCCAGGGGAAGCCGGACGACCAGCAGCTTTCCCGCCATGGTCACTCCACCGTCCATCGCGATGGCAAGTCCGTCGGCATATACATGTGGCCCTTCCACCACCGGTCCGGTGTCGGGCTCGCCGTCCGGGACATCTTCGGTGCCGACCTCGCCCAGCAGATAGGGAATAGGGCTGTGGCCATGGACGATGCGCTGTCCGCCGTACTTGGAGAGCAGTTCCTGAACTGCCTGCGGGCCGCCCTCGTCGCGGAACGCGAAGCGTTTCGTGAGCTTGCGGAACAGATCCCAGCATTCGTCCGCGTCATTGCGCGTCAGGATCTGGTGAATGGTGTCGTTGACGTCCTCGATCGTGGAACCGTAGTCCAGATAGGCCGTCGTGTCGGAGTGCACCAGCAGATGCCCCTCCTCCTCGACCACCGCGTCGAGCCGGGACATCCACTGGAGATGGACGTCCTGAAGGCGCTCCATATCGGTGCGCTGACCGCCGTTCAGCAGCCAGGCGGCCTGGAAAGTGGCCGTGCCCGCGCCGGAGTTGACATGAGTGTCGCCGAACCGCCTGGCACCGATCAGCAGGAGTTCGTGATTGCCCATCAGGGCCTTGCAGTAACCGCCCGCCGCCGCCGCCTCCGCGGAGAGCCGCATGACGAGGTCGATGACACCGATACCGTCCGGACCGCGGTCGGTGAAGTCACCGAGGAACCAGAGGCGGGCGCTGCCCGCCGTCCAGTGGCCGTCGGTGTCGATCAGCCCCTGTCCGGCGAGCGCGACGAGGAGTTCGTCGAGATAACCGTGGACATCGCCGACGACGTAGAGCGGGCCGAGGCCGTCCCCCGACGGATCGGCGACGGGAGCCACCCGTACCTGGACCGTGTCCCCCCGGTTGATCACCGGGAGGTCGCGCTCGGTGGGGGTGTAGCCCTCCGGCAGCTCGTCGTCGGGGACGGCGTTGCCGGGGTGCCCGGACATGGGACCGGCCGTGGGGCCGGGCTGTCCGGGCGGTCCGGACTGCACGGGGACCTGTGCGTACGGCGGTACGCGGAAGTCGCGCAACGTCGCCGTCCGCACCACGGGTCCCTGGCCGGCCCCCTGTGTCATCGACCCCTCCACCGCCGTCGTACCGCCGTACACCTCGCGGGCCGTCCGGCCGGTGGCGGTGAGTCCACCGGTGGTGAGGGAAGGTCCGTGGTGTCGTCCGCCCATCATAGGAATGCAGCTCGTCCTGTGTGACGCACCAGGGGTGGTGAATCCGATTGCACCTCCGGTTCAGCGGCTGTTTTCGCGCCGATCGCCCGAAATGCGAAAGGTCGGGGCCTTCGGTCAGTCACCCGCGGGAGAGCGGGGCGCGCTGACCGTGGTGCGCGGAGGGCGTCGCTGGGAGGAGGTGCGGACGATGAGTTCGGTCGGTATGACCTGCTCGACCGGCCGGTCGGTCTCCAGCCCTTCGATGGCGTCGATGAGGAGCTGGACGACGGCGGTGCCGATACGGCGCGGCTTGAGCGACAGCGTCGTGATGGGCGGTTCCGTCGACGCGTACACGGTGGACTCGCTGCAGCAGACGAGCAGGAGGTCGTCCGGTACGCGCAGTCCGTACCGCCGTGCGGCGGCGAGCAGATCGGTGCCGTTGGGATCGAAGAGCCCGTACACGGCGTCGGGCCGGTCCGGGCGGGCCAGCAGCCGGTCGGCGGCGACGGCCCCGGCGCACGGGTCGTGGGCGGGATAGGACTCGTAGACCGGGTCCTGGCCGACGCGTTCGCACCAGTGCAGGTAGGCGGTGGTGGAGAGCCGGGTGTAGGTGTCCGTGGTGGTGCCGGTGAGCAGACCGATCCGGCGTGCCCCGGCCGCGGCGAGATGGTCGAGCAGATCGAGGACGGCCGCCTCGTGGTCGTTGTCGACCCAGGCGGTGACGGGAAGGGTGCCCGCGGGCCGGCCGTCGGAGACGACGGGAAGGCCCTGGCGGACGAGTTCGGTGACGACCGGATCGTGGTCGGAGGGATCGATGACGACGGTGCCGTCGAGGGCGACATTCGCCCAGACGTCATGGCGGGAGGTGGCGGGGAGGATGACGAGGGCGTAGCCGCGCGCGAGCGCGGCGGAGGTGGCGGCCCTGGCCATCTCGGCGAAGTAGGCGAACTCGGTGAAGGTGAAAGGTTCATCCCCGTACGTCGTGACCGTCAGGCCGATGAGGCCCGACTTGCCGGTACGGAGGGTTCGGGCGGCGGCGGACGGTCGATAGCCGAGGCGTTCGGCGACCTCTCGGACATGGCGTCGCGTGGCGTCGGGTAACCGTCCCTTGCCGTTGAGCGCGTCCGAGACAGTCGTGATGGAGACACCGGCTGCGGCGGCCACGTCCCGGATGCCCGCCCGACCTTGCCGGCTTCCCCGGCGGGATGTGTCCGTCCGGCTCACCTGGTGTTTCCCTGCTGCTGTCATGGCGAGCCGATAGTAGGGCTCGGGCGGGCGGTGGGTCCGGTCGCACAATCACCTATGGGCAGGCACGTTTTTGCATGGTTGAAGGTGGTTAATGGCCTTGGAACATAAAGGAATTAACAGGTGTAGCGATGTTCTGCCATGCAACGAGCCGTATGGGCCTGTCGTAGGGCCCATGTTTCGAAGAGGTCTCAACTCACCTCTACGGGGGACGCGCGCCACGGAGTGGGCCACCGGCGCGCGCCATGGAAGCGAGTGCGCCCCCTTCTTCCGGGGGTCCCGCGGCGGTCCGGGTGGTGGTCCGGCGGCCGGGTTCGCAGGAGCCGCGAATCCTCATAAGGTGAACAGCATTGAAGTCGTCGTTGAAGTCGTCAGAGAAGTTGTACGGACCCGTGAACGGCCGAGGAGGACCTGCGGTGAGCGAGACGAGCCCCAAGCTGCGCGCCGAGCTGGACGGCATCCCCACCTACAAGCCGGGCAGGCCGGCCGCGTCCGGAGGGCCCGTCGCGTACAAGCTGTCCTCCAACGAGAACCCGTATCCGCCGCTGCCGGGTGTGATGGAGCGGGCGATCTCGGCCGCGGGCGTCTTCAACCGCTACCCGGACATGGCCTGCACCGGTCTGATGGACGAGCTGGCGGAGCGCTTCGGCGTGCCCGTCGCGCATCTCGCGACCGGCACCGGCTCGGTGGGCGTGGCCCAGCAGCTCGTCCAGGCCACCTCGGGCCCCGGTGACGAGGTCGTCTACGCCTGGCGTTCCTTCGAGGCGTATCCGATCATCACCCGGATCTCGGGCGCGGCCTCCATAGAGGTGCCGCTGACCTCGGGCGACGTGCACGACCTGGACGCGATGGCCGACGCGATCACCGATCGGACCCGGCTGATCTTCGTCTGCAACCCCAACAACCCGACGGGCACAGTGGTGCGCCGCGCCGAGCTGGAACGGTTCCTCGACCGTGTTCCGGGCGATGTGCTGGTGGTGCTGGACGAGGCCTACCGCGAGTTCATCCGCGACGCGGGGGTGCCGGACGGCGTGGAGATCTACCGCGAGCGCCCCAATGTGGCCGTGCTGCGTACGTTCTCCAAGGCCTACGGACTGGCCGGGCTGCGGGTCGGCTTCGCGATCGCCCATGAACCGGTGGCCGCCGCCCTGCGGAAGACCGCTGTTCCGTTCGGTGTGAGCCAGATCGCACAGGAGGCGGCGATCGCCTCCCTGCGTGCCGAGGACGAACTGCTGGGCCGGGTCGGCGCGCTGGTCGCCGAGCGCACGCGGGTCTACGCGGGCCTGGTCGACCAGGGCTGGACCGTGCCCGAGACCCAGGCCAATTTCGTGTGGCTGCGGCTGGGCGGGCGCACGCTCGACTTCGCGGCGGCCTGCGAGGCGGCCGGTGTGGTCGTACGGCCCTTCGCGGGCGAGGGAGTGCGGGTCACGATCGGCGAACACGAGGCCAATGACGTCTTCCTCCAGGCGGCCGAGGCGTTCCGCAAGGAGCTGTAGCCGGAGCCTGAGCAGGCCGGAGGCGGGGCCGGCGGAGTGCGTCTGGTCCGGCGCGTCTGGTGCGGCCGTACGAGGGCGATACGGGAGTGGTGCGGGGCGGTCTCTTCGAGGCCGCCCCGACGCATGCCGACCCCCCCGTGAAGGTCCGGATGCGTGTGCGGCATAATGCTTGTGAATGTGAACGCATTCACAAGCACGTCCTGTTTCCTCTCGTATGTCCTAGGTGAACGGGACAAGCTGCCGCTGTGACCACGGCGATGTAAGGAGAAGACGACGTGGACCTCGCTCTGGCGCCGGAGACCCTGGCGCGATGGCAGTTCGGCATCACCACCGTCTATCACTTCCTCTTCGTCCCTCTGACGATCTCGCTCGCCGCGCTCACGGCCGGCCTGGAGACCGCGTGGGTCCGCACGGAGAATCCCAAGTACCTCAAGGCCACAAAGTTCTGGGGCAAGCTCTTTCTGATCAATATCGCGATGGGTGTCGTCACCGGCATCGTGCAGGAGTTCCAGTTCGGGATGAACTGGTCCGACTACTCGCGATTCGTCGGCGACGTCTTCGGCGCTCCGCTCGCCTTCGAGGCGCTGATCGCCTTCTTCTTCGAGTCGACCTTCATCGGACTGTGGATCTTCGGCTGGGACAAACTGCCGAAGAAGATCCATCTGGCCTGTATATGGATGGTCTCGATCGGCACGGTCCTCTCCGCCTACTTCATCCTGGCGGCCAACTCCTGGATGCAGCATCCGGTCGGCTATCGCATCAACAAGGAAGCCGGCCGCGCCGAACTCACCGACTTCTGGAAAGTGCTGACCCAGGACACCGCGCTCACCCAGTTCTTCCACACCCTGACGGCCGCTTTCCTGGTCGGCGGTGCCTTTATGGTCGGTATCGCCGCCTTCCATCTCGCGCGGAGTAAGCACATACCGGTCATGCGGACCTCGCTCCGCCTCGGCCTGGTCACCGTTGTGATCGCCGGACTGCTCACCGCTGTGAGCGGTGACTCGCTCGCCAAGGTCATGTTCAAGCAGCAGCCGATGAAGATGGCGGCGGCGGAGGCCCTGTGGGAGGGCGAGTCGCCCGCGCCGTTCTCGCTGTTCGCCTACGGAGACGTCGAGAAGGGCCACAACACCGTGGCCGTCGAGGTCCCCGGACTGCTCTCCTTCCTCGCCGACAACGACTTCAGCTCGCATGTCCCCGGTATCAACGACATCAACAGGTCCGAGCAGCAGAAATACGGTCCCGGCGACTACCGGCCCAACATCCCGGTCGCGTACTGGGGCTTCCGCTGGATGATCGGCTTCGGAATGGCCTCGTTCGGCATCGGTCTGCTGGGGCTCTGGCTGACGCGGCGGACGTTCCTGCTGCCACCCGCCCTGCGGACGGGCGAGGACGAAGTGCCCCATCTGGTGCTCCTCCGGCGCAGAGCGCTCAGTCCGAAGCTCACCAGGTGGTACTGGATCGTCGCCCTCTGGACCCTGCTCTTCCCGCTGATCGCCAACGCCTGGGGCTGGATCTTCACCGAGACGGGACGCCAGCCATGGGTCGTGTACGGAGTGCTCCGCACGGCCGACGCGGTCTCCCCCGGAGTCTCCCAGGGCGAGGTCCTCACCTCGATGACCGTCTTCACCCTGCTGTACGGAGTGCTCGCGGTCGTCGAGGTCAAGCTGATGGTCAAGTACGTCAAGGCCGGCCCGCCGGAGCTGACGGACGCCGACCTCCATCCGCCCACAAGGATCGGCGGCGACCACACGGACGCCGACCGGCCGATGGCCTTCTCGTACTGAGGACCTGAGGAGCTATGGCCATGGAACTCCACGACGTCTGGTTCGTTCTGATCGCCGTCCTCTGGACCGGCTACTTCTTTCTCGAAGGGTTCGACTTCGGCATCGGAGTCCTCACCAAACTGCTGGCCCGCGACCGCAAGGAACGCCGGGTCCTGATCAACACCATCGGGCCGGTCTGGGACGGCAATGAGGTCTGGCTGCTCGGTGCGGGCGGGGCGACCTTCGCCGCCTTTCCCGAGTGGTACGCCACGCTCTTCTCGGGCTTCTATCTGCCGCTGCTGCTCATCCTGGTCTGTCTGATCGTGCGCGGTGTCGCCTTCGAGTACCGGGCCAAGCGGCCCGAGGAGAGCTGGCAGCGCAACTGGGAACACGCGATCTTCTGGACCTCGTTGCTGCCCGCCGTGCTCTGGGGCGTCGCGTTCGGCAATATCGTGCGCGGCGTCAAGATCGACGCGCACAAGGAGTACATCGGCGACGTCGCGGATCTGCTCAATCCGTACGCGCTCCTCGGCGGCCTGGTCACCCTGACTCTCTTCACCTTCCATGGCACGGTGTTCGCCGCGCTCAAGACGGTGGGAGACATCCGGGTCCGGGCCAGGAGGCTGGCGATCGGACTCGGGGTGCCGACCGCCCTGTCGGCGCTCGGTTTTCTGCTCTGGACCCAGGCGGACAAGGGCGACGGCAAGAGCCTGATCGCGCTGATCGTGGCGGTGGTGGCACTGGTCGCCGCGATCGGGGCCATGGCGGCGAAACGCGAGGGCTGGTCGTTCGCGCTCTCGGGCGTGACGATCGTGGCCGTGGTGGCGATGCTCTTTCTGACGCTCTTCCCGAACGTCATGCCGTCCTCGCTGAACCCGGCATGGAACCTCACGGTGACGAACGCGTCGTCCACTCCGTACACCTTGAAGATCATGACCTGGTGCGCGGGTATCGCGACTCCGCTGGTGCTGCTCTACCAGGGATGGACGTACTGGGTGTTCCGCAAGCGGATAGGAACGCAGCACATCGCCGATGCGTAGCCGCCGACACGTACGCGCGCAGAGCCCGGTCCGTAGGAGGAGGTGTTTCACGTGAAACCAGTCGATCCGCGTCTGCTGCGGTATGCCAGGGCCACTCGCTCCTTCCTGATCGCCGTGGTGGTGCTGGGGGTGGCCGGCGCGGGGCTGGTGATCGCCCAGGCGATGCTGATCGCCGAGGTGGTGGTCGGGGCGTTCCAGCGCGGACTCGACGCTTCGGAGCTGCGCACCGCGTTGCTTCTGCTGGTCGCCGTCGCCGTCGGGCGTGCTCTGGTCTCCTGGCTGACCGAACTGGCGGCCCATCGAGCGAGCGCGGCGGTCAAGTCGGAACTGCGCGGACAGTTGCTGGAGCGGGCGACCGCACTCGGCCCCGGGTGGCTGAGCGGGCAGCGCACCGGTTCACTGGTCGCGCTCGCCACCCGCGGTGTGGACGCTCTGGACGATTACTTCGCGCGCTATCTGCCCCAACTGGGGCTCGCGGTGGTGGTGCCGGTGGCGGTTCTGGCGAGGATCGTCACCGAGGACTGGGTCTCGGCGGCGGTCATCGTGCTGACCCTGCCGCTGATCCCACTGTTCATGGTGCTCATCGGCTGGGCGACTCAGGCCCGGATGGACCGTCAGTGGCGGCTGCTCTCCCGGCTGTCGGGCCACTTCCTGGATGTGGTCGCCGGACTGCCGACGCTGAAGGTCTTCGGTCGGGCCAAGGCGCAGGCCGAGTCGATCCGCGCCATCACCTCGGAGTACCGGCGGGCCACCCTCCAGACGCTGCGTATCGCCTTTCTGTCGTCGTTCGCGCTGGAACTGCTCTCGACGCTGTCGGTGGCTCTGGTCGCGGTCGGGATCGGGATGCGGCTCGTGCACGGCGATCTGGATCTGTACACGGGGCTTGTGGTGCTGATCCTGGCGCCCGAGGCCTATCTGCCGATCCGGCAGGTGGGCGCGCAGTATCACGCGGCGGCCGAAGGGCTGTCGGCCGCCGAGGAGATCTTCACGGTCCTGGAGACCGGGCCCGCGGCCGGCGGTAGGGGAGAGATACCAGGTACAGGTGCGCCAAGGCTGGAGCTGGACGGTGTGATCGTCCGCCATCAGGGCCGTACGGAAGCCTCGCTGGACGCGGCCACGCTGACGGTCGAGCCGGGGGAGACGGTCGCCCTGGTCGGTCCGAGCGGCGTCGGCAAGTCGACGCTGCTCCAGGTGGTGCTGGGCTTCACCGCACCGGACGAGGGCCGGGTACGGGTGGACGGCCGCGATCTGTCCTCCCTCGATCCGGACGGCTGGCGGGAGCGGATCGCCTGGGTTCCGCAGCAGCCGTATCTCTTCGCGGGCACGATCGCGGAGAACGTACGGCTGGCCCGGCCGGACGCGGACGACGCGGCGGTCCTGGACGCGCTGCGGGAGGCGGGCGCGGATGAGTTCGTGACGGCGCTGCCGCAGGGCGTGCACACCCGGCTCGGTGAGGACGGTTCCGGGCTCTCGGCCGGTCAGCGGCAACGGCTCGCGCTGGCCAGGGCCTTTCTCGCCGACCGGCCGCTGCTGTTGCTGGACGAGCCCACGGCGGCGCTCGACGTTGGGACGGAGTCGGGCATCGTCGAGGCGGTACGGCGGCTGGCCCTGGGCCGTACGGTGCTGCTCGTCGTTCACAGACCGGCGCTGCTCGCGGTGGCCGACCGGGTGATCGCGCTGCCGGAGCGGCTGGCGGGCGGGGCGGGAGCCTCCGGATCGGTGGCGGAGCGCGACGGTCTCGGCCTTGCGTCGGCGGGCTCTGTGCCGATGGGGTCCGTGCCGGCGGACTCTGTGCCGGGGCCCGCGGCTTCGGTCGATGGGGAGGTCGGCGGACAGGTTGACGCGGATGCCCGGGACGACGCCGTCGGTGGACACGCCGTGCCGGTGGCCGATCGCGGGGCGGCCGGTGAGCGAGGCGGATCCGCCGTGGGGCCACTGGCGCGGATGAGAGCCGCCGCCGGAGCGCTGCGCGGACGTTTCGTACTGGCGCTGGTTCTCGGCAGTTGCGCCCTCGGCTGCGCCGTCGGGCTCATGGCGGTGTCCGGCTGGCTCATCTCGCGCGCCTCCGAGCAGCCCCCCGTTCTCCATCTGATGGTCGCGGTGACGGCGACCCGCGCTTTTGGTATCGGGCGGGCCGTCTTCCGCTACGCCGAGCGCCTCGTGTCGCACGACGCCGTGCTCAGGATGCTCGCCGATCTCAGGGTTTCCGTGTACCGGCGGCTGGAGCGCATCGCGCCCGCCGGACTGCGCGAGACCCGCCGCGGGGATCTGCTGTCCCGGCTGGTCGCCGATGTGGACGAGCTCCAGGACTACTGGCTCCGGTGGCTGCTTCCGGTCGGTGCCGCCCTGCTCGTCGGGATGGGGACCGCCGGATTCACCGCGTGGCTGCTGCCGGAGGCGGGAGCCGTACTGGCCGCCGGGCTGCTCCTTGCCGGGGTGGGCGTTCCGCTGGTGAGCGGCGCCTGCTCCCGCCGCACCGAGCGGCGGTCGGCCCCGGCGCGCGGACTCCTGGCCACCCGGGTCACCGATCTGCTCCGGGGCACCGCGGAGCTGACCGTCGCGGGCGCGCTGCGGAGCCGTATGCGCGGGGTGCGCGAGGCCGACGGAACGCTGACGGCCGTCGCCGCGCGTGGCGCGAGCGCCAACGCGCTCGGCGGCGGACTCTCCGCGCTGGTCTGTGGACTGACCGTGGCCGCGGCGGCGCTCGTGGGCGTTCAGGCGGTCCGTGAGGGACGCCTCGACGGCGTGGAGCTGGCCGTGGTCGTCCTGACTCCGCTCGCCGCGTTCGAGGCGGTGACCGGGCTGCCGCTCGCCGTGCGGTACCGGCAGCGGGCCAGGCGCGGTGCGGAGCGGGTGTGCGAGGTGCTGGACGCCCCCGTTCCCGTACACGAGCCCGAGCGGCCGGCCGTCTCTCCCGTATCACCGTTCCCGCTGGAGGTACGAGGGCTCTCGGCGCGGTACGCGGGGCAGCGGCGGGACGCGCTCAGCGGTGTCGATCTGACGCTGAGCGCGGGGAAGCGGGTCGCCGTCGTCGGGCCTTCGGGGTCGGGCAAGACGACCCTCGCGCAGGTGCTGCTGCGCTTCCTGGACGCACGCGAGGGCGACTGCCGCCTCGGCGGTACGGACCTGGCCGCGCTCGACGGGGACACCGTCCGGAGGTTTGTCGGGCTGTGCGCGCAGGACGCCCATCTCTTCGACAGTTCCGTACGCGAGAACCTGAGGCTCGCCCGTACCGGGGCGACCGAGGACGAGCTGCGTGAGGCTCTGCGCCGGGCCAGGCTGCTCGACTGGGTCGACGGGCTGCCCGCCGGGCTCGACACCCTGGTCGGTGAGCACGGCGCCCGGCTCTCGGGCGGCCAGCGGCAGCGTCTGGCCCTGGCCCGCGCGCTCCTCGCCGATTTCCCGGTGCTGATCCTGGACGAGCCCGCCGAACATCTGGACCTGGTGACGGCGGACGCGCTGACCGCCGATCTGCTGGAGGCGACGGAGGGCCGCACGACACTGCTGATCACCCACCGTTTGCGAGGGCTCGACAGGGTGGACGAGGTGATCGTGCTCGACGGTGGCCGTCCCGTACAGCGGGGCCCCTACGCCGAGCTGGCGGCCGACGAGGGGCCGCTGCGGCGGATGCTGGAGCGTGAGCGGGCCGGTGATCGGCTCATGACCGGCTGATCGCTGTCCGCTGTCCACCGGTCGCCGACGGTCCTGCCGGGTCACCGGCCCGATGAGCGAGATGCGCAAGTGGACTTTCCCTATCAAATGGGAGTTACTACGCTCTGGCTTATGAAAGTGCCCGAGCCTCTGGGCCCTCTCGACGCGGTCACCCGCGCCGCCAGCAGCCTGGAGGGCCTGTCCGTCGAGAACACCGCGCGAGTGCCACAGCTGCTGGAGGCGATGTGTTCCGTCGGTACGGGCCGCGGACTGCACACCACACTCGCCCGGATCTGTGAGACCGCCACCGAACTGGCCGGGGCCCGCTTCGCCGCGATCGGAGTCCTCGACGAGACGGGCGAGAGCCACTCGGACTTCGTGAGCCATGGCACCGGCGGCGACGTGATCCGGCGGATCGGCCACCCGCCCGATGGGCGCACCGGTCTTGCGGGTGTGCCGATGAGGGGCCAGGAGCCGATCCGGCTCGCCGATCCGGCCGTCGGGCCGCGCGCCGCCGGACTTCCTCCGGCACCTCCGCCGGTGCGGACGTTCCTCGATGTTCCCATCCGCGCCCAGGGCGAGGTCCTCGGCAACTTCTATCTGGCCGAGAAGCCGGGCGGCGGCGAGTTCAGCGACTACGACGTGCACATGGTGCGCGTACTCGCCACCGAGGCCGGGAACGCCATCGGCAACGCGCGGCTGTACGAAGCGGCCAGACAGCGCGAGCGATGGATCGACGGCTCGGTCGCCGTCACCACCGCCCTGCTCACCAGCGGTGACGCGGGAGGCGCCGCGGAAGCGCTGTCCGTGGTCGCCGAGCAGATCCGCAGACTGGCGGATTCGGTCATCGGCGTGGTGCTGCTGCGCACGGAGGACGGCGCACTGGAGGTCGTGGCCGTCTCCGACGACCATCCGACCGTCAAGCGCAACTGTGTCGTCCCGGCCGAGAACGCCGTGACCAGGACGCTTCTGGCCGGTGAGTCCCTGTTCGTGGACGACCTCGCCACCGACCCGCGGGTGACACCCGCCCTGGCCGCGGACTTCGGCCCCGGCATGCTGCTGCCGCTGCGGGCCGACGGCCGGGTGCTCGGCGCTCTCGTGATGCCCCGCGCACGGGGCGCGCGCCGTTTCGGGGAGCGGGAACGCGTCCTGGCCGACCAGTTCGCGGCCCAGTCGGCGCTGGCGCTGATGATGGCCGAAGCCCAGCGGGACCGGGAGCGGCTGGCCGTCCTGGAGGACCGGGACCGGATCGCGCGTGATCTCCACGACCTGGTCATCCAGCGGCTGTTCGCCACCGGGATGACGCTGGCGACCGCCCAGCGCGGCACGGTCGCCCCCGAGGTGCACCAGGGCATCGACAAGGCGGTCGACGAACTGGACGTGACCATCCAGGAGATCCGTACGGCCATCTTCGCGCTCCAGCAGGGGCCGGCCGAGGCGCCGGCCGGGGTGCGTACGCGCGTGCTGCGGGAGATCAACATGGCGGCCGTACCGCTGGGTTTCCGGCCGAGCCACCGCTTTCTCGGACAGGTCGACACAGCCGTCGGCGAACTGGCCGGACGGAATCTGATCGCCGCGCTCCGTGAGGCCCTGTCCAACGCCTTCCGGCACGCGCAGGCCACCCGTATCGAAGTGGTCGTCGACGCCGCCGCCCGGCTTCCGGACGGCAGGGCGGCGGCGTCGACGACCACTTCGATACGGGTGGCCTGCGCGGGCCGGAAGGCGTAGGACAGGGCCTCACGGAGCGCGGCGAT
>NZ_MAUD01000024.1 GCF_001700515.1 Streptomyces lushanensis
CCTGCGGGGAAGGCGACACCCCGAGCAGTGGTCCATCCCGCGGCTGCCTCCTGCCGGTCAGGGAGGTGTCCCGTGCTGGTCAGGTGGGGATGGGCTGGGTCTGGGTGCAGTTCTTCCATTCGACCCAGGGGCGGGCTCCGCCGCTGGGTCGAATGGAAGAACTGCATCCAGACCCAGCCCACCCCCACCTGACCAGCACGGGACACCTCCCTGACCGGCAGGAGGCAGCCGCGGGATGGACCACTGCTCGGGGTGTCGCCTTCCGCGAAGGCATGTCAGCGCCGCCGCAGCTCCGCCGGCATCAGGGTCGGGTCGTTCCCTGCCAGGTTGGCGCCGTTGGACACATGGACCCTACCCGGACGCGGACGTGACGGAGCTGGCCGACCTCACCATGGCCGCGATCCAGGGCGGCCTCCTGCCGGCCCAAGTCCGCCGCGCACCGGACCCGGCTCCGTCTCGCCCTGCGCGGCGCGCGGGCGGCGTTGGAGGACGCGCTCACCCCCTGCCCCGAAGCTGCACCGAAGCCGCGCTGAAGGCGGTCCGCCTTCCGCCCGGCACGGGCGAACCGGCCCGGACGCCCTTCCGGCGGCGCTGTACGTGTTCATCTTCATCGGCGGCCACGGCGGAACATCGGACTGTCATTCATCCGGTCGCTCGCCGACCGGCCTACCGTGGGATCCGTGTTTACCGACATCGAAGCCTTCGGGGAGACGCTCGCGGCCAGCGGGCTGCCGCCTGTGCTCAGCAGGCGGCACCACGCCGGGGAATTCCGGGCCGGCGTCGTGGCGCGCGGCCTCGGGCCTCTCAAGCTGATCGAGCTGACCACGCCCGAGGGCGAGTGCTTCCGGGACGCCCGTAGCACCCGCGCGGCCGACGAGGAGCTCTGGCAGATCGACCTGGTGACGCGGGGACAGGCGCGCGTCGAGCAGGGCCGCGGCACCGCCGATCTCTCGTCGGCCGACCTGGTCCTGATCGACCCGGCGCGGCCGGTACGGTTCGCCAGCACCGCCTCCACGCACGTCACCATGCTGGTGCCCCGTCGGGAGCTGAGGCTCCGCCCCGGCGACGCCGCCCGCCTGGCCGGCGTACGCATCAAAGGCGACCGCGGCCCGGCGGCCCTGGTGTCCTCACTGGCGCGCGACATGGCCCGGTCGCTGACCGGATTCCGCGCCGGCGAGGCGGACCGGACGGCGGCCGCGGTCATCGAGCTGGTCTCGATGGCACTCGAAGCCCGGCTCGGCGACGTACGCCCGGCCCCCGACGAGGTGCTGCGCGACCGCGTTCTCGGCTATATCGAGGCGCGGCTGTCCGACCGGGATCTCGCCCCGGCCGGGATCGCCGCGGCACACCACATCTCCGTACGCCGGCTCCACAAGCTTTTCCAGGACCAGCCGCTGACGGTGGCGGCCCTGATCCGCCGGCGCCGCCTGGAGCGGTGCCGCGCCGATCTGGCGCGAAGCGGCCGGACGGTCGCGGCTGTCGCCGCGCGCTGGGGATTCGCCGATCCGGCGCATTTCAGCAGGCTCTTCAAGGCGACGTACGGCTACAACGCGGCGGCGCTGACATCCAGCAACCGCGCACGGACAGTCAAGGCGCCCGCCGCCCGGCCTGGTGAGGATGGTGACGCACACATCGCGGAAAGGTAATCAGGTAATCGCATGGAACAGTCGGTCGAGACGATGAGCACCATTCCGACCCGGATGCACGAGGCATGGAACCGCGGGGACGCCGCCGGTTTCTTCGCCGACTTCGCCGAGGACGCCGTGTTCGCGGAGCTCGAGGGAACCGTCCACCGGAGCCGCGCCGAGATGATCACGGCGCACGAGGTGCTCCTCGGCACGGTCATGAAGGGCTCCCAACTGGTACGGGGCGAGGTGCCGTTCGCCCGGATCGTCAGCCCCGGCGTCGGCGTGATCCACAACCGCGTCGGCATCCTCCTGCCGGGCGAGGAGGAGCCGCCGTCGACGCGCTTCTCCATGCAGCTTTTCGTCACGGTGTGGCGGGACGACCGCTGGGTCGTCACGGCGCTGCAGAACGCGCGCGTGCTCTCGCTGGAGGGCATGGCCGCCCTGGAGTCCCTGGCCGCCGGATAGACGCGCCGCGCCCCGATCCCCGGCTACGTCGCCGTCACCGCATCACCGTCACCGCATCGCTCGCCCGGCGCGACCGGGCAGCCGCGACCGCCGAGCACGCCGACCACAGCAAGGCCGACCACAGCAAGGCCGACCACAGCAAGGCCGACGATACCCACGCCGGTCGCCCCGGACAGGGCCACGAGCCGGCCCCCTGAATCTTCCCGCACCGTCGTCACGTGACGACCACGCCCATCAGCCCATGCTCTTCCTGGAGAAACAATGAAGATCATCCGTCCGGCCGTCGCCGCCGTCGTCGCGGTCGCCGCGACCGCCGTCCTCACCGGAATATCCGCCGCGGCCGCCTACGGCTCCCAGGACACCAGTACGGCGAGGACGGCCCGCCACTCGTCCTCCGCACCGGCCGAGAAGGCGAGCCGGCACTGGCAGCACGGAAAGCCGTCGATCGCCACTTCCTGGGAGAAGGCGTGGAACAGCAAGGACCCCAAGCGCCTGGCCGCCCTGTTCACCGACGACGCCCGCTACAGCGACCACGCCCTCGGCCAGACCTTCAGGGGCCGTGACGGAGTCGCCCAGTGGGCAACCGTCACCAAGCAGTTCGTCAACAACGCCACCGTCAAGGTCAACAGCGCGTTCGCCGACAACGGCCAGGTGGCGATCAGCTGGACGTTCAGCGGGCACCTGGCCGGGGCGCCGAAGCCGTTCTCCGTGCCCGCCGTCGCGATCCTCAAGATGCGCGGGAACAAAATCGTCACGAACGACGACTACTACAACCGGGCCGACGTGCTGAGCCAGTCCGGCCTCCCGGCCGACACCGTCTTCAACTGACGGCCGCGGCCCCCTGGCGTACGCCGTCTCGCCCGGGCGAGACGGCGTACGCCAGGCCGCGATCCCTTCGCGGACTTCTTCCGGCCCGCCGATGGAGCACGGTGCCATGCGTCCGTTGACACCCGCCCTCGGTCCACTCGTCGGCAGGCGTGCAGAGATCCGGCGCATCGACGAGCTGATCGGCGCCGCCCGCGGGAGCCGGGGTGGCGTGCTGGTCCTGCGGGGTGAGGCGGGCATCGGCAAGAGCGCGCTGCTGGATCACGCCCGGTCGGCGGCGTCCGGGTTCCGGGTGATCCACGCGTCCGGGTCGGAGTACGAGACGGAGCTGCCGCACGCCGCCCTGCACCAGCTCCGCGTACCGGTGCTCGGCCATCTCGCCGAGCTGCCGACTCAGCACCGCGAGGCCCTCCGGGGCGCGAGCGGACTGGCCACCGGGCCGGCGGACTTCTTCCGCGTCGGAATCGCGGCTTTGGAGCTGCTGGCGTCCGCGGCCCGTGAACGCCCGCCGCTGTGTGTGGTCGACGACGCCCAATGGCTGGACGCGGCGTCGTCGAAGGCGCTGGCCTTCCTCGCCCGCCGCGTCACCTCCGAGCCCGTGACCATCGTGTTCGCGGTCCGGCTCCCGTCCCCGGCGGGCGAACCGGACGAGCTGCCCGGCCTGTTCGTCGACGGGCTCAGCGATGCCGACGCACGCGCGCTGCTGGCGGCGCAGAGCCATGTGACGCTCGACGAGCAGGTACGCGACCGCCTCCTGGCCGAAGCGCGCGGAAACCCGCTGGCGCTGCTCGAACTGCCCGAGGACAATGGTTTCGCCCTGCCGGACACCTCGTCGGTGCCGTCCCGGACCGGGCGCAGCTTCCGGGCCAGGCTCACCGAACTGCCCGCCGGCGCACGGCTGCTGCTGACCCTCGCCAGCGCCGACCCGACCGGCGACCCCCGCCCTGCCCTGGCCCGCTGCACGCCACCTCCGCATCGACCTACCGACCGCCGGCACGGACGCAACCGCCACCGGGCTCATCGAGTTCTCCACCCGCGTCCGCTTCTGCCACCCCCTGGCCCGGTCCGCCGTCTACCGGGCCGCAGACGCGAGTCGGCGCCGTACGGCTCATCGGGTGCTGGCGGAGGTCATCACGGCCACATGGTGAAGGCGGTTCTTCGTCTGCGGGAAACAGCCCGACCGTGCCGTAACGTGCCAGTTGGAGCGGTAAACAGTGGTGTCCAGCGGCGCCCACAAGGCAACCCCGAACCGTTCTGGATCGACTTGGGAAGCCGTGTTGGTGCCGATGCAGGCAGCCATCGGGCGAACAGGATGGAGCAGACTTCCGGCCACGACGGGTAGCCGCCTTGCGCGAGCACCAGGGCCTCACCAGGGCCTCACCAGGACCTCATCAGGGCACTCGCCGGTTTCGGTGAAGAGTTGTACGTCTGCGGCCACGACGGTGCCCGGGCCGGTCGCTGCGGGCGCAACCTCGCCGGCCGGTATGCGGTCTGCTCACAGGTGGGCGTCCAGGAACTCCCCGAGCGCGGTCCTGGACATCGGACCGCTCCTGTCCGCC
Source organism: Streptomyces lushanensis (assembly GCF_001700515.1). GTDB lineage: Bacteria > Actinomycetota > Actinomycetes > Streptomycetales > Streptomycetaceae > Streptomyces > Streptomyces lushanensis. The sequence goes on from NZ_MAUD01000024.1 coordinate 4,478, forward strand.
ATCGGCTCGCCCCGATCGATCAGCACGAAGGAGGGCGCGCCGGTGACGCCGTACCGCCGTACGGGGCCGGGGCATCTTGCGATGTCGGCCCGCACGACGATCAGTCGGCCCTCGTAGGTGTCGGCCACCTCCCGCACCAGGGGATCCATTTCCTTGCATGCTGCCGCGGCCTTGGGCCACACCCCGTGGAAGTACGCGAGCACCGGCACGTCCGCCCTCGCCAGGATGAACTCGAACTCGGCGTCCTCATAGGGTTGTTGGACCCTGTTTGCCATCAGCTCTCCTTGACGTTCCGCTCGATGCGAGGCAGTGGGTGCCTCCTTGTGTCCCCCGACCGCGGCGGCCGTACCGCCCGTCAGCGGCCCCTGCGCGCTCGGGCGGCCTTGCGGGCCTCCGCCATCGTGCGCGCCTCCGCGGCCTTGCGGGATTCCTTCGGCGGGCGGCCCGCGCGGGTACCCAGACCCCGGAACGCCGCGTCGCCGGTCTTCGCCCCGTCCTGCACCGGCGGGCGCTTCGCGCCTGTGATGCTGGTCAGCCTCTCCTCGCCGGAGCGAACCTGAGCGACCGCGGGCCGGATCCCGGCTTCCGACATCATCCGGTTCACGTCCCGGCGCTGGCCGGGCGTGACCAGCGTGACCACGCTGCCGGACTCCCCGGCACGCGCGGTGCGCCCGCCGCGGTGGAGGTAGTCCTTGGGGTCGGAGGGCGGATCCACGTTGACGACGAGGTCCAGGTGCTCGACGTGGATGCCACGGGCGGCGACGTTGGTGGCCACCAGCACCGTGATCCCGCCGTCCTTGAACTGGGCCAGCGTGTGCGTGCGCTGCGGCTGCGACTTCCCGCTGTGCAGAGCACCCGCCTGTATGCCGCTGCTCCGCAAGTGGCGGGTGAACTGGTCCACACCGTGCTTGGTGTCCAGGAACATCAGCACCCGCCCGTCCCGAGCCGCGATCTCGGTGGCTGTCGCGTACTTGTCGGCGGGATGGACGTTCAATACGTGGTGGTCCATCGTCGCGACCGAACTCTCCGCCCGGTCGACCGCGGCGAACACCGGCTCACTCAGATATTGCCTGACCAGTTGATCGACGTTGCGGTCGAGCGTCGCGGAGAACAGCATCCGCTGCCCGCCGGGGGGCGTCCGGTCCAGGGTCTCCGAGACCTGCGGCAGGAAACCCATGTCGCACATCTGGTCCGCCTCGTCCAGCACCGCGATCCGCACCCGGTCCAGGTGACAGTCCCGCCGGGCGACGAGATCGGCCAGCCGTCCCGGCGTCGCCACCACGACCTCGGCACCCGCCCGGAGTGCCGCCGCCTGCCGGCCGATCGCCAGCCCGCCGACCACAGTCACCGAGCGAGCGTAGCCCGAGCGCCTCCGCGTAGGGAGCCAGCGCCTCGCTCACCTGCTGCGCGAGTTCCCTTGTCGGTACCAGGACCAGCGCGAGAGGGCGCTTCGGTTCGGCGCGCCGGCCCGCCGTACGTGCGAGGAGCGCCAGCCCGAAGGCGAGAGTCTTTCCCGAGCCGGTCCGCGCGCGGCCGAGCACGTCCCGGCCGGCCAGCGCGCTCGGCAGGGTGGCCGCCTGGATCGGGAATGGCTCCCGTATCCCGAGCCCCGCCAGCACCCCCATCAGCTCGACCGGCAGTTCCAGCTCCGCGAAGGAGCCGGCCGGCGGGAGGCCGGGCGCCAGTGTCCCCGGCACCGAGAGCTCGCCCCGCGGGGCCCTCCCCTGGTCGGACCTGCCGGCTCCGGAGCGACCGGAGGCCGGCTGCTTCGCCTTCATGGGGTTCCTCGTTTCGGCGCCCTGAACGGACCTGGGCCCGTACCTTGTCCGGCACGGGCCCAGGCTCTCTGCAAGCGTGACCCAACCTTACCAGCGCGGGCCTCACGCCGGCCGTCCCGCTCCCCGGCCGGGCAACCGCCCCGGCACCCGCCCGGGGGGATCGTCACGCGCTCAAGGCCGGCAAGCCCCTCGACATCCGGGATGCTGTTGCCGAGCGGTACGAGGGTTCCTGCCGTAGGTGGCCGGGCGCTGGACGCGATCGCCCCCGGCTGGAAACCATGGCGGGCACGGTCGGGGCGCGGGCGGGCACGGTCGGGCGCGGGCGATCAGGGAGTTCGGGATCGATGTCCCGCGCTTGCACTGATACATGACCAGCATGTCCGTGCACGGCGCATACTCGGCCGGAGGCCAGGACGCCGATTGACGAGTGAGAGCGTGATGATGGGCCCCTGCTGACGTCCCTCGGCGTCGCCGCGCCCGTCCCCCACCGATGAATCCGTAGATCACTTCACATCATTCCGGGAGAACCCATGACCGTGAGCAAGAACATCAACAACCCTGTGGGCATGGGCGGCGGCCAGCGCAAGAGGCTGTCCCGCGCCGAACGGCAGAACAATGGTCCGCACCGCAACCTCGACCGCAAGGGCGCCGCCGACCGGAAGGCGGAGCTGGTGCGCAAGATCCGCGAGAAGGCAGGCGCAGCCGAGGGCGCCGGGCAGACGGGCGACGACACCGCACAGAGCTGACGCACCACTGTCGCGGGGCGGCACCGCACAGGGCGGGGCGGCACCGCACGGGGCAGGGCCAGGACCGCGACGCACGGTCCGGGCCCCGCTGCCGTGCCGGGGGGTCTGCGGCCGTACCGAACGCGGCCGCTCCCGCTCAGCTCTCGGCCGACCAACAGCGTCTCGGCCGCCCACCCAAGGATGGGCGTGCCACTACCCGCCGGTCAGGACGGTGGACAGCGGTCAGCAGGGGCCCGAACGAAGCCACTGCGGCACGCTCCCAGGGACGCGTTTCCCCCGGTCAGAGGCGGGCAAGAGTGCCGGGTGCTTCCCAAGCTCAGAGCGCGACTTCGACTCTCGTCACCCGGTCGTGCCGTTCCTTGAGCTCGGGCGCGTCACGGGCGACCCTGACGTGCTCGCGCGGCAACTGGGGCGTCTGCCGGATCACCGCCGCGAGCAGAGTGCCCGGCCGGTGGAAGGGGAAACTCAGCGCGAAACGCCCGCACCCGTCGAATGCCCGACAGAACCGTTCGACCGCGGGCACGGCGGGAACGTATCCGGTCGTCGGATTCAGCTGACCAAGGGCTGTCCCGTAATCGCTGGCGGATCAGCGCGCGGCGTCGGACGCGGTGCGTCGCAAGGCGCAGGGGCACCCGCATACTGGATGTATTCGGGCGTTCCGACAACGCGGCGAGGCGCCGTAGCCGTCGGCGCGCGCCCGCCGGGGATTACGGGACAACCCTTGGGCCATCTCGCTCAGCACTACGATCATCGTCGACTACCTCGGCCCGTCCGGCGTGGCGGCGAAATCGGTCGAAGCCGCGATTTCCTTCTGCGGCTCGATGTCGGCCAGGCGCTCGGTGAGCGCCTTGACGATGATTCCGTAGGAATCGCTTCCCAGCACGATCCGCTTGGGTGCGGGAGTGGTATCCACGCTGCCGATGATGATCGCCGCCATCTTGGCCGGGTCACCCGGAGAGGGACGGGATTCGTCGGCGAGCATTCCGCGGACGAAGGCGGCCGGCGTCTTGGGACGGCGTGCCCGCCGCTGCTCGACGAAGCCGTGACGCATGACCGTCGTCACCAGCGGGGGGCAAGCTCTGCCCGGCCACCGTGATCGGCCTGTTCTCGCGCCGCCCGCTCGGCTACGAGGGGAGGGACGGTTGCGTCACGAGGCCGTCCTGCCCGACAATCGCGCTCCCCCTCCTCCCCTCGGGCCCCTCTCACTTTCCGGGCGGTCGGCGGGTCCCGTTCACAGCAGGAGCGCCCGAGCCGGCCGAAGCCGACCCGGGCGTCCGACCAACACACGTGTACAGACGTCTACTTGACGGCCCGGTAGGCCCGGTGGATCGTCTGCTTCAGGGTGTTGCCGGCCGCGTCCGTGAGTGTCACGCGCAGAGAGACCGGGCCCGCCTTCGCCGGGTGGCGCAGGTCAAGGCGCTTGCCGTCGACCGCCTTCGCCGGGTGCCAGGTCCGGCCGTCGTCGTACGAGACGGAGAAGGCCAACTTGCGGGCGGTGCGCGCGGTGGCCGCGCCCTCGACCGTGAACGGGACGGAGAAACGCGTACCCGCCTCGGCCGTGCTCTCCGTGGACAGCCGGGGCGTGAAGCGGACCACCGACAGGGGCAGCCGCTGCCCGGCACCGGTGACGTGCCCGGAGGTGAAGGTCCACTCGGCGGTGACCCGGGTGGAGACCGACGAGAGGGAGGTGGGGCGGGAGACGTCCGTCGTCAGGCGGTACGTGCGCTTGGCGGCGGGGAGTTCGTACGCGACGCCGGCCAGGTCCGTGTTCGCGGCGAAGATCTCCGTGCCGCCCGCGTGGAGGGTGCTCCTGGCCTTGCTGTAACGGGATTCGCCCACGTGCCCGGCGCCGTCGGAGAAGAGCGGAAGGTACGCCGTGAGGGTGTCACCGACGCGGACCGCGCCCGGACGGTCCTCGCCGCCGGTCAGCGGGCCCGTGAGATGCGGGCCGAAGACGCCGGTGTTGAAGCGCTCGGTGTACTGCTCGCCCGCGCTGTACGCCCGGGGGTTCGCGGTCCACTGGCCGGCGTCGTACACGGTTTCGCCGTCCGCGTCCGTGCCACTCGTCTGCCACACGGAGTACCGCCACCGCACGCCCGGCAGAACGTAGTCGGTGAGGGTGGCGGGCAGGGAGAACTCGGTCGGGTTGAAGTCGGCCCAGAATCCGCCCCCCGGCGTGAGGGGCGCGGCGACGAGCGACCCCTTCTTGTCCTTGGCGGGCTCACCGACGGGGATGGTGACCCTGGCGAACTGCGAGCGCTTCAGGTTCGCGGTGAAGCCGGCCAGATCGCCGGTACGGTTCATCGCCGGCCGGTAGCTCGTACTCCCGTGCGTCCAGGTGCCGTTGTACTGCGCGAACGCCTCGCGGGCGGGCAGCCGGGCGCCGAACTGCCCGACGCGCAGCTTGCCGAAGCCGCCCGTCTCGTACGTGGTGACGCTCTGGTTCCCGTCGATTGCGAACCCGTAGTTGAAGGTGGCGTCGGTGTGCTTGGCCCTCGCGTCCGGCACGGTGATCCGGACCGGTTCGGCCTTGCGGGCGTCCATGACGAGGGTGGTGTCACGGGTGAGCGAGAACTTGGGGTTGAGGAGGAGGGCCAGGTCCCCGGCGTCCGGGGTCGCGCCCGTGTCGATACGGCCTTCGAGGCTGTAACGGCCCCTGGGCAGCCGCACGGTGAACTCGCCGTCCGTGTCGTCCGAGTAGTCGTTCCAGATCTCGCTGTCCAGCCCCTGCACCCCGGTCTGGGACCGCCGGGCGGGCTTCCCCCTGAGGTCGAGATGCCTGACGGTCAGGTCGTACGACTCGGCTTCGCGCTGTACGCCGACACCGGTCCGTACGGTGTTGCCGGCGCCGTCCGTCGCGGTGACCGAGCCGCCGAAGGCGCCGTCGGCCGTGCCCGCGCCGCCGTCGGCGGTGACCTGGGCGGTCGCGGTGGCGCCCGCCGGGACGGTGAGCCGCTTCGGCGAGACCTCGAACATGCCCTCGGCGGCGGGCTTTCCGTCCTCGCCGTACGCCTCGGTGGTGAGGTCGAGGGTGAGGGGGCGGTCGCCGTCGTTGCGGTAGGTGACGGTCTTGGTGACCGGCTTGTCGTCGGTGTGCGGCCACTGCTGGGCGGGGAAGCCTAGGGTGGCGGGGCTGGTGGTGAGTTGCCGGCCGAGGGCGCGGACGATGTCCGTACGGCCCGTGCCCTGCGCGAACGCCGAGACGCCGGGGGTGGGCTCGGCGGACGCGATGAGCGCGGCCTTGAGGCGCTCACCGGTCCAGTCGGGGTGACGCTGGGCGAGGATCGCGGCGGCGCCCGCGACATGCGGGGTCGCCATCGACGTACCGCTCATCGACACGTAGCCGTCGGCGGCCGGGTCGCCCTCCGTGCCCTCGGCGGCCTTCGCGGCGACGATGTCGACGCCGGGGGCGGTGAGGTCGGGCTTGAGGGAACCGTCCGCTGTCGGGCCGCGGCTGGAGAACTCGGCCATCGCGTCGGCACGGTCCACCGCGCCCACGGTGAGCGCGGCGGCGGCGCTGCCCGGCGATCCGACGGTTCCGGCGCTCGGGCCCTCGTTGCCGGCGGCGATCACGAAGAGGGCGCCCGAGGAGGCGGACAGCTCGTTCACCGCCTGCTCTACGGGGTCGTCACCGGGGCTGTCGGGGCCGCCCAGGCTGAGGTTGACCACCTCGGCACCCTGCGCGACGGCCCACTGCGCGCCGGCGATGACCCCGGACTCCTCGCCGTGGCCGCTGTCGTCGAGCACCTTGCCGCTGATCAGCCGGGCGCCCGGCGCGACCCCCTTGTACGTACCCCCGGAGCGCGCGCCGGACCCCGCCACCGTGGACGCCACATGCGTGCCGTGACCCACCCGGTCGACCGTGTCCGCCGCCTCGGAGAAGTTCTCCGCCGCGTCGACACGGCCCTTCAGATCCGGGTGCGTGCCGTCAACTCCGGTGTCCAGCACGGCGACCTTGACGCCCGTGCCGTCGTACCCCGCCGCCCGGGCCCCGGGGGCGCCGATCTGCGCGGTGCTCCGGTCGAGGGCCGCCTCGACCTTCCCATCGAGCCAGATCTTCTCGACCCGGTCGGCGGCGGCCGACCTCTCCCGCGCCGTCCCCCCGCTGCCGGTGAGCGTCTCCCACAGGTCGGCGCCCTCGGACTTACGGGCCTTCAGCGCGTCCCCGTTGACGCTGGGCAGGTCCCGGCCGACCCGGGCTCCGGCGGCGGACAGGGCGCCCGGCGCGAGGGTGCGGTCCTTGGCGTACGTCACGATCAGCGGGAGGTCGGGGCGGGCCGCGTCGTCGTAACCCCACTTGACCAGCTGCGTCACGTCGAACAGCCGCCGGTCGGCGGTGCCGTTCGCGAGGAGCCGCTCGGCGTCACGCGGGACGACGTAGGTGCGGCCGGCGCTCCGCGCAATTCGGAAGGCGGTGCCTTCCCGACCCTTGCCGGGCCGCACACCGGTGACCTGTCCGGTGGCGTCCAGCGTGACCCGGTCACCGGTGACGAGGGTGACTGTCCTGGCCTTGCCGAGGGCGCGGGCCGTGCCTGCCGTGTCTGCCGTACCGCTGTCGAACTGTGCGGCCCCGGACTCCGGGGCACCGAGCAGGGCCGAGGTGAGGGCGGCGGCGACGAGCACGGCGAGAGCGGGAGCCTCACTCGCTCGCCTCTTACGCTGATTCAAGGCATGCCTCTCTCTGGACCTCCGGGCATGGCAGAGCAGCCCGGCGGACGGGATTAAGGAAACAGAGGGGAAAGAGGCGCCCCTTCGTAAAAGGGGCGCGGGGCGTACGGACTCAGACGAGCCGCTTACGACCCCAGAGGAAGAGGAACGCCACGACACCGGCGGTCAGGGCGAACAGAATCGACGCCCCGAACCACTGCATGGCGTTCATCTGCGACAGCGGGAGGTACCGCACCGACCAGCCCACGACATCCTCCTTGTCCAGGCACACCTGCCGTGCCGCGTCGGTCAGCGACCCCGAACAGGTGCCCCAGCCCACCAGATCCCCGCTGCCTGCGACATACGACTGGTCGATTTCGTAGGCGCCGTGAGGGAGCGACGGGAACACGTTCTCGTCTGTGACGCCCTTGTTCGTCGTGACCGTGACGACGTTGCCGAGCGACAGCAGGAAGTAGCCCCAGACGAGCTGGAGGACGACGGTGAAACCGAAGGTGACCACCATGGCCGTCAGCGTGCGCCGCAGCACCACACCGATCGCCACCCCGCCGAAGACGGAGAAGAGGGTGAGGGCGACAGGCACCGGGCCCGTCGTGTTGAACGCCTCGCCCGAGGTCCAGTCCATGACCATGGCCTCGGACTTGACGGGGTTCCACCACCAGCCGAACACCGCCGACAGCACGCCCGTGCTCACCACGACCACCAGTCCGGCCAGCGCCAGCTTCGTGGCGAGCCAGCGGGTCCGGCTCATGGACTGGGCGGCGACCAGCTTGGCGGTGCCGTTCTCCAGGTCGCCCGCGATGAGCGGGGCGCCGAGGAAGACACCGAGCAGGATGGGTATCGCCTGGAGACCCAAGGAGACGAAGGAGAACGCGTCACCGTACTGCTGGAACGTGCCGCCCGCCTCGTCGAGGCTCTTGCCGGGATAGCCGTAGCCGTCGAGGAAGTCGACCAGCCGGCCGCGCTGGTGGACGATCCAGGCCACGCAGAGCGCGGTGGCGGCGAGGATCGTCCAGAACGCGGCCCGGTGCTGGCGCCAGACCAGCCAGGTCATACCGCTGAGCCGGGGGCGCCGGTCGGCCTCCGCGGTGGTCGCCTTCAAGGTCCCGCCGGTGGTCCCGTTCATGGTCCCGCCGGTGGTTCCGTTCTTGCCGTCGCTCGTGGAGCCGGTCGACTTGCTGGTCGAGCCGCGGGTGAAGGTGCTCATGCCGCCACCGCCCCGGCGCCGAACCCCTGGCCGTGGACCTGGGCGGTGGGGGTGATCAGCGGTGGTGCGTCGGGTGAGCGGAGATAGGCGAGCAGGAGTTCCTCCATGTTCGGGGCGTTCATGTCCCAGGGGCCGGTGACCGGGCCCTCGGGGCGGATGAGCGCGGTGAACTGCCGTCCGCTGGTCCGGGACTCGACGAGGGTGTGGTGCCCGAGGGCGGGAGGCATGCCGTCGCCCTCCTTGGCGCCCGTGACCAGGGTGTGCACGGACATCAGCTCGTCCACGTCACCGGCGAGGCGCACTCCGCCGCCGGAGACGACGACGAGGTAGTCGCACACGTTCTCCAGTTCGGCGAGGACGTGGGTGGACATCAGCACGGTGGTTCCGCGCTCGGCGGCCTCGGCGAGGAGGGTGCCCGTGATCTCGTGGCGCACGACCGGGTCGAGGTCGGACATCGGCTCGTCGAGCATCAGCAGGTCGGGGCGCTTTCCGAAGGCGAGGGCGAGGGCGACGCGCGTGCGCTGGCCTCCGGAGAGGGTGCTGATCCTCGCGTCGAAGGGCACGTCGCCCGCGCGGATGATGTCCTCGGCGGCGCGCCGGTCCCAGCCGGGGTTCAGCTCCCGGCCCAGACGCAGGGTCTCCGCCACGGTGAAGCGGCGGAACAGGGGCTTCTCCTGGGCGAGGAACGCTGTGCGCCGACCGGACTCCACCGAGCCCGGAGCCTCACCGAACAGGCTGATCGAGCCGTTCGTCGGCTGCAGGACATGGGCCGCGATGCTCAGCAGCGTGGTCTTGCCCGCCCCGTTGGGTCCCACCAGGCCGCAGATCCGTCCCGCCGGGAGCCGGAAGGAGCAGTCCCGCAACGCCCAGCCCCGCCGGTAGCGCATCCCCAGCCCGTACGCCTCGATCGCCGGTTCCCCCGCGTACATACCTTCACTCACCTGTGCTCCCAGTTGTCGTGGCCCCCGTGGACCCCGTTGTCGTGGACCCCGCCGCCGCCACGTGCCCGGCGGCGTACTGCTTCTCCATCGCCGACGCGACCAGCGCGGCCACGTCCTCCTGCTCCAGACCGGCCCCGGCCGCCTTCGACATCCACGCCACCAGCTCCGCGTACAGCGGCGAGTCGGTGCCCGTCTCGGGGCGGCCCAGCGTGCGGCGTACGAAGGTGCCCTGGCCCGGTCGCGGTTCGACCAGGCCCTCGCGCTCCAGCTCGCGGTACGCCTTGAGGGTGGTGTTCGGGTTGACCGTGCTGGTCTCGGCGACCTCCTTGGCGGTGGGCAGCCGGTCACCCGGCACGAGTACGCCCAGCCGGAGGGCCTGCTTGGTCTGCTGCACGATCTGCTGGAAGGCGGGGACCCCGCTCCGCCTGTCGATGCGGTACTCCACGATCACCACCATCATTCCACTACTTGATTAGTGGAATGATGGTGGAGGAGTGCGAGGGCGGTTGTCAATGCCGGCCGGGGACGGAGCTGCCGGTCCAGCAGTTCTCCTTCCAGACCGTCTCGCCACTGTCCGGGTCCATGACGCCCTGCCACACGCGGCAGCCCGCGACGTCGGCGTCGGCGGGCGGCGTCTTGTCGACGGTGTTGACGAGCTGGTCGGCGCTGCCGCCGGAGACGTTGCCCGCCTTGTCGACCTGTCGGTGCGCTCTGCTGTGATGACGAGCGCACACAACAACACGGCATGCGGAGGCGGAGCAGTGGGCACATGGGGCGCGGGCAACTTCGACAGCGACACGGCGGCGGACCATCTCGCGGCACTGGCCGACAGGCTGGTGTCCGAGGTGACAGACGCCATGGCCGGCGATCCGGTGGAGCTCGAACCGGACGAGTACTGGGGCACGGCCGTTCCCTGCAACCTGGAGCTGCTGCTCGTCCTGGTGCGCCAAGGACGGGTCGGTGTGACCCTGCCCTCGCCCGAGGTGATCAGAGCCTGGCAGGAGATCTTTCTGGGCGTGTGGGAGCGGACGATCGACGGCTTGGAGCCGGATCCCGCGTACAAGGACGAGCGCAGGGTGGTACTCGACGAGACGTTCGAGCGTCTGGCCGAGGCATCGGCAGTGGCGAACGGAGCCACCTCGCTGTGACCGCGGACCATCCCGCCGTCTCTCGGCCGTGATTACGGGCACGCGACGGGGCTTTGTGTTGCCCAGAGCGTCGCAAGGCCGTGTGCGATGAGGGGTGACCGGAACTTCGTGTTCCGGGCACCCCTCGGGCTCAGTGTGACCGGAGTTCCGCGTGGGCGGGGCCGAAGAAGGCCGCGGCGTGGTGGGCGACCTCCTGGTCCGCCAGTTCGCCGGTGCTGCGTGCCTGGTGCAGGAGGGCGCCTCCCCAGCGCATGTCCAGATAGCGCGCGGTACGCCGGAGCATGCCCACCAGGGGCTCGGCGTCGTCGGCCTGACCGCGGGCGAAGGTGCTGACGGCCCAGAGGGTCTTACCGCGCATCCGGCCGCGGAAGTCGAGGTCGGCATGGCTCATCCACGCCGCCCAGTGGTCCAGGTAGAGCTTGGTCTGCGCGGAGACGCTGTACCAGTAGAGCGGGGACACGACCACGATGTCCGTGTGCTCCAGCGTCGCGTCCAGCAGCAGCCTCTCGTGCCTATCCCCGTCAGGGCGATCGTCGTCCTTCGCGAGGGCCGCGGAAGACGGGCCGAAGCCCTCCACTCCGGAGTGATGGAGCCCGCTGAGCCGCAGCCAGCTCCGTTCGGCCTCCGCGGGGAGACCCTCGGCCGCGCGTCGGGCCAGCAGTTCCGTGGCACCACCCACGCGCGGGCTGCCCAGCATGAAGGCGAAGCTGCGCGCGCGAGGCTCGTCGAGAACCCTGCCCGCCACCGCCGCCCTCCCGGCCTCAGTCATGGGCCGGTACGGCGGCACCGGTGCCGGCCGCGAGGCGGAGGTGGCGCTCGGCGTCCTGGCGCAGTTCCTCGCTGTACCGGATCCCGCCGCCCCGTCCCGCGTAGCGGCGGTCGCGTACCCCGCTGGTGCGGCGCAGCACGGTGATGCTGTTCTGCATCAGCTTCTGCGATTCCAGGAGGCTCACCACCTCCAGTTCGCCCGGGTTGGCCTGCTGGAACTTCTCGATGTAACGCAGCAGGGCCTCACCCTCCGGATAGGTCATCAGATAGTGCATGACCACGAGTCCGCCGTCCGGGTTGATCAGCTCCCAGAAGCGGTCGAAGAAGTAGAGGCATTCCCATGCGTCGACCCAGGCGAAGTCGATGGGGAAGAAGTCCTCGGGGAGACGTTCGGCAGCGTCCTTGAGGTCGGAGTTCACGACCGTGACCCGCGCGTCGAGGTCCAGCTCGCGCAGAGCCTCCTGGACGCGGTCGGCGGAGGAGTCGGCGATGGACAGATTGTCCACGGCCACCAGGCGCGGGAGGTAGGGCTCCAGGTGGTGCGAGGGCGAGACCAACGGAGGGTCGGCCAGCAGCCACGCGTCGTCCAGCTCCGCCCCCCGGCCGAGATGTTCCCGGGTCTTGGCGGCGAGCGCCCGGGACTCGAGCCGCACAGCGTCCTCCGCGTCCGCGAGGGCACCGGCGAGAAAAGGCGTGGTGTACCCCATCCCCACTTCCAGGACCCGCTCCGGTCGCAGCAGTTGAACCAGATTCGCGAGCAGCGGGCCCACGACTTCGGTGCCCATGCCCGGCACGCTCAGCCCGCCCACCACATTACGGAACTTTTCACTGTGAATTCTCTGGGACATATTCTCGTCCTCTTCCTGTGAAACCCGGCTCGGCAAGCAATCAAGGGGAGATACCCGATGCGCAGGAACGACTGATTTGTATTTTTTTTGTGAGACTTGTCGGGCTCAATCCCCGGCGGTACTATCTGCACGCATTGCACAATCGAACAGGAGGACATTTGGGGCACAACCGATGCAATCAGGAGGATTGCGGAGCAGTGCTCTGCGAGGCGGCGTTACTCCAGTACCGGGAGGCGGTATCGGTCGGCTCGATCGCCGCGGACTCGGCGACTCCTTGCATCACCGCCCTCGGCCTGCTGGAACCCGCAGCGGGCGACGCCGGACACCTGATTCCCGTACCCCCCTCCGTGGCCGCCGGCCGAGCCCTGGCCCCCATCGAGAAGGAGGTCGCGGCCAGGCGCCAGCACCTCCTCCACCTGACGGAGTCCTTTCAAACCGCGGAAGAGGTATTCACCTCCGCGCGCAAAGGTGAACTGCCCAGCTCCACCGTGTTGCGCGGCGGTGAACTCATCGCCCGTACCATCGATGCCTCGGTGGCCGCCTGCAGGTCCGAGTTGCTCACCGCGCAGCCCGGAGGCCGCCGGCCGCCGGAAATACTGGAATCGGTGGCGCAGCGCAATCTCAATCTTCTGGCGAGGGGAATCCGCCAGCGGACGCTCTATCAGCATTCGGTGTGGTCGCATCCACCGACCGTCGAATACATCAGAAAGGTCGCGGAGGCCGGCGGGGAAATTCGGACGGTGGATGAAATGTTCGACCGGCTTATCATCTGCGACCGGGAGGTGGCCTACATTCCCACCAAACCGGACTACTCCGACGAGGCCCTCGAGGTCCGCGATCCGGCGATCGTCTGGTTCCTCACCAACCTGTTCGAATACGCCTGGGCACGGGGCACCCCTGTCGAGCCGAACATGAAGAACCGCCCGCGCGTCGTCGTCTCCGAGATTGAGCAGAGCATCATCCGCTTCCTCGTCGCCGGCCACACCGAGGAGAAGGTCGCCCGTGGGCTCGGTATCAGCCGGCGCACGGTGGCCGAGTACATCAGCCGCATCTCGCGCCAGCTCGGCAGCGTCAGCAGGGCGCAGCTCGGCTATCTCATCGCCGTCCACGGTCTGCTCTCCGACCAGGTGGTCGTCGCCCCTCACGACGCGGCGGATCATGACGTCACCGAGTAGGCGATGTCCCGCCTCCACTCGCCCACCTCCTTCCGCGGCGCGTCCACTTGGTCCGTACGGTCCCGGTCCGTGCGCTCCTGGTCCGTGCGCTCCCGCGTCGCGCGGAAGCGCGCCGGGAGAGGTGTCGCCGATCTGGTCGGCGGTCCTGTCGGGTTGGCTCTCGGTCACGGACTCCGAGGTGAAGAGACGAACCGGCATGGCAGGTGCTCCGGAAAGAGGGGGAGGAGACATGGACGCCGGTCAGCGGCCCGCGAGGGACACGGCGGCGACCTCGTCGCGGATGGCGGTGCATACCTCGTCCGCATGCTCGAACAGGTAGAAGTGACCGCCCGGCCAGGAGCGTGCGGTGGTCCGGGCCGTGGAGTGCCCGCTCCAGGGAGCGGCGATCCGCGGACCGGCCACGGGGTCGTCCTCTCCTGTGAAGACGGTGAGCGGGGAATCGAGCAGCGGTCCGGGGTGCAGCCGGTAGGTGTCCACGATCGAGAGATCGCCGCGCAGCACCTCGACCATGAGGTCCAGCAGGTCGGGCAGCTCGAAAACCTGCTCGGGAGTGCCTCCCAGGCCCCGCATGAAGGCGGTCAGCCGCTCCCTCGGCCACAGGTGGCGCTGGGCGCGGTCGAGCCGGTGACCGGGCGCGGGCGCCCCGGAGAGCCCCACCCACTCGGGCCGCAGGCCCAGCGCCGAGAGCTCCCGGGCCGCTTCGAAGGCGATCAGCGCGCCCATGCTGTGCCCGAAGACCGCGTAGGGGCCGGACAGCGAGGAGCGGAGTTCCCGTACCACGTACGCGGCGGCCTGCACGGAGGTGCGGCAGGCCCGCTCGCCGGTGGCCATCAGTCGTCCCGGAAGGTCGACGGACCACAGGTTCCACTGTGCGGGAAGCCGTCGGGTGAAGGGTGCGAAGGACGCCGCCGACCCCCCGGCGTGGTGCAGGAACACCAGCGTGACGGGCGCGAGGGAGGATTCGGTGCGCGTCCCTCCCCGGGCGGACACCGGTGCGAGCGAGTGCCGCAGGTCCTTCACCCCGGCCCCCATGGCCATGCCGTTCACAGGCCCCGGTACTCCACTGCCGTGACGGCCCAGGTGAACCCCATGCCGCTGCTGGCGAGCAGCACGAGGTCGCCCTGCTCGAGCCGCTTGTCGTCCATGAGGCCGCGCAGAGCGATCAGCGGGTCGGATCCGCCCATGTGCCCGAGCCGGTCGTAGTTGAAGACGCTCTTCCGCTCGGGGATGCCCAGGTGCTTCAGCAACCGTTCGTGCATGCCCTTGTCGCCCTGGTTGATCAGGAGGTACGCCACGTCGGAGAGGTCCCTGCCCAGCGTGGACAGGACGTCCCCTACCCGGGCCGGGAAGTTCTCCAGGTAGGCGTCGGCGAGGCCGGTCCTGCGGCCGCGCCGGCGCATCAGGATCCGATCGTCCTCGACGTCCCCCGAGTAGTAGTCCGCCCAGGACGGGTCCGTGCGCATCGACGACGTCAGCACCTCGAAGGCGCAGTCGCCCCGGCCGAGGAGCAGGGCCGAGGGGGCGTCGCCGAAGTTGAACAGCGCCTTGGAGTCGGGATCCTGGTAGTCGACGAGTTGGCTGAGGCGGTCGCCGACGAGCACGAGGACGTACGGGCCGCCGCTCACGGCGAGTTCGTTGAGACCGGCACGTACGGCGGCCATGCCACCGTTGCAGAAGTTGGTCACCTCGAAGCAGTGCGCGCGGGAGATGTCCAGTTCCAGCGCGACCCGGGCGGCCGGTGACCAGAAGGGCTGGTCCCACTCGCCCGAGCCGGCGTAGATGACGTGACTGACCTCCTCGGGCGGCACCGCGTTGCGCTCCAGCACCGCCCGCGCGGCCTCGGCCGCCAGCTCCCACGCCTGTTCGTGATCCCCGAGGACGGGGAAGTCCTCGGTGTGTGTGATCGCGAGGATGTCATTGATCGGAACGCCGGATTCCGTGTGCATGTGGTGCGCGTCCACGCGGGAAGCGGGAAAGCGCACCTCGAAGTCGACTATGCCGCCCATGGCCCTCTCCGTTGTCGTGTCGTCGGGGTCGGTCCGCCCATCCGTGTCCGACCGCTCACCGGTCCCCTTCGTCCTCGGCGGAGAGCACGCGCAGCCGGTTCAAGTGGGTGAGACCTGTCAGGACCGAACGCGTCGGCAGTCCGAAGTCGATGAGACAGGCCACCTCGTCCACACCGATCTCCCGGAAGCGGTTCACGGTGTCCCGTACCTTCTCCGGCGTGCCCAGCAGACCGCCGCCGTCGTAGTAGCGGTCGAAGGAGCGGTTGACGATGAAGTCCACGTCCTCGGGAGCGAGCCGCGACGCGTCGATCCGGCGACCGTCCAGCTGGGAGCCCAGGAGCAGCCCGAGCGAGCTGCGAAGGTACTCGGACAGCGGACCGCGGACCTCCGCACGGACGGTGTCCTCGTCGTCCCCCAGGAAGGTGTGCACCATGAGGGCCACATGACCGGTCCACCCGTCGGACCTGCCCTGCTCCACGACCGCCTTGCGGTACTCGGCGATCTTCGAGGCGAGGTCGTCCAGGTCCTGGCCGAGGAGGTGGGTCAGCAGCCCGGCGCCGAGCCTGCCGGCGTTGCGGAAGGTCTCCGCTCCGCCGGCGCTGGTGACCCAGACGGGCAGCTCCGGCTGCACCGGAGGCGGGAACACGCCGAGCTGCTGTGTGGTGCCGACGCCGTCGGTCACCGTCAGCTTCTCGCCCCGCCAGAGCGCCCGTACCTGCTCCACCCGCTCCAGCAGCAGTTGCCGGCGGTTCTCGTAGTTCTCCGGGTAGAACGCGAAATCGGTGGCGTGCCAGCCGGAGGCGAAGGACAGCCCGACCCGGCCGTTGGACAGGTTGTCCACGACCGACCACTCCTCGGCGATCCGCAACGGATGGTGCAGCGGTGCCACCACACTGCCCGCGCGGACTCCGACCCGCTCGGTCACCGCGGCGACCGCCGCCGCCGTGACGGAGGGGTTCGGGTACAGGCCGCCGAAGGGGTGGAAATGCCGTTCCGGCGTCCACACGGCGGAGAAGCCGTTACGGTCCGCGAACCGGGCGCCTTCCAGCAGGAGCTCGTAGCGGTCCTTCTCCTTCTCGGTGCTGTCGTTGGCGAAGTAGAAGAGACTGAAGTCCATGGGTTCTTCTCTCCGGGCGGCCCAGGGCCGACCCGCTCGGCGGACGGACTACGCGACGGACTCTTCGACGCCGGAGGGCGGCGTCCGGCGGGTCCCGGCGGCCCATGAGGCCACCGCCGGCGCCACCAGTCCCGCGGCGAGCAGCAGGGCCGAGAAGACCAGCCAGCCGGCCGCGCCCAGACCGGCGATCAGCGCGGTGGCCAGCGCCGGCGTCACCACCGTCCCGAGCTGGGTGGACATACCGAACATTCCCTGGTACTGGCCCTGGGCGTGGTCGGGTGCCAGCCCGAAGGCGAGCGACCAGGAGCCGGCGCTGTAGAACATCTCGCCGACCACATGGACGATGGCTCCCGCCAGCAGAATCAGCACGGCGAGCCACACGGGCCGGTCCGCCGCCAGGGCGAAGAGCACACAGCACACCGCGAGCAGCACACCCGACTTGCGCAGCGTTCGGGCTCCGCCCGGCACGTCGTCGCTGCCCTTGCCAGCCCGCACCTGGAACAGCACGACCATGATGGTGTTGAGGATGATGATCACCGAGTACACCCACGTGGGCGCCGTCGTCCGGTCGGTCAGCCAGACGGGCAGCGCGACGGTGAGGATGGCGACGTTCATCACCAGGACCGAGTTGAGCAGCGCGACGAAGGCATAGGGAACGTCGCGCAGCACGATCCACTTCGAGCCGGACTGCTCCTTGGGCGCCGACGCGACCTGCGGCACGGTCAGGTAGGCCAGCCCGGACACCACGAACATCGCCCCGCCCGCGATCAGCAGACCGACGTAGCCGGTCCGGTTGTCGAAGAACAGGGCGACCGCCCCGGCTGCGGCCCCCAGTGACACGCCCAGATTGCTGACCGCTCGCATGTAGGACCAGGCCCGGACCCGCTCCTGCTGCGGAATCAGCCCGGCGATCAGCGCGCCGCGGGCCGCGTCCGTCGAGGACTCCGCCATCAGCGCCAGGCTTGTGACGATCACAAGGCCCGTGAACCCGTCGACGAAACCGTAGCCGCAGACGAACACACCGAGCAGCAGCAGGAAGCCCACCGTGGTGTTGCGCGGCCCGGCCAGGTCCGCGAGCCGGCCGGCCGGGATACTGGCGGCCATGCCCACCGCGGCACCGATCGTCATGGCCAGACCGACCCGTTCGGCGGGTATGCCCACGGTCCGCGTGAAGAACAGCAGGCTGACGGACATGAGAATGCCGTGGCCCGCTGTCTTGGCCAGGTTGCTCAGGCACAGCGTGCGCACCACGCCCTTGGGCGGGACGATGTTCTGGAGGATGGACACTGTGATCTCCTAGGCGACCGTGGACGCCGGATCCGGTGACATCAGGTCGGATGTGATGCGGAGCCGGTCGATCTTTCCGTTGGCGTTGAGCGGCATGGTCTCCAGATGCCGGAAGCGGCGCGGCACCATGTGGACGGGAAGCTGCCTGCGCAGCGCCCGGGCGAGGATGCCCGGCTCGGCCGGCTCGCCGGTGTAGCAGCCCACGAGCTCGGTCTCGTCCCCTCTGCGCAGCGCGACCACGACGGCCTGGCGCACGGCGGTGTGCCGGCGCAGGGCGGCCTCGATCTCGCCGAGTTCGACGCGGTAGCCGCGCACCTTCACCTGGTTGTCCAGCCGGCCCAGGTGCACGAGCTGTCCGTCCTCCCACCGCACCCGGTCGCCGGTGCGGTAGTAGTGCTCGGCCGTCAGCTCGCCCGTACCGTCGTACACGGCGACGCCGTCCCCGCCGTGCAGCAGGAAGCGCCCGCTGTTGTCGGCCGGGTCGAGGTAGCCGTCGAAGCGCTGGGACCCGCGCACCACCAGCTCGCCCTCCTCGGCGGGGCGGCCCTGCCCGTCGAGGACCAGATGCTCCAGGAAGCCGTAGACGGGCCCGATGGGGACCGTGTCGTTGGACGTCTTCGGCCAGTCGCCGATCTCGGCCGGCAGGGTGTACTCGGTGCAGGCAACGGTGAGTTCGGTGGGACCGTAGACATTCACGAGGGTCGCCCCGGGGGCCACCGCGTGCCAGGCCGCGGCCTGGTCGTACGACAGCTGCTCGCCGATGAACACGCTCATCCGCAGGTCGGTCGCCCGCCCCGCGCTCAGGCTGCCCAGCTCCTGCCCGACGGAGACCACGGACGGCACCGAGAACCAGTGCGTGATCTCGTTGTCCACCACGTAGTCGACCGGCGAGAGCAGTTCGGCCCGGTCGGGCACGACGAGGGTCGCGCCGGCGCCCCAGGTGACGAACAGGTCGAAGACCGACGGGTCGAAGGTGAGGTCGAAGGTGTGCGACATCCGGCAGCCCGGTCCGATACCGAAGCGCGCGATGTTGTGCGCGAGGTACGGCGAGACGTTGCGGTGCCGGACGGGCACGCCCTTGGGCCGCCCCGTCGATCCGGAGGTGAACAGCATGTACGCCACATCGTCCGGGGACGCCGTACGCGCGGGCAGCGGGCGCATCGGCGGGGTGCCCGCGCGCCCGGCGGACGCCACCTCGTCCGCGGCCAGCCGCAGTTCGGTCGGCACGGCACCGCCCAGCTCCTTGTCGAGCTGCGCGGAGTCGGCGGCGTCCGCGATCAGTACCTCGCTGCCCGCCAGTTCGCAGATCACGCGGTTGCGCGAGGCCGGGAATGCGGGGTTGATCGGGGTCACCGCGGCGCCCAGGCGGAGCGCCGCCAGGTAGCCGGACAGGGACACCACGCTGCGGGTCGCGATCACGGAAACCCTGCTGGGTACCGTGCCGTGCTCCTGGAGGATCCGGCCCGCGACCGCCTCGGCGGCGGCGCGCAGCTCCCGGTAGGTGAGCCGTTCGCCGCCGGCCTCGAGAGCCGGCTCACCGGCGTGGCGGGCGACGGAACGCTCGAACCACTCGTACATCGTCAGCACATCAGTCACGGCCCGGCTCCCCGGCAGGCCGGGGCGTCCCCAGATCGGGCGCGTCGAGACGCATCGTGGTGGGCGGATCCTGCCGGACGGGCTCGATGTGCAGCAGCTCGATCCCCTCCTGGTCCGCGGCATCGGCCTCGCCGGGGAGGACGTCGGAACGCTCTCCCTCGTACGGGGCGAACCCCGCGAAGCGGTAGGCGACCTCCATCATCCGGTTGCGTTCGGTGCGCCGGAAGTCCGCGAAGAGCCGTACCCCGGAGCGCGCCGCCTCGTCGACGAGCCAGCGCAGGAGCACCGTGCCGGCGCCGAAGGAGACCACCCGGCAGGACGTGGCGAGCAGCCTGAGCAGCCAGGCGCCGGCGTGCCGCTCCAGCAGCACGATGCCGACCGCGCCGTGGTCACCGAACCGGTCGCGCAACTGGACCACGAGGACCTCGTGCCTCGGGTCGGTCAGCAGGGCGCGCAGGTGTTCGTCACCGTAGTGGACACCCGTGGCGTTCATCTGGCTCGTACGCAGGGTCAGTTCCTCGACCCGGGCGAGGTCCGGTCCGGTCGCCCGGCGGATGGTCATCTCCAGGACCAGGGTGCGCAGGAACTCCTCGTCGGGCCCGGCGAACTCCTCACGGGCCGTCTCACGGCGGAAGCCCGCCTGGTACATCTCGCGGCGGCGGCGGGAGTCGACGGTGACGACCGGGCTGAACTCCGGCAGCGAGGCCAGCTCCGCGGCCTGTTCCGCCGGGTAGCAGCGCACCGCGGGCAGGTGGTGGGCGACCTCGGCCCGCTCGGCGGGCTGGTCGTCGACGAAGGCGATCGTGTCGAGCGCGAAGTTGAGCTGGTCGGCGATCCGCCGCACGGACCCGGACTTGGGACCCCACCCGATGTGGGGCAGCACGAAGTACTCGGCGATTCCCAGCTTCTCCAGCCGGGCCCAGGCGTGGTCGTGGTCGTTCTTGCTGGCCACCGCCTGGAGGATGCCGCGCTCGTCGAGGGCCTTGACCACTTCGCGTATCCGCTCCGGCAGCGTGACCTCCCCGTCCTCCAGGAGGGTCCCGTTCCACAGCGTGTTGTCCAGGTCCCACACCAGGCACTTGACCGCTTTGGCCGGTCCCGGCGGGGTGGAGGCGTCGGCCTCGTTCATCCTGTCCATCTCCGTCTCGCTTCCCGCTCTCGCCTCTGACACGGTCAGACCTCCCACAACGTCACGGCCCAGGCGGCGACCGGGCTGTTGTTCAGGACCAGCACGAGGTCGCCCTGCCGCAGCTCGCCGCGAGCCAGCAGCCGGTCGAGGTTCAGCACGACGTCCATGGCGCCCAGATGTCCGTAGGCGACCAGGTGCTCGTTGCAGACGGGATGGATGGGCAGACCGAGAAGGGACTCGTAGAACTGGTAGGCGCTCGCCGTCACGTTCTGCATGAGGGTCGCGGCGATGTCGTCCTTGGCCACGCCCGCCTCGGCGAGGACCTCGTCCACCATCCGGCCGAGCCGCAGCCGGCTGTGCAGGGCCAGGTCGAAGAGGTAGCGGTCCGCCGAACGGCACTCCTCGCGCCACTCGTAGGACGGCACCTGCTTGTAGTCGACCCGGAACAGGTCGTGGAAGGAGCCGTCGGTCTCCATGCGATGGGCCCGCAGTACGGGACGCCCGCCCCGCACCAGGGTCATGGCGCAGGCGCCGTCACCGATCACGGTGACCGGGTGGCGGACCCGGTCCAGGCCGGTGGGCCGGCTGCCGTGGGCGATCAGCACGCTCTGCCGTGAGGGATCGGCCAGCAGCAGGTCGCGGCCGAGTCCCCAGGCGGCGCTGGAGCCGGTGCAGCCGAGCCCGTCCACGGTGAACGCGAAGGCACCGTCGAGCTTGGTGTCCGCCTGCACGCGGCACACGTCGGAGCCGAGCAGCACATCGGGCGCGCGCGGAGCGACCAGCATCAGGGTGTCCGGCCGCCGCGGGGCACCGGGCGTGTCCTCGTCCAGCCGGGCCAGCAGGCCCTGGACGGCCTCGACCGCCAGGTCTCCGGCGGTACGGCCCTCAAGGACACCCACCGTCGCGATGCCGCTGCCCTTGAGGAACCCGGTTTCCTCAGGGCCCAGTTCGGGGACCTCCGGGAGGTCCTCCACGAGCACGCGCTCGGTGGGCAGCACACAGTGGATGGCGCCTATTCCGATGGTCATGACCACACCGCCAGTGCGTGCTTGCCCAGCAGCAGCTGGCTGATCTCGTTGCTGCCCTCGATGATCTCCATGAGCTTCGCGTCGCGGTAGGCGCGGGCCACCGGCCCGCCGTCGCCGGCTCCGGCCGAGGCCATCACCTGCACAGCCCTGGCAGCGCCGCGCGCCGCCTGCCCGGCCGCCAGGTGTTTGGCGGTCACGGCGGCGGTCACCAGTTCGGGGCTCCCCTCGTCCCAGCAGCGGCTGACGTGCTCGCAGCAGCGGGTGGCGGCCTCCTGGGCGACGTGGAGCTCCGCGAGATGCCGGGCGACCAGCTGGTGCTCGGCCAGTACGGCACCGAACTGCTCCCGGGTGGCGGCGTGCCGGCAGGCCGCCCGCAGGCAGGCGCGCAGTATGCCGACGCAGCCCCAGGCCACCGAGATCCTGCCGTAGGTCAACGCCGAGGTCACCAGCCAGTCGATGGGCAGACCGGCGCCGCCGAGCAGGCTGTCGGCGGGCAGCCGCACCCCTTCGAGCCGGATGCCGGCGTGGCCCGCTGCCCGGCAGCCCAGCGGATCGGCCACCCGCTCCAGGCCGACGCCCGGGGCGTCGGCGGGGACGACGACCGCGGCAGCTCCCGTGCCGTACCGCCCGAAGACGACCAGGAGGTCCGCGTACGCACCGACGGTGACCCACACCTTGCGGCCGTCGACGACGACGGTGTCGCCCTCCCGCCGGATCGTGGTCGCCATGGCGGCGAGGTCGCTCCCGGCGCCGGGCTCGCTGAACGCGACCCCCGCCAGCTGACCGGACGTCAGCGCGCCCAGGTACGCGGCCTTCTGCTCCTCGTCGCCGAAGCGTTCCACGGTCCAGGCGGCCATGCCCTGGGAGGTCATCACGCTGCGCAGGGAGGAGCACAGGGAGCCGACGTGCGCGGTGAGCTCACCGCCCGCGACGCTGCTCAGGCCCGGGCCGCCGTACCGCGCCGGGACCTGGGCCGTCAGCAGGCCCTTGCCACCCAGCTCGCGCAGCAGGTCGCGCGGCAGTTCTCCGGCCAGGTCCCAGGCGTCCGCGCGGTCGCCGACCATGTCGGTGGCCAGCCGCTCCAGTTCCGGCCGCGCCGCGTCCGGGGCCGGCACGGGCTCCCGCGGCTTCCGTTCACGCATCGGTACCGCCGCGCAGGCGCAGGACGAGTTCGGTCATCCGGTTCACGGTGCGGAAGTTGTCCAGGGTGAGGTCCGGGCCGGCCACCCGCACCACGAAGGTCCGTTCCACGTGGACCAGTAGTTCCATGGCGAAGAGCGAGGTGACCAGACCGGTGGCGAAGAGGTCCACGTCGGGAGCGACATCGGTCCTGGTACGCCCTTGCAGGAACTCGGTCAGGTTCTCGCGGATCGACCGGGCGGTCTCCGCCTGGCCGGTGTGGGTGGTCATGACGCGCTACCTCCGTACTCGAAGAATCCGCGGCCGGTCTTGCGGCCGAAGTCGCCGGCGGCGACCTTGTCCAGCAGCAGGGCGCAGGGCTCGTAACCGGCGTCGCCGGTACGCTCGTGCAGCACACGCAGCGAGTCGACCACGTTGTCGAGGCCGATCAGGTCGGCGGTGGCGAGCGGGCCGGTGGTGTGGCCCAGGCAGCCCTGGAAGGCGGCGTCGACGGATGCCGGGGAGGCGATGCCGTCGGCCACGATGCGAGCCGCCTCGTTGATCATGCGCTGGAGGATCCGGTTGATCACGAAGCCCGGTCCGTCACCGACGACGATGCCGTTCTGCCCCAGCGTCCGGAGCAGGGCGCCGGCCGCGGCGACGGCGTGCTCCCCGGAGCGCGGCCCGCGAATCAGCTCCGCCGTGTGGATCATGTAGGGCGGGTTCATGAAGTGGATGCCGACGAGGTCCTGCGGCCTGCGCACCGCGTCCGCCTGTTCGTCGATGGGCACGGCGGAGGTGTTGGAGACCAGCAAGGTCCCCGGGGCGACCAGCGCGGACGCCTCGGCAAGTACCTTGGCCTTCAGCGGGGCGAGTTCGGTGACCGCCTCGATCACGGTCGTGGCCCCGGCGATGTCCGCCAGGCGGGTGGTGACGACCAGGTCGCCGGTCGCGCCCTCCCGGGGCAGCTTGCCCATCATCCGGGCCAGCCGCAGCTGGTTGGCTATGTCGGTGCGGGCCCTGCCGAGGACATTCTCGTCGAGATCGACCAGAACGACGGGCAGACCGTGGCCGACGGCCAGGGTGGTGATGCCCTTGCCCATGACGCCGGCGCCGATCACCGCGAGCCGGTGGACCGGCTTCTCCGGGCCGGCCTGCGGGCTCTGCGCGGCGCCGGGGGTGTACCTGTTCTCGTTGCCGGTGTCGCTCATATCTCCTCCTTCGCGGCGTTCCGCGCGCCCTCGGCCGCCAGTTCGGGCAGCAGGGAGCCGATGTCGTCGGTCCGGTGGGCCAGGAACGACAGTCCCCTGCGCAGCTGCTCACCGGTGACGGCGGGGGACAGCCGGGAGCGGCGCAGCCAGGGCTGCCAGCCCTTTGCCTGGACGCCCGCCTCGTCGAGTTCGTGACCCTCCATCTCGTACAGGGCGGTGGCGGAGAGCACCTTGCTGCCCGTGGCCTGGGCCTGCTCGGCGATCAGCCGCTGCCACTCGGTCAGCGGCACGACGCGGGTGGGCAGACCGGCCTCCTCCAGGGCCGCGAACAGGTCCTCCAGGCTGGGCGAGGTCTCGTCCACCAAGTGGTACGCGCGGCCGACGGACTTGGCGGACAGCATGAGTTCGGCGACCGCGCGGGAGAGCACGTCCACCGGCGAGACCGGCATGCCGCGGTCGTCGACCGGACGCGCCCCCACCACCAGGCCACTGGTGAGCAGGAACCAGATCAGGTCCTTGTCGTTGCAGGCACCGGACTGGGAGGAAGCCATGATCAGGCCGGGCCGGAAGAGCCGGACCCGCATACCGTCCTGGTCCGCGCGGTCCAGAATGCGTTCGCCGACCCACTTGCTCACGCCGTACCCGCCCAGCTGCGGGTCCAGCGCCTGATCGCGGGTCTCCAGCAGCCGTCCCTCGGGCCCGGCGGGCGCGGTGGCGGCGACCGTGGAGATGAACCCGATGTCACGGATGCCCAGGGGACGCATCCAGTTGAGCAGCCCGACCAGCGGCAGGACGTTGTCCTCACGCAGTATCCGGTACGGCTCGGTGAAGACGACCTTGGCCGCGCAGTGCAGGACGTGCCCGATCCGCGTGGCCAGCTCACCGCCCCGGTACTCCCCGCACACGGTGCCGATGTCCCGCAGATCGCCAGGGACCGCGTGCACCCGCTCCGGATCCGGCTCCGGCAGTCCGAACTTGGCCGCGGCGGCCTTCAGCCGGGCCATGCCCTCGGTTTCGTCCGCGGCCCGTACCACGCAGTAGACGCGGCCCTTGGAGGCGGAGACCAGTGCGTCGAGGAGGAAGGCGCCGAGGTAGCCGGTGGCGCCGGTGAGCAGCACGTCCCGGCCAGGGGCCGACTGCTTGGCCAGCGGCTCCAGCGGGATCTGCAGGTCCGCGTCGATCATCGCCCCGTCGCCGTCGGCGGCGGGGTCGACCTCGGCGTCGCCCAGCCCGGCACCGTTCTGCAATCCGGAGACCATCTGCGCGAGTCGGCGGAGGGTGGCCTGGCTGCCGCCTGCCCGGTGGATGTTGACGAGGACGCCGTGCCGCTGCTGGATCTCCAGAACCATCCGCACGGACAGCAGGGAGGTGCCGCCCAGGGAGGCGAACTCGTCGTCGAGGCCGATGGTGTCGTGACCGAAGAGCTCCTTCCAGAGCTCGGTCAACTGCGCCTCCATGGTGGTGGGCGCGGCGCCCGCGGCGCCCGCCGCGGAACCCGGCCCGGCCGGGGCGCTCACGCCGGTGTCCGGCGGGAGCGTCGCGGGCTGGTCGAACCCGGGCAGCCGGTCCAGGGCCCAGTGCCGCTTGCGGGTGAACGGGTACGTCGGCAGCGTCACCCGGCGCCCCCGCCCGTCCGCCAGCGCGTCCCAGTCCACCTCGACGCCGTACAGCCAGGCCGCTGCCGCGGCCTCGTCCAGGAGCTCGGCCACGGCGTTCTCGTCCGCGTCGGCGCAGGACTCCGCGGAGATCACATGACGGTCGCCGGCCGGCTCGCCGTGCCCGGCCAGGAGCACGAAGCGCCCTTCGGACTCGTTCTCCAGGGGGCCGGTCACGAACGGTGTACCGGCCGGCAGCGCCGTCTTGAGCCCCGCCACGAGCGCGGCGGGCGGCTGCGGTGCCCCGGCCGGCGGAAGCACCACCAGCGCGGAGCGCGCACCGTCGATCCGCCTGGTCCGTACGGAGGGCGGACGCGGCAGCCGGAGCGCGGCGGTCAGCCGGTGCGCCGGAGCGGTGACCACCCGTCGCTCGTCGAAGGCGGCCCGGCCGACCCGGAGCGTGTGGGCGACATCCTCGGCGGGCAACTCGCCCTCGTCGAGGGCGTCGGCCATCCCGCGGGACTGCTGGTCCAGCTCGGCGCGGGTGCGGGCCGACAGGACCAGCCGTACCGTGGACCGCCGCGGCGCGACGGGCCGGACCGGCCGGGGCGGCGGGGCGAGCACCACGGCGGCGTTGGTGCCGCCGACGCCCATGGAGTTCACGAGCACATGGCGCTCGGGCTCCGCGCAGTGCTCGGGCGCGGTGGTGACGAAGAACGGGCTCTCCTCCAGGATGCCCGGGTCGCGGGGCCTCTCGAAGGTCGGATGCGGCGGAATCTTGCCCGTGCGCGCCACATGCACCGCCTTGATGAAGCCCGCGATGCCGGCCGCCGGGCCGGTGTGTCCGATGTTGGACATGACCGAACCGAGACCGCAGTAGCCGCTCTTGGCCGTGGTGGCACGGAATGCCCTGGTGAGGGCGATGAGTTCGATGTTGTCGCCCACCGGGGTGGCGGTGCCGTGGGCCTCGACGTACCGGAGCCGGTCCGCGGAGACGTCGGCGGTGCGCAGCGCGGCGGCGACCACGTCGGCGACGCCGTTGGGGCTGGGGGCGACGAAGCCGAGCCGGTCCCCTCCGTCGTTGCCGACCGCGCTGCCGCGGATCACCGCGAGCACCTCGTCACCGTCGGCGAGGGCGTCCTCCAGACGGCGCAGGGCGACCACGCCGACGCCCGAGCTGTAGGTGGTACCGGTGGAATTCGCGTCGAAGGAACGGCAGTAGCCGTCCTCGGAGAGCACTCCCCCGAGCTGGTACCGGTAACCGCGGAAGGGCTCCAGCACGGTGGCGCCGCCGGCCAGCGCGATGTCGCACTCGCCGGACAGGAGGCTCAGGGTGGCGTAGTGCACCCCGTACAGGGAGGAGGAACAGCCGGTCTGGATGCTCAGGGCCGGGCCCCGAAGGCCCAGCTTGTAGGCGACCCGGGAGGTCATGAAGTCGGCCTGGCCGCCAACGGTGAGCTCCAGGTCGTCCACCGCGGCGCGCAGCCCGTGCTGCCGGGCCTTGGCGGCGAGCAGGGCCGCCGAATAGTTGCCCGCGGCACTGCCGGCGAAGACACCGGTCACCGGCCCGTTCCTGCGTGCCGGGTGTCCCGCGGCCTCCAGAGCCTCCCAGCACGCCTCCAGGAAGAGCCGCTGCTGGGGGTCGATCGTCTCTGCCTCGCGCGGCGGGTAGCCGAAGAACTCGGAGGCGAATTCCTCCACTCCCGGCAGCGAGGTGGCCACGCCCACGAAGGCGGGGTCGGCGAGCATCTCGTCGGTGACGCCGGCGGCCTTGAGCCGCTCCGCGGGCATCTCCCGCATCGAGATGACGCCACGGTCTATGTTCTGCCAGAACTCGTGCGGGGTGGTGGCGTCCGGGTAACGGAGGCCGACACCGATGACCGCGATGTCCGTGCTGTTCGTCATGGATGTGTCCCGTTCGTTCGCCATCACTCGGATACGAGCTGGCTTCGGCGCGCCCGGCTCAACAGGCCCTCACGGTTGTGCGCGCCCAGCCGGGCGGCCGGCTCCTCACCGGTCCCGTCGGAGCCGGCGAGCAGGGAGACCTGCGCCTGGACAGTGCTGTGCTGGAAGAGGTCGGAGACCTTCAGGGTGTGGGAGGCGAGCGGGTGGAGCTCTTCCCAGAGCATGATGAGCAGCAGCGAACTCCCGCCCGCTTCAAGGAAGTTGACATCGTCGGGGACGTGGTCCGCGCTGTCCAGGTCGAGCACGTCGGCCCATGCCTGCCGGACCTTGAGGAGAAGTTCCGTCCGGTTCGGGGCCGACGCCTGCTCGGCTGTGGCGTCATTCACGACATGCTCCTCTTGAGTGGATGCGAATCCGGGTCGGCGACCAGGTCCGCGGCTGCCACCGCCATGTCGGCGAGCAGCGCGCGCACCGTGTCCTCACGGAACAGGCCGGTGTTGTAGGAGAAGGCCAGTTCCATGTCGTGCTCCCCGTGCTCCGTCACCACGAGTTCGAGCTCGTACTTCAGGTGCAGCGGGTCGAGCGGCAGATAACGGCCGGTGTTGCCGGGGCTGAGTTCGTCCGGTACAGGTGCCTTGTTCTGGGAGCTGAGGTAGACCGGCGTGAGGGCCGGCCGGCTCAGGTCGCGGTCGGGGTGCAGTTCGGCGGCGAGCGCGTCCAGCGGGACGTGGGCGTTGCGGTACGAGGTCATGCAGCTCTCCCTGACCCGGGCCAGCAGATCGGCCCAGGTGGTGCTGTGCCGCAGGTCCACCCGCAGCACCAGGGTGTTGACGAGCATGCCGACCGCCTCCGCGCTGCCCCGGGTCTCCCGGCCCGCCCAGGGCAGGGCGAAGAGGAAATCCCGCTGGCCGCCGAGCCGGGCCAGGGTGACCGCGAGCAGCGCGGCACTGGTCATGAACATCGTGCAGCCGAAGGCCCCACTGGTGACCGTGCGCAGCTTGGTGACCACCTCACCGCCGATCCAGGTGGTGCACAGCCCGGCGTTGGTGGTCTGCAGTTCGCCGCGCGGCCGGTCGTGCGGCAGGACGACATCCACCGGTGCGCCGCGCAGGTGCTCCTGCATCGCCGCCGTCTGCGCGGCGGTGTCCGCGTCGGTGGGCGTGTCATGGGCGGTGTCGAGCAGCGCGGGGTGCACGGCATCCCGCAGTTCCGGTTCGCGTCCGCTGGTGCGGGCTCGGTACACCTCGGCGATTTCGGCCATCAGCAGGTCACGCGACCACCCGTCGGCGACGATGTGGTGCACCACGAGCACCAGCAGTGTGCGGTCCTCCCGCACCACGATCTCCGCCTGGGCGGGGGTGCCCCGCGCCAGGTCCATCGAGGCCCAGCAGAGCCGGGACAGGTGCGCCCGCAACCGTGCCGCGTTCCAGCCGGAGGCGTTCGTGACGCGCGTGTTCGCCGGTACGCCGTCCGTGCTGTAGTACACCTGCCGCTTGCGGCGGTCCAGGAAGAACCGGGAGCGCAGCGAGGGGTGCCGGGCGAGCACCGCGTCCACCGCGGCAAGGAGCGCGTCCTGGTCCACCGCGCCGGTGTACTCCACGACGGTGGGAATCAGGTATGCCGCGCGCAGCGAGGGCAGCCGGTCCAGGAACCAGAACCGCTGCTGGATCGCGGACGCCGGGTGCCGCTGGTCGTCGGTGACCGTGACGGCCGGCGGACGGCCGGCGCCGGACGAGGCGCTCTCCCCGTCCTCGGCCCCCGCGGCGGCGAGCAGCCGGCCGAGACCCCCGACCGTCGGGTCGGCGAGGAAGTTGCGGGGCGAGAGCACGAGACCGTACCGGCGCTGGGCGGCCGAGAGCATCGTGACAGCGAGCAGCGAGTGGCCGCCGAGCACGAAGAAGTTCGCGGTGGGTGCCAGAACCGCCGGGTCGACCGCCGGGCCGGGGTGGTCCCGGCCGGAGAGCGCGGCGGCGAAGAGTTCGGCCGCTCGGCGCTCGTCCGCTGTCTGCCCGGGCCGCTCGGCGGGTGCGGCGGAGGGGGCCGTCACCGGATTCGTCGTGCCGCTTCCGGACGTCACGGGGACGCGTACGGCGACGGGCCGGGGCAGCGGTGGCAGCGCCTCGGCGTCCGGCTCCCCCGGCAGCGGGGGGAGCTCTCGCAGCGGGGCCGAGGATTCCTCGACGACCCGCTCCAGCAGTTGCGCCAGCCCGTCCGCCACGGCCTCGGCCGTCTGCGCGGGGTAGCGGTCGGTGTCGTACTCGACGGTGACGAGGAGCCCGTCCTCGGTCTCGTCGACGATCAGCAGCAGATCGAACTTGGCGGTACCGGTGCCGAGCACCTCGGGTGGCGTCCACCGGGTGTGCGCCGACCGCGGAACGGTCGTGTTCTGGTAGACGAACCCGATGTCGACCAGGGGCCGTCTGCCCTCCCCCCGCGCCGCGGTGGCGGACGCGGTGAGCCGGTCGAACGGAATGCCCTGATACGTCAGCGAGCGGAACGCCTCGCGCCGGGCGGCGCCGCACAACTCGGTGAACGACTGTTCCGGGTCGACCCGGCAACGCAGCGGCACCGTGTTGACGAAGAACCCCACCGCCTCTTCGAGGTCGGCGTGCGCCCGGTTGGCGGTCATCGTCGCGAGCAGGAACTCGCTCCGTCCCGACCAGCGGTGCAGGACCGCCTGGAACGCCGAGGCCAGCACCACATAGGGAGTCACCCGCAGCGAACGTGCCAGCTGTGCCACGCCCTTACGGACCTTGTCCGGAACGCCGCGGGCGACCTGCCGTCCCGGGCGGGAACCGTCGGGGGCGGCGAGGGCCGGCCTGCGTCCGGCCAGCTCCAGGCCCACGGGAATGCTCAGCAGCTCCGCGACCCGGTCCTCGACCGCTTGCCGAAGGACGGGATCGTCCGCCGTGCGACGCTCACGCGCGGCGAAGTCCTTGTAGGCGGCGGGCAGGGCGGGCAGCGCCGGGTCGCGGCCGTCCAGGGCCGCGTCGTAGGCCGCCGCCAGGTCGTCGAAGAGCGGGGCGAGCGACCAGCCGTCCAACGCTATGTGATGGGCCGTCAGCAGGACGGCGTCCCCGCCCTCCGGCAGCCCCCGCCACACCGTGCAGCGCAGCAGCGGTCCTTCGGCCAGATCGAAGGGCAGCCGGCCACGGGCCGCCGCCTCCGCGCGCACCCGTGCCCCGGCATCCGCCGAGCCCGCGACGTCGACGACCTCCACCTCGACGGGGCGTGCCTCCAACACCCTCTGTACGGGCCTGCCGTCGTCCAACCGGAAGACGGTCCGCAGCGGCTGGTGCCGTACCGTGACCGCTTCCAGGGCACGGGCCAGTGCCGCGGCGTCCAGCGGCTGGTGGGAGCGGAACAGCAGCGGGACGTTGTAGGTGGCGTTCCCGGGGGCCGCGGCGTCCACGAACCACAGCCGCTCCTGTGCGAAGGACAGTGGAAAGACCGGCGGCTCGACCCGCGCGGCGGTGTTCCCGGTGTCGGTTCCGGCCGTCACGATGCGGTGACCTCCCGCCCCGGTCCGGCCGGCTCGGAGCCGGCCGCGAGACCTTCGCCCGGAAAAGTGCCGGCCACATGGACGGCCAGTTCCCCCAGGGTGTCGCACAGCAGCACCGCGCCCGCGTCGACGGGTGCGTCGAGCCGTTGCCGGGCCCTGGCGGCCACCTGCATGGCGAGGATGGAATTACCGCCCAGTTCGAGGAAGTTGTGCTCGGGGAGCACCTGCTCGGTGCCCAGCACCTCGCGCCAGAC
Organism: Streptomyces lushanensis; assembly: GCF_001700515.1. Classification (GTDB taxonomy): domain Bacteria; phylum Actinomycetota; class Actinomycetes; order Streptomycetales; family Streptomycetaceae; genus Streptomyces; species Streptomyces lushanensis. Next base: position 35,503 of record NZ_MAUD01000024.1, read on the forward strand.
ATCGCCGAGCACGGCCACGAGCTCAGAGGTGACGGGCGGCTGCGCCGAGGCGGTTTCAACCGTGGGGGCGGAGCCGGCCGGGTCCGGGGCAGAGGGCGCGGCCGAGAGCAGCTTCAGCAGCTGCGCCCGGTCGGCCTTGCCGGTGGAGCCGAGCGGGACCCTGTCCAGCACCAGCCAGCGGGCGGGGCGCATGTAGGTGGGGAGGGTCCGGGCCAGCCTCGCGTCCAGCAACGCGGGCAGTTCGGCGACGGCACCGGCACCGGCCGCGGCGAGCCCGTCCGCGGACGGCAGGACGAAACCGGCCAGGGACGCGGCCGGGCCCTCGCCGACCTTCTCCACGAAGGCGGAGTCGGCGAGCCCGCAGTCCAGCGCGGCACGCTCGATCTCCTCCAGCTCGATGCGGAAGCCGCGCAGTTTGACCTGTCGGTCGCTCCGGCCGAGGAGTTCGATCGCCCCGTCCGGAAGCCGCCGGCCGGTGTCACCGGTGCGGTAGATCCGCTCCCCGTTCGCGGGAAGGGTGGTGAACCGCTCGGCCGTGAGCTCCGGGCGACGCAGGTAGCCGAGGGCGACGCCGGGGCCGCCCACGCACAGCTCGCCGGTGTCACCGGCCGGGACCGGCTTCAGGTCCTGGTCCAGCAGGTGGAGTGTGGTGTCCTGGAGCGGGTAGCCGACGGGGATGCGTTCCAGGCCGGCGAGGCTGTCCTCGGTGCAGTCGAAGTAGGCGGCGAAGGTCGTCGTCTCCGTCGGTCCGTATCCGTTCACCAGCCGGCCCGGCGGTTCGGCCGCCAGTACCTTCCGCACGGCCGCCATCTCCAGCTGTTCGCCCCCGACCACGAGGTTGCGCAGCGTGCCGAACGCGTTCGGACGCTCCCTTGCCACGGTGTGGAACAGGGAGGTGGTCAGGAACATGGTGTCGATCCGCTCGCCGCGGATCAGCGCCGTCCAGTCGTCGAGGGGCAGGTCGGTGGCCGAAGGGAAGACGACCACCGTTGCGCCGGCGGTGAGGGCGTTCCACAGTTCGAACGTGGTGGCGTCGAAGGCGGGATTGGCGGCGCTGGCCACCTGGTCGCCGGGCTCGACGTCGCAGAATCTGGACCGCAGGGCCAGCCGCAGCACCGCGCGGTGGGGGACCACAACGCCCTTGGGCCGCCCGGTCGAGCCGGAGGTGAAGGACACGTACGCGGGGTCGTCCCCCTGGCTCCGCACCTCGGGCACCGGATGCCCCGGATCCTCGTAGAGCACGGGGAGCGGTTCCACCCCGCGGGGCAGCCAGGACATGAGCTCCGCCCAGCGGCCGTCCGGCCCGGCCAGCGCGTCCTGGCGGGGCGAGTGGACGGCCCAGCGCGTGCCCGACTCGGCGACGATGCCGGCAAGCCGGTTCTTCGGGGCGAGCCCGTCCAGCGGGAGGTAGGCGGCGCCGCAGCGCAGGATGCCGAGGAAGGTCACGACGAGGTCGACGGACCGGTCCTGGGGGACCGCGACCAGATCCCCGCGACGGACCCCGCTCCGCGCCAGCTCCGCGGCGAGCCACCCGGCCCGCTCCCACAGTTCGCGATACGAAAGCCCCTCCCCTTCCGCCGGATCACGTACGGCACAGCCGCCGGGTCGCTGCTCGACCTGTTGTGCCACGACGTCATGCACGCTCACAGCTGCCATCACAGCCCCACCCTCACTCCTGCACTGGAATTCCGGCCCCGGAAGGATCGAAATGCGCACGCCGCTGTCGCCATTACGGTGTCAGGGGCCCCACCCATGATCGGCAAGCACCTTGACCTCGGCCGCTCCGGATTCCCCCTGCCCGGCGGCGATCTGCGCCGAAATAACACACGAAGAAGCGCCGAATATGACGGTAATTGCCACACCAACGAGCCCATAAAAGGACTTATTCACGTACTTCCCCCCTGAATGAAAAGTTACCTGGATAAGGCAATTCGCTCAGGACTCGATCCTTCCCAGTGGCCGAAACCCACACAATAGATTTCGCCTGCACATCCATGCGCTGCACGATCACGCTAGGATGATTTACCCCGACATGCGGGGACACCACTGACCATATTTCGGCCATGAGCGTGCAACCCTTCGGTTGCAGTGCCCCGATCGGGTTCGTCGGGGTGACTCCCCGTCCTGGAAAAGCGGTCCGGTGAGGCTTCACAAGCAGCCGAGCGGAACGCCGAGTCGGACGAGTTGTCGCCGCAGGTCGGCGACGTCTTCCCGGTCTTCCCGGTCTTCCCACGGGCGGACGTGCGGCGGCGGGCGAAGGCGCGTGGCGAAGGCGTGCGTACGCGGGCTGCCGGGCCCGGTCCCGCGCGAGGACGGTCGGCAGTTGGCCGGGCATGCCGGCCGGCGCCGTCCGCAGTGGGACATCGCCACCGGAACCCGCGTCGCCGAGAGCCGGCAACTGCCTTACGTGGTCGACGTCTCCGGCGCCCGGACGGTACGCCCGGGCCGGACCGCGCACTCGCGCTGAGCCGCGACCGAAGGACCTAGCATGGTCCGGCACGGCGACCGAATACCCAAAAATCACGAACACGGGAGACTTACTGTGGCACTTTTCGGCCACCCTTTGTCCGAAACTGCAGAGTTGCGCCCACTGGAACCCTGGCAAGCCACGGCATTCGCCGCCTACGTGGACCGGGTGCGCCCCCACCTGTCGCCCTGGCTCCCCTGGGCCCATGTCATCACCGACACGGAATCGGCCCGTCAGTGGCTCCAGCGGTATGCCGACGAACAGGCGAAGGGCAATGGCCGGATATTCGGAATCTGGGTGGACGGACAACTGGAAGGCGGCGCCCTGTTCCGCATCTTCGACACCCAGTCCGGGGTGTGCGAACTCGGCGCCTGGCTCTCCCCCGAGGCAGGAGGAAGGGGACTGGTGACCCGGGCGGCCGACCACCTGGTCAACTGGGCGGTGAAAGAGCGGGGAATGGCCCGCGTGGAATGGCGGGTCACCCCCGCGAACAGCCGGAGCATCGCCGTCGCCAAACGTCTGGGAATGCGCCACGAGGGAACCCTCCGCGAGGTTTTCCCCTTCAACGGCCTCCGCCAGGACCTGGAGATCTGGGCGCTCCTCGCCGGCGACCTGACGGCGGGTCGCCCCACGGACTGACCCGGCCCGCCCGGAACACCCGGGCCGCCTCACGGCCGAGGCCGCCCGGCCGTCCCGCGAGGAGCCCGCGGGCCGGGTCCGGCTCGAAGCCGATCCGCCGACGGGTCGCGGGTCCGCCGATGTCCACGCAGCGCGCGCGGTGCCGCGCCGTGAGCCGTCGGACCCGCGTGGCTTTATCGTTCACATTGTTGAACACAAATCACGTACAAGGCATCGCGTGCGCATGAGACAGGCCAACGCTCCTTGCATGTTCAGATCACTGAACAAGAATCATGTACAGGGTCATTGACGTGTTCATGGAGCGTCCCTACCGTTCCTGACCAAGCGCTCTCTCCAGTACCTCCACGGAGTCCTGACCAGACCCAACCCACCTGGAGACACGATGCAAGTGAGGCCCCTCATCGCGTGCGTCGGCCTGCTGGCCGGCACGCTCTTCATCCTCCCCGGCACCACCGCGCAGGCGGTGTCCGTACCTTTCGAGGCGTTGTCCGCCGCCGCGCTGTACGTGTCGCCGAACGGCACCGACAGCGCGGCGGGCACGCAGTCCGCCCCGACGACCCTCACCTCGGCGATCGCCAGGATCACACCCGGCGGAACGATCTACGTGCGGGGCGGCACGTACCGTTACTCGCAGACCGTCACCGTCCCGCAGGGCGCCGACGGCACCTCGGGCGACCGCACCGAACTGACCGCTTACCCCGGCGAGACGCCGGTGCTGAACTTCGCGGCCCAGTCGACGAGTCCGTCGAACCGCGGGCTCGCCGTCAACGGGTCGTACTGGCACGTCAAGGGAATCGTCGTCGAGCGCGCCGGGGACAACGGGATCTTCGTCGGCGGCAGTGGCAACGTGTTCGAGCGCACGGTGACGCGCTTCAACCGCGACACCGGTTTGCAGCTCTCGCGGACGGCATCCGACACCCCCCGCGACCGGTGGCCGTCCGACAACCTCATCCTGGGCGCGGAGTCGCACGACAACGCCGACCCCGACGGTGAGGACGCCGACGGCTTCGCCGCCAAGCTCACCTCCGGACCCGGCAATGTCTTCCGCCACGCCGTGTCCCACAACAACATCGACGATGGCTGGGACCTCTACACCAAGCCGGACACCGGCGCGATCGGCGCGGTGACCATCGAGGACTCCCTCGCCTACGAGAACGGCACCCTCTCCGACGGCACCCAGAACTCCAGCGGTGACCGCAACGGCTACAAGCTCGGCGGCGAGGACATCAAGGTCAGTCACGTCGTTCGCCGCAGTATCGCCTACGACAACGGCAAGCACGGATTCACCTACAACCGGAACCCGGGCAGCATGACGGTCTCGGACAACGTCAGCATCGACAACGCCGAGCGCAACTTCTCGTTCGACGCCGGCACCTCGGTCTTCCGTGGCAACGTCTCCTGCCGCGACGACGACGGGTCCAACGACAAGACCGTGGGCAGCGCCGACGGGTCGAACCAGTTCTGGACCGGCTCGAACGGATCGCGGTGTTCCGCGTACTCCGGGGCGCTGCGCTGGTCCTTCGCCGCGGACGGCCGCCTCGTGGTGACCTTCGGCGGCGCCCAGGTCACGCCGTGACCGGTCCTCTGCGCGGGGCGTGTCCCGGCGCGATCACAACGGCAGCAACAACATCCGTGTACACGAGGGAAGTTGAGGCGAAGATGGCACGAGGACGATCAGTCGCACTGCGACTCCATGCGGCGCTGGCCACCATGGCTCTCGCGGCCGTGACCGGTGTGGTTCTGTCCGTGCCCGAGGCGTCGGCGGCGACCGGCGGTGTCACCGGCTACGCGACCCAGAACGGTGGGACCACCGGCGGTACGGGCGGACAGACGGTGCGGGCCACCACGGGGACCGCGATCCACGCGGCGCTGTGCGGCCGGGCCAGCAGCAGCACCCCGATCACCATCGAGGTGCAGGGGACGATCAACCACGGCAACACCAGCAAGGTGTCGGGCGGCAGTTGCAACACCGCCGCCGGCGTGATCGAGCTCAAGGAGATCAGCAACGTGACGCTCATCGGCGTCGGCAGCGGAGCCGTCTTCGACCAACTGGGCATCCACATCCGCAAGTCCAGCAACATCATCATCCAGAACGTGACCGTCCGGAACGTCAAGAAGTCCGGCTCGCCCACGTCCAACGGCGGTGACGCCATCGGCATGGAGAGCGACGTCCACAACATCTGGGTCGATCACGTCGACCTGGAGGCGTCGGGCGGGGAGTCGGAGGGGTACGACGGCCTCTTCGACCTGAAGAACAACACCCGGTACGTGACCCTCTCCTACAGCACGCTGCGCAACTCCGGCCGCGGTGGCCTGGTCGGGTCCAGCGAGAGCGAACTCTCGAACAGCTTCATCACGTACCACCACAACCTGTACGAGAACATCGACTCCCGCACACCGTTGCTGCGCGGCGGCGTGGCCCACATCTACAACAACCACTACGTGAAGCTCAACGAGTCCGGCATCAACTCCCGGGCCGGGGCCCGCGCCAAGGTGGACAACAACTACTTCGAGGACTCCAAGGACGTCCTGGGCACCTTCTACACCGACGCGGCCGGGTACTGGCAGGTCGGCGGCAACATCCTCGACAACGTGACCTGGTCCAGCCCCGGCAGCGAGAACAACCCCGCGGGGCCCGACCTGAAGTCCAACACCACGGTCGGCATCCCCTACTCCTACACTCTCGACGCGGCGGGCTGCGTGCCGGACATCGTGGCCCGGACGGCAGGTGCCGGCAAGGGGCTCCAGGTGTCGGACGGCGGCTGCTAGGCCCTGTCCGGCGGATCTTCCGCGGGTCCGCGACGCCCGGCACGGNNTGGCCTGAACGGCACGGGAGGCACCCCCTCCACCGGACGCCGCGGCCCGATCCACGAAGATCCGCCGGACAGGACCCAGATGTATTGATCACGAGCGTTGTCGACGCTCGTGGGGTCTCGGACAGGGCGAAGACCTCTGTGCGGTGGGAGCTGTCCCGGCTCCCACCGCACAGAGGTCTTCGCCCTTGATCAAGCTGCCCGGCTGATCAGTGGTGCCGAGCGGCCGGGTTCAGGGAACGAGGTGGCCCGCGGCGCGGAACAGTTCGTACCACTCGGCCCGGGTGAGCGGCAGCTCGGAGCCCTGGGCGGCGCCCGCGACGCGCTCCGGGCTGGTGGTGCCCAGCACGACCTGCATCCGAGCGGGGTGGCGGGTGATCCAGGCGGTCGCGATCGCGATGGCGGGGACGTCGTACTGGCCGGCGAGACGGTCGATGACGGCGTTGAGCTCGGGGTAGTCCGGTGAGCCGAGGAAGACCCCTGTGAAGAAACCGGCCTGGAAGGGAGACCACGCCTGGATGGTGATGTCGTTCAGACGGCAGTAGTCGACGATCCCTCCGCCGTCCAGGGTGACCGACTGCTGCTCCGCGAGCATGTTCGCGGCGACCCCTTGGGTGATGATCGGCCCGTGTGTGATCGAGAGCTGAAGCTGGTTGGCCACGATGGGCTGGCGCACGTACTTGCGCAGCAGGTCGATCTGGCGTGGGGTCTGGTTCGAGACACCGAAGGCGCGCACCTTCCCCGACGATTCGAGCTCGTCGAAGGCGCGGGCGACCTCTTCGGGCTCGACGAGCGCGTCCGGGCGGTGCAGCAGCAGGATGTCGATGCGGTCGGTCCGCAGGGCCGCGAGTGAGCCCTCGACCGATTTGACGATGTGCTCGTAGGAGAAGTCGAAGTACGGCCCGTCCGTCACGATTCCGGCCTTGGTCTGGATCGTGATCTCGTCGCGCTGCGACGGGGTCAGCGCCATCGCGTCGGCGAAGCGGCGTTCGCAGTCGTGCAGCTCGCGTCCGTACACATCGGCGTGGTCGACGAAGTCGATGCCCGCGTCGCGCGCGGTGCGGACCAGTTCGCGGACTTCCTCGTCCGTCTTGTCGGCGATACGCATCAAGCCGAGCACGACGTTCGGGGCGAGGATGTCGGTGCCGGGCAGGGTGAAGGTCTTCACGGCGGCTTTCCTTTCGAATTCTCAGGTCCGCACAGTGCAAACGGGTCCACTCTGCACCTTAGGGGGCGGAGGGTCCATCGGCGGCCGGCGGCAGTCCCGGATGCCCGCGGGACGGGACACACGGGGGACCGGGATCATGACGGGTGGGAGAGCGAGGCGCGGATCCCGACCCGGCGTCGCCGCTCGCCCGTCTCCCCCGTCTCCCGCGGCATCGGGTCCAGCGATCGGTCCCGCTGACCGCCGGGATGCCGCGGCAACGATACGTGCGCGGCCCCGACGGCGTGATGACCAGCAGGAATGCGGAGAGGGAACGGAAGAGGAACTGAGGGCGGAGCCAGGACCGGATCCGTGAAGCACCCGTGAACACCCTGTGGAATTGATGTCAGTGGGGCCGCCTATGCTGCACCGACGATCACGCGGTTCAGGGGAGGTTGCGGCATGTTCGACAGGCTGTTCGGTAGGGGTGGGGAGAGACCGCCTGCGGATCCGCACGCCCTTCCCGTCCCCCGCAGACGGAAGAACGGGATGTACCAACTGCGCGCGCTCGGGGACAGGCGGGTGCTCACGCTGATGGAGTCGGCCGACGCGGGTGACTGGCAGGCGGTCAAGGCGGGGCTGGTCCCCTTCGATCTCGGCCGCGACCACCACGTCCTGGGTGAGTTCGCCAACTGGTCCGGCGTGGAAGGCTGGATCGGCCGGGCCGTCGAGGAGGACAAGGAGCACCGGGCGACGGCCCTGCTGATATCCGGGGCCCGCCACGTCGCTTGGGGCTGGGAGGCGCGCACGGCCCAGCGTGCCAAGGACGTCACGCGGGAGCAGTGGCGGGTCTTCCACGAGCGGCTCCGCATCGCCGAGGAGCAGTTGTTCGAGGCCGCCGAGTCACGGCCGGAGTGGGTCACGCCGTGGCGCCAGCTCCTCACCTCCGGCCGCGGCATGTCGCTGGGCCCCGCCGTCAACGAGACCCGGCTCGACGCCGCGCTGCGCCGCGACCCGCTGGACCTGGAGATCCACATCGAATGGCTGTCGCAGTTGCAGCCCCGTTGGGGCGGCGAGCCGGGCGAGGGCCTGGCGTTCGCCCGCGACGCGCTCACCCGCGCCCCGCAGGGGCACCGGCTCGGCTGCGTGATCGCCATGGCGCACATCGAGGACTGGGTCGAGTCGGACAGTGAGGACTGCCTCGAAACCCCGGAAATCCAGGCCGAGTTGCGGGCCGCGGCCGACCACAGCATCCTGCACCCCGCCTATGAGCGGCGCCCGGGCTGGCAGCACGACTTCAACAAGTTCGCCATGGCCCTGTCGCTGGCCGACGAGCGTCACACGGTCCGGCGCGTCTTCCAGGCGCTCGACGGCGCCTACACCCGCTGGCCCTGGACCTACTTCGCGGAGCCCGAGGAGCAGTTCGCCCGCCGCCGCGTCTGAGCACACGCCGATCCCTGTTCCGCGGCACCTGTCGCCCCTCCCACTCCGGACTGCCCATGACTCTGCCCGACACCACCGCGCACGCGGCGGGCGCCGACCACACCTTCCAGGTGGATCTGCGCGGCCTCGTCGATCTCCTCTCCCACCACCTCTACTCCAGCCCCCGCGTCTACCTGCGTGAACTTCTGCAGAACGCGGTGGACGCGCTGACCGCCCGGCACGGCCTCGAACCGGCCGCCCCCTCCGACGCCTTCGGCATCCGCCTGTACGCCGACGGTTCGGTGGTACGCGTCGAGGACGACGGCATCGGTCTCACCGCGGACGACGTGCACGCCTTCCTCGCCACGATCGGCCGCAGCAGCAAGCGCGCCGAACGGATCGCGGAGCAGCGCGGCGACTTCATCGGCCAGTTCGGAATCGGCCTGCTCTCCTGCTTCCTGGTCGCCGACGAGATCCACGTCATGAGCCGCTCCGCCCGCACTCCCGACGCGCCCGCCGTGGAGTGGCGGGGGCGCGGCGACGGCAGCTACACCGTCCGCACACTGCCCGCCTCCGCACGCCCCCGGCCCGGTACCACCGTCACACTGACACCGCGCGCCGACGCGGACGAGTGGACCCGGCCGGCGCAGGTGCACGCGCTGGCCCGGCACTTCGGCTCCCTGCTGCGCCACCCGGTGACCTTCGACGACGGCACGGGCGGCCCGGGCGCAGCCGTCAACCCCGAGCCCGCCCCCTGGGCGCGTACCTACCCCACGCCGGGAGCGCGTTCCCGCGCGCTGGCCGCGTACGGCGAGGAGGTCTTCGGGTTCACGCCGCTGGACACCATCGACCTGGACCTGCCGGCCGTGGGCCTGAAGGGCATCGCGTGCGTGCTGCCCGAGGCGGTGCCGGCCGGGCGCCGCCTCGGCCACCGCGTGCACGTCAAGGGCATGATGCTGTCCGAGCAGGCCGCGGAGATCCTGCCCGAGTGGGCGTTCTTCGTCCGCTGCGTGGTCGACGCCGAGAGTCTGCGCCCGACGGCGTCCCGCGAGTCCTTGTACGAGGACGACACCCTCGCCGCCGTCCGCGAGACCCTCGCCGAGCGGCTTCGCGCGTGGATCGCCCGGGCCGCCGCCAGCGACCCGGACCTGCTCGCCCGCTTCCTCCAGGCCCACCATCTGGCGGTGAAGTCGCTCGCGGTGCACGACGACGAGATCCTGCGGATGCTGCTGCCCTGGCTGCCGTTCGAGACCACCGACGGGCACACCACCCTCGACGAGTTCGCGCGCACCCACCGCACGGTGCTCGTGACGTCGAGCGTGGAGGAGTTCCGGCAGGTCGCGGCGATCGCCTCGGCCGCCGGGCTCGGCGTCGTCAACGGCGGCTACACCTATGACCGTGAACTGGTCCACCGGCTGCCCGAGATCAGGCCCGAGGTCAGCGTCGCCGACCTCGACCCGGCGACCCTCACCGCCCATCTCGATCCCGTCGACCGCGAGACGGAACTGGCCGCGGCGGCCTATCTCGCCCTGGCCCGCGACGCCCTCGCCGTCTTCGACTGCGATGTCGCGCTGCGCACCTTCCAGCCCGCCTCCGCCCCCGCCCTCCTCGTCGACAGCCGCGACGCCCGGCACGAGCGCACCCGCTCCCAGCTCGCCCGTGAGCAGGAGGGCGGCCTGTGGGGCGACATCCTCGGCGCGCTGCGCCAGGAGGCCCCGCGGGCCCAGCTGATCCTCAACCAGCTCAACCCGCTGGTCCGCACCGCGATCGCCATCGATGAGCCCGAGCTGGCCCGCACCAGCGCCGAAGCCCTCTACGGGCAGGCCGCGCTGCTGTCCCGGCGCCCGCTCAGGCCCGCCGAATCGAGCCTCATCAACCGCTCCTTCCTCGACCTTCTCGCCCACGCCCTCCGCAAGGACAGGTGACGATGCCGACCGCACCCCAGACCACCGATGAGCTGTACCAGGCGCTCCAGGAGAACGACCGGCGTCCCTACGGCCGCACCCGCACCGTCGCCGCCGAGGAACTGGTCGAGGCGGCCGAGCTGTTCGCCGAGCCCGTCCCGCTCGTCCAGGCGCTCTTCGAACTCCAGGAGGCGTACACCTACGGCGCCGAACCCCGGAAGTCGCCCGTCGTCTTCGCCCGCCTGCTCACGCTCTTCGACGAGCAGCCCGACGTCTTCGACGAGCGCCTGCGCCACTTGCTGTTCTGGCGGTTCAAATGGGTGGCCACCGCCCTGCTCGCGCTGCCCGAGATACCGCTGGCCAGCCTGCGTCAGTGGCTCACGGAGATGCGCGCCCGCTACGAGAAGGCCGGTTTCGGCCTTCAGCCCTACTACGGACAGACGTACCAGCTCGCCGCCCACCTCGGCGAGGACACCACCCCCGCCTACGAGCTGTGGGCGGGACGCACCCGCACCCCGTTCAGCGACTGCGAGGCCTGCGAGATCTGCGAGCGCGCCCTGTACCACCTCACGGCAGGCGACGACGAGCGGGCGCTGCGCACCTGGGAACCCGTCCTGGCCGGGAAGGAGTCCTGCCAGGAGGAGCCGGTCCGCTCCGTCTCGTACGCGCTGCTGCCCCTGCTGCGCACCGGTCGTACCGACCGGGCCCGCGAACTGCACCTCGCCGGTTATCGCGGCTGCCGCCGCAACCCCTCCATGGCCGGGGAGGTCGGCCGGCACCTGGAGTTCTGCGCGCTGACCGGCAACGAGGCACGCGGCCTGGAACTGCTCGCCGAGAACCGGAACCTGTTCGACGAGGTGGACTCGCCGCTGGACCTGTTCGACTTCTCCACCGGCGTGGAGGTCCTCCTCCAGCGCGTCGAGTTCCTCGGCCACGGCGAACTGCCCGCCGCCGGATACGCGGGCCGCACCTGGACGGTGTCCGGCCTGCGCGCCAAGGTGGGGGGCCGCGCCGCCGACCTCGCCGCCCGCTTCGACGCCCGCAACGGAACCACGGCCCACACCGGCCGGCGCAGGGCCCGCCTCGACCGTGCCCCGCTCCGGGACACACTGGAACTGACCCTGCGCACCCGCACCCTCGACAGCGTGGCCCCGGTCGCGCCGGCCGCCGCGCCCGCCGCCCCCGCGGCCGCCGCCGTCCCTGAGTCGCTTCCGGAACTCCTCGTCCGGGCACGGGCGTTGGACGAACAGGGGCACCCGGACGCCTACGCCTGCTGGGCGCGGCTGCGCACGCTCGTCACCGCCCGCGACTACGCCCATCCCGACGACCCGGCCGTGGGCCCGCTCGTACGGTTGCGCGCGGACCTGCTGGACCACGAGGCGAGGCAGGCCGGCGAGAAGGACGAGTTCGCCGAGGCCGCCGCCCTCCACGAGGAGGCGGCGGGCCTGTACGACGACGCCGGAGCGCCGGGTCACGCGGCGCTCGCCCGCGCCGCCGCCCTGCTCGCCGCCGGCGAGATCCCCGCCGAGGAAGCCGACGGAGCCGAGGTGACGGCCGCCGCGCTGACCACCGCCCACGCGTCCATGGTCCGCCTGCACGAGGAGACCCCCGGGCTCACCCCGCACCAGGAGGCCCGCCTGCTGCGGCTGCGGGCGACCGCGCTCGGCATGCGCCTGCAGGTCTCGCGGAGCGAGGAGCACGTCGCGCCGGCCTTCGCCGAAGTGGACCTGCTGTCCGCGTTCGCCACCCGGCACGAGATCGCCGGGCAGATCTCCGGCGCCCGGCTGCTGCGGGCCAGTACGTACGCCGTCTCCGGTGACCTGCCGGCCGCGACCACCGAGACCGACGCCCTCGTCGACCTGCTGAAGGCGCACGGCCCCGCCTGGCATCTGCCCCGCACGCTCGGACTGCGCGGCCGGTTGCGGCTCGGCCTCCAGGACGCGCAGGCAGCTCACGCGGACCTGGCCGAGGCCCTGCGGCTGGCCGCCGGCTGGCCGGCCGACGTGGTCGACACCGCCCGCCTGCACGGTGATCTGGCCGAGGCGTGCATGCACCTGGGCCGCCCCGACGAGGCACTGCGGCACCTGACGCGCTCGGCCGAGCTGGACCTTCGCCGCGGCAGCCGGACGGACGCGTTCTGCACCTACAGCAACGCGGCCCAGCTCAGCCTCGACCTGGGCCGGTTCGAGGACTGCATCGCTCTGCTCGACTCCCTCCTGGCCGACCCCGGCGTGGTCGCCGGAGAGCTGGACGACCGGCTCGTGGCCCAGTTGCGCCTGTCCCGCGCCCGCGCGCTGCACGCGGCGGAGGACCTCAAGGCCGCCACGGCGGAGTTCGCCGCCCTCGCGGCCGAGTCGGCCGGCTGGGACGACGACCCGGGGAGCCACGCCATGATCGCCGCGGAGACGGCCGTGCTCCTCGGCGAGTCCGGCGAGTTCGGCCGGGCCCGCGAGGCCGCGGACCAGGCGCTCGCCGCCCACGCCCGGGCCCCGCGCTACGAGCAGCTCAGCAACTGCCTGCGCGAACTCGCCCGTCTCCAGGCCCATCAGCTGGGCCCCGACGGTCTGGCCGACGCCCTCGCCGACCTCGCCGAAGCCGGCCGGATCGCCGACGAGGCCCGCGCCGCCGGGTACGAGACCCGCGGTCGCTCCCTGGACACCGCGCTGGCCTACGAACACGGGCGGGTCAATGCCTACGCCGGCGAGTACGAGACCGCCCTGGCGGCCCTGGAAAAGGCCCTCGCTCTGCTCGGCGAGCCGGCGGAGGGGGACCGTGCCGAGGAGTGGGCCGAGTGCGTCCGTCTCGCCGGTGCCGTGGAGGGCATCTACCTGAAACGCCCCGCCCCCGCCCTCACCCGCCTCGACGCGGCGGTCTCCCACCTGACCGCCCTGGGCCGTACCGGGGAGTCCGAGGCGCTGACCTCCTTGGCGGCCCGGCTGCGCGACGAGGAGTGATGTGACGGCTCCCGGTGCGGGGGCGGGGCGACCGCCCCCGCACCGGGAGCGCCTTCCACCCCGGTCGGCGAAGACGGCCGACGCGGTGGCGACCGCGCACGGTACGGAGCCGGAGGCACACCGCACGGCATGAAGCCGAAGGCACACCGGCCGGCCACCCTCCGCCTCGTCCTTCGCGTCCACGTCCGTGGCCTCTCGCTCCCCCTCGGCACGGCGACGGCCCCTCCGGGCGAACACCAGGGTTCGCCCGGAGGGGCCGTCGGCTGTGTGCCTCTCGGGGATCAGCGGGATCCTGCCGCGGCACCACGGGGCGCGGCAGGTCCGGCGGTCACCTCGTGGCCGGCGCCCCGAGGATCGCCCGGGCTCCGTCCGCGGCGATGCCTCCGATGCCGAACAGGCCCGAGTGGGACCACAGGCCGGATCCCGCGATCGCGCCGTCACGGCCGTCGCCGCCGGCCGCGAGCGGACGGTCGTCGCGGTCCGTGAGCTGGAACCCGACCGTGTAGGTCCGGGTGACCGAACCGTTGGCCGAGGTCACCTTGACCGTGCGGGTGGTGAACCGGGACCCGGTCGACGAGAGGACCGAACCGCCGTCGGTGACCTTCACCCGCGCGCCGGACCGGGCCGGTACGGCGGAGACGGCCGGGATCTTCCTGTCCTTCGGCCAGTCGACGACATACGTGGACACGGCCGGGTCGAATCCGTCGATCGCGGCGCCCGCGACGGTGATCGCCCTGGCGTCGGCGACACCGGCCCCGGTGGCGTCCGAGTGGTTCGTCACCGTGACCGACCCGTCGGCGTTGACGACGACGTGCGCCGACATCGCGGCCGCCAGGTTGATCCGCTCCCAGCTCGCTCCGCCGTCCCCGGTGAGGTCCAGCGGGGAGCCGGAGTCCGTCGCGGTCTGCTCCAGGATCTGGGCGCGCTGCGCGGTGGTGAGGTCCGGGAACGCCGTGATCAGCAGGGCCGCCGCGTCGGACGGCATCCTGAGGGGCTGCCCGGACTTCCCGACCCGGGAGAACCCGTAGTCCAGGCGCCGCGTGTACAGGTCGACGTGCTGCGCCGTGCTCAGGCCCGCGTAGGAGTCGCCCGCGCAGGCCGTGAGCGTGTCGCCGTAGCCCTCCTCCTCGCACCGCGCGAGCAGCACGTTCTCCATCTCGGTGTGGGCCTGGGTCAGCAGCTTCGCGAAGTCCGGGTCGGCCCAGCGGTGTGCGACGGTGGCCTGTCCGGCGATGCGCCCGCCCATGACGTCGAGCGGGTAGTGGAAGCCGAGGACGACGCGGTTGTTCCCGTACTCCGAGGTGCGCGCGAGGATCGACGGCGCCAGCTCCGGCAGGAGGGTGGCGAGGACGGTCCCCGCTTCGTAGCCGTCGTAGGTGTGGTCGCTCGGGTACGAGCCGCTGGTGGCGAGGCTGCCGTACGAGCCGTCCTGCGACTCGTAGATGTCGCCGCCGTCGCCGACGAACCCGAGCCGCGTATACGGGCGCGGGTAGGCGTAGTGGTTCCTCGCCGCGTCGACCTGGTCGAGGTTCTTCGTGACGCGGGAGAACAGCGCGCTGGTCTTCGGCAGCCGGCCGCCGTTCAGGGCGTCGCGGTAGATCTGGCCGAGCCGGGAGCCGAGGCCGTCGGCCATCGTGACGGTGGCGCTGTTCGTCGCGTCGGCCTCGGCGCGGTCCACCTCCTTCTGTGTCGCCGCGTTGTTGACACGCACCGCGATCCGGTCGTTCTCAGCGGTGAGCGCGGTGCCGTTCGGCACCTTGGCGTCGGAACCGAGGACGTCGGAACCGAGGTCCTCGACGCCGTTGAGCAGATCGGAGAAGTAGTCGGCCCCGTCGCCGGTGCCCGGCCACCTGTCCGACGCGTAGGTGGCGTTGAGCGTGTCGTCCGGGAAGGGGGACGGCTCGTACGCCGGGTCGGAGGCGGTCACCGAGGTGGCCGCCGCAGCGGTCGCCGGGACGGTCGCGGCGGAGTCGTCCGAGGTCCCGGCCAGGGTGACGGCGGTCACGGTGGCCGTGTGTGCCGTGGCCCTGCCGGTGGCCGTGAGCAGTGCCGTGTCGGTCGTGGCGGGCACGTGCGCGGTGGTTCCGTCACCGAGGGCCACGGTGTAGCCGATGATCGGGAATCCGCCGTCGCCGGCCGCCCGCCAGGTCACGCGGACCCGCTCGCCGTCGGTGATCACACCCTTCACGGTCGGCTTCTGCGGCTTGCCGCCGCCGGTCACCACGGGTGCCGTGGCGGCGCTCGGGCGCGAGGCGCCGAACGTGTTCACCGCCCGGACGCGTGCCGTGTACGACCTGCCTGCCCGCAGCCGGGTGAACGTCGTGCTCCGGCTGTCCGGATCGTGGATCTCGACCTGGTGGCCGTCGCTGAGGGTGATCTCGTAGCCGGTGACCGGTGAGCCGCCGGTGTCCTCGGGCGCGGACCAGGCGACGGTCACACTGGAGCCGGACGACGTCGCCGACACCGCGTCAGGCGTGGCGGGCACCGTCCTGGGCTTCGTGGTGAGCGCGGACAGGGCATGGCGGAGGGTGTCGTACCGGGCGGTGAGCGCCGCGTCCGTGGCCGCGCCGTCCGCGACCGCGGTCCTCGCCTCGGCGAGCGCCTTGGTGAACGCCTTCCAGGACGCGTCCGTGTAGCGGTCGTTGCCGAGGGCCGACGCGGTGGCGACCAGGTTCTCCAGTCGCAGCCTCGGGAGCGGGACCAGTTGTCCGGCGGCCAGGGTGAGGCGACGCGTCCGGGCGTCGACTTCGAGCCGCGTCACGTCGTCGGTGTCGACGAGGGCGCGCGCCGCGGCGAGTTCGCGCTCGTACACACCGAAGTCGATCGTGTTGTAGCGCTCCGCGTCGGCGGAGAGCCCCTCGTACTGCTCGATCGCCTTCCGCAGGGCGGACGTGTCCGTGACGGTGGGCGTCTCGACGTGGTCGAAGGTGATCCGGCCCAGGTTCGCGACGTACGGGTGCGAGGAGTCCGGGTTCGTCGTCAGCCGCAGGTGGACGGTGTGCGTGCCGGTGACCGTCTCGGGCAGTGTCAGACTCGTCGTCCCTCCTGACGACCACGCGCTTCCCGTGACCGGCAGCGGTACGGTCGCGTACGGCGTGCCGGGGTCGGCGGCGTCGAACGAGTCCAGGTAGAGCTGGACGGCGGAGCCGGTGCCGCAGCGGGCGGAGTTGTTGACGTAGGTGATGGTGACGGTGCTCTTCGGGGAGCTGCCGAAGTCGATGTCCCCGTAGTCGAGCCAGGCTCCGTTGTAGGTACCGCCGAGGTCGGTGGTGGAACCCGAGCCGGTCCAGCCGACCGGCTCACTCTTGAGCCCGCCGCCGCTGTGCGAGCGGAACGCGGTGGCGTCGAAGCCCACGGGGGCGTCGGCGGTCCGCGTCAGGGCCAGCGAGTAGACGTTGGCCACGTAGGGCTGGGAAGCGGTCTGCGTGCTGGAGACGAACGCCGCGTACACGTCCTGGACGCCGGTGAAGACGCCCGGGTCGAGCTGCACGCTCGTGGTGGCGACGGTCCCCCAGCCCGATCCGCTGTAGTCGAGGGGGATGTCGACGCTCTTCGGGCCGTCCTTCGAGCCGAGGCGCAGTTCGATGTGCGAGTCCGACGCCGCGCGGGACTGGGGCTTGTCATAGCTGACGGTGACGGTGTCGGCGCCGTCGCGGAGGTCGGTGTCCTTCCAGCGCGCCCACGCGTCGTTCGTCACGTTCTCGAAGATGCCGTTCGAGAGGTTGAGCGGGAGCGAGCCGTTGCCGGTCGTGGTGGTGTTCACCGCGGTCAGCGTGGCGAGCGTGGTCGTGGGGGACGCCGAGACCTCGTACGGCGAGAACTGGTACCAGTCGAAGTTCGACACCCACTGCTGGCCCGAGGGGGCGTGGAACACGAATGTCGCGCTCTTCGCGCCCAGCAGGGCGTCCGGGTCGGTGACGGCCGCCTGCACCGTGGTGTAGTACTGCCAGCCGCCGGTGCCGGGAAGCTGGACGGTGGCGACGACAGGGCCGTCGGCCGCGCCGGCGTGGATGTCGACGCTGCTCGGCTTCGCGTTCGTCGGCTGCGAGTTCGCGTAGCGGACCGAGATGCTCTGCGGGGCGGCCTCGCCGAAGTCCAGCTTGGTGAACCGCTCCCACGATCCCTCGGTGACGCCGCCGAGGTTGCCGTCGGAGTTGTTCCGCTCGCTGACGAGGCTGGGGCCCTCCTTCTGGTCGGGGGCCTCGGCCTGGAGGACGGCGTAGCCGCCCTCGTCGATGGTGAGCGTGTCGATGGCGGAGTGCAGCGCGTCGTCCGCGGCCATGATCGTGCCCGTCGCGGAGGTGGTGTCCGCGAGGACGGTCCGCGCGCGTTCGAGGGCCGACCGGAACAGGTTCCAGGAGCCGTCGGAGTAACTGGCGCCGCGCACCAGGGACGCCTGGTCGACGAGCGCGCCCAGGGCCTCGCGGTGCACCGCGGCGGCCGAGATCAGGAGCGGGTCGGTCGGGGATGTCCCGGTGCCGCCCACCGTGGAGGCCCGCACGCCGTGGGCGAAGGCCGCGTCGCGGAAGGTGATGCCGAAGCGCGCGTCGACCTTCGTGGTGCCGGTGAGCGACAGCGTCGCCGTGCGCGAGCCGCTGACGCGGAGGTCCGCCGTGACACCGGCCGGCAGGCCGGTCACACTCGCGGCCCCGGTCCTGGTGAGGCTGGTTCCGTTGCGCGCGTCGAACGACGCCGGTCCGGACAGGGTGAGCTTCACGCTGTCGTGGACGGTGCCGTCCTCGGTGGTGGCGACGCTGCCCGGTTGGGCGGAGACGACGGTGTCGCCCTTGTCCGTACCCGTACCGCCGTCACCCGTGTCGCCCGAGTCGGTGTTCAGCGAGTACGCGGGCTTCGTGCGGGCGCCCCACTGGGAGGGCCTGGAGCCCATGGTGAAGTCCAGGGTTCCGCCGGAGATGATCTGCGAGTAGTCGAGCCACGTGTTGTCGAACCGCTTGCCGTTGAGGGTCGCGTTCTGCACGTAGTAGTTGCTCGGCGACACGCCGTCGGCCTTCACCGTGAACCGGGAGCCGTTGGCGTACGTGATCGTCGTGGAGTCGAAGAACGGGCTGCCGATCTGGAACTGGCTGGAGCCGGCGGTCACCGGGAACAGGCCCAGGGCGGCACCGACGAACATGGTCGACATGGTGCCGGCGTCGTTGTCCATGGTCGGCAGGAAGCCGTTCGGCGAGAGCTTGTAGACCTGGGTCCTGACCGGCGGGGTGAACTGGCCGCCGGAGCTGGGGGCCTCGTTCGTCGAGCCCGTCGCGATGTAGCGGTTCCAGGTCGTGCCGGTGTAGATGGCCCGCACCCACTTCTGCGTCAGGCTCGGCTCGCCGACGTAGTTGAAGAGGTACGGGGCCTGGAGGTCGATCTCGTTCGCGTTGGAGTGCAGCATGGTCGAGCCGTCGTCGACACCGGAGTCCTCGCCGAACATGTGCCTGACCGCGGCCCTGCCGGCCTTCTCGCCGCCCATGGCCTCGATGAGGCCGCCCATGTCGTACGCGTCGTACCAGTGGTACTGCCACAGCGTGCCCTGGTAGAGCCCGGCCGCCTCGAACTTCTCGTAGTCGGCGCTCTGCCAGTCGCCGTTCGCGGCACGCGGGGTGAGCAGACCGACCTCCGTGCCGTCGGCCGCGGTCCAGGCGCCGGACTTCACGAGGTTGTCGATCGCCATGGTGGACCGGGTGCGCAGCTTCTTCGCGTCGTCCTTCCTGCCGAGCGCGTCGGCGACGACGGAGAGCGCCCACTGGTCGTAGCCGCGCTGCACGGTCGTACCGGGATCACCGGTGACGTACCCCTGCCGCAGCTGCGCCCCGGTGTAGTACCCGGAGTACGACAGCAGCGCGGGGTACGCCTCGTCGAGCCGGTCGAAGTTCTTGAAGCCCTTCGACAGCGCGTCGGCGACCAGCACGGCCGAGCGCTCCCAGCGCACGGTCGGGACCGAGTGGGTGAGGCCGCCGAGGCTCTTGCCGGAGGCGCGCGTGTCGGCGAAGAGCACGATCAACGACTGGATCATGTCCCGGTAGGTGGCCGGGTCGATGTACGCCTCGACGGAGTACTTGCGGAAGTCGTCCCAGGTGGACCAGCCGTCGTAGTACGTGAAGCCGTTCGCCTCGTGCACCGCTCCGTCGGCGCCGCGGTACGTACCGCTGGTGCTGGTGGCGTTCACCGGCAGCGCGTACATGCGGTACAGGTGCGTGTAGAACTCCTTGGTGAGCGTCGACCCGGGGTCGGACTTCGCCGAGGCGCGCACGTCGACCGCGCCGAGCGACGTGTTCCAGGCGGCCTTCGTGCGGGCGCGCGCCTGGTCGAAGGTGAGGCCGCCCACCTCGTTGCGCTGGTCGGTCGCGGCCTGCTCGGCGCTGATCGGCGACAGCGTGACGCGCAGCTCGATGTCGTCGCCTGCGGCCTGGTCGAACCCGAGGACGGCGCCGGTGTCGGACCCGTCCCGCGTGGTCGCGTCGCTCAGCCTGCCGTCGTTGCCCCAGCTCTTCAGGGAGGTCACGGGGACGTTCGTGGTGGCGTTGTAGTAGAGCTGGTACGCGGCGCCGTTGAACGACCCGGCGATGAGACCACTGATCGACGTGGTCCCGTCCGGGAGCGTCGTCGCCTTCATGGTCGAGCGGGTGCGGCTGGTGAAGTTGTTCGCCAGGTCGAGGACGAGCTCGGGGTTCGATCCGGCGGGGAAGCTGTACCTCTGCAACGCGGTACGCGTCGTCGCGGTCATCTCGGCCTTGATGGTGCCGGAGTCCTGCTTCACCGACGACGCGGTACCGGAGACGGACCCGAGGCCCACCTGGTAGTAGCCGGGCGTCGCGGTCTCGTCGTCGTGGCTGAACGCGTGGGCGTACGTGCCGGTGGCGGGCCGGCTGTCGTACTGCACGGAGGTCGGGACGACGAGCAGGTCGCCGCCGCCTCCCGAGCCGCCGACGCCGTCGAGGTTCGTCGAGGTGAACCCGGCGATGTGGTCCTCGTTGTAGTCGTACCCGGTGTGGTTGCGGTTCGGCGTGGTCAGCGGGTTGACCTTGGCCAGACCGTGGGGCGCCTGCGCGCCCGGCAGGTCGTTGCCGTCGTCGCCCGCGGTCGACACGAACGGGTCGACGAGCTTCGTGTAGTCCGTCCCGCCGGACGTGCCCGCGGGCGTGGTGGTGACGGGCACGGCCGCGGCGGCACCGGCACCGGCCAGCGCGCCGAAGCCGAGCGCGCCGGTGAGCAGCACGGCGACCGTCGCGTGCAGGGGTCGACGACGTCGGCGGGCGGTACGCGGTGGAACCGCGCGGGGCAAGGGGACTTGGGATCTGATGGGCACGTGACCTCTCCAGCGTCGCGGTACGTCCGCACGAGCCGACCTGGAGGAAGACAACGTTGTCAGACCGACCGTACACCGGCACGTGCGGAGCGAGACGGCAGTGGACGCACGGGACTGCACCCGTCGCGTTCACGAACTGCGCCATCACACAGGGAAAAGGCGTACAACGGGCAAACGGAACTCACACAGGAGATGCGCGCCGGACGCAGCGAAAAAGGCCCCCGCCTTCGCGCGGCACGGCCCGCCGACGTGCGGCCCCGGTGGACGGACAGGCCCGGTGACGGGCGGGCTCGCTGACGGGCCCGTACGAATGGCAGGACGGCCGCTGGACCCGGGCCGGTCGGCCGCGGCAGCCGCGCCGTCGCGGGTGGAGCGTCGGCACCTCCCCCAACGGTGTGCGTTCCGACCGGCGATGGTGGACACTCCGAGCCATGCCAAACGTTCACGTCTCGCCCGAGGTGTCCGTCGAGTACGAGACCTTCGGTGACCCCTCCCACCCGCCTGTCCTGCTGGTGATGGGCTTCGGTGCTCAGATGATCGCCTGGCACGACGACTTCTGCCGTGCGCTGGCGCGGCGTGGCCGCCATGTCATCCGCTACGACAACCGTGACACCGGGCTGTCCACGAAGTTCGACGATCACCCCGTGGACATGGGCAAGTTCATCGCCACGGTGAGTTCGGGCGATATTCCCTCCGCCCTGGGGATGCTCGTCTACACCCTTCGGGACATGGCCGACGACGGCCTCGGTCTGCTCACGGCGCTCGGCATCGAACGCGCGCATGTGGTCGGGACCTCGATGGGCGGCATGATCGCCCAGACGATGGCGGTCACCCGGCCCGAGCGGCTGCTGTCGTTGACGTCGATGATGTCCTCGACCGGCGAAACCGAATACGGTCTGTCGAGCCCCGAGGCCCGGGCGGTGCTCTCCAGCCCGAAGCCGTCGGACCGCGAGGGATACATCGCGGCGGCGGAAAGGGAGTTGGTGTGGGCCTCCAGGCGTTACGGCGACCCCGCGACCGTTCGCGAACTGGCCGCCAGAAGCTACGACCGCGCGTACTACCCGGCCGGTCTGGCACGCCAGCTCGCGGCGATGACCCTCGCCGGCTCACGCGCCGAGGCTCTTCGGCAGCTCCGGATCCCGACCCTGGTGGTCCACGGCCTGGACGACACGCTCATCGATCCCAGCGGCGGGCGGCGCACCGCGGAGCTGGTGCGAGGCTCGAAACTCCTGTTGATTCCCGACATGGGCCATGACCGCCCCCGCCCGCTCTGGCCGCAGATCATCGACGCCCTGGAATCGCACAGCGGCTGAGCCGCTCCACGAGTGCCGCCCGCCGCTCCGGCACGGCCCGCCGCCGGAATCGTCGCGGCGGTGGGCCGCCGGGATCGTCGCGCTGCCCGCCGCCGGTAGGGCCCGGTGGGGTCGGGGCCGTACCGGTTCGGCCCGGGGACGGGCCCGGTCGGTGAAGGTGTCCGGGCACCGCCTCCACCGACCCGCCTGAACCTCGGATCAAACGGCTCCGGCCGGCGCGAAACGTTCTTTCAGCGGTGGCCGGGACCGGTGCCGGCGCCGCTCGTCGTTCCTTGCCATGTCCGTCCGAGGGCGGCCAATCGCCGCAGGGACGTGATGTGCAGTGTGAACAGCAGCGGGACGGCGGCCGTGGGGATCAGGGCGAGCGGTAGTTGGGTGATCGCCTGTGTGGAAGGTGTCACGTCGAGGATCTGATTGCCGATGAGGATCGCCAGGGTCAGCGCGACGACGAGATCGATCATGCCCAGCACGTTGAACCGGACCGCGGTCCGGCGACCGGTGCCCTGCGCGATACGGCGGGCGATGAAGGGGGCGGCGAGCCCGGTCGCGATGTCGCCGAGTCCGGCGGGCAGGGCGAACAGCGCGGGCAGGTGACCGAGGGCCATCATGATCAGGAATACCACCCCGACCACCCGGAACGCGTGCGGCAGTTCGAGACGGCTGAGCGTCCCGGGGGCGGCGAGGGCACGGGCCACCACGGGTATCCAGGTGGCGGCCAGCAGAACGGCCAGCACGGCGGCGAAGACGATCGGCAGCCCGGGAGGCCGCCCGGGCCTGTTGAGATACCAGCCGTTCGCGGCGATCATCCCGCTGATGGTGAACCAGCCGCCGAGCAGCACCACCGAGCCCGCACCGAGCCCGGCCGCACGGCGGCGGCCGAGACCCGCGCGCTCCGCACCCCGGTACAGCACGAGGCCGGTCGCCCCGACCAACCCCGCTGTTCCGACGAGGGTGAGCACCCAGACGTAGACGGGCACATCAATCATCACAGTCACCTCATTCCAGTGCCGGCGAGGACACCGTTCCGGTGGTCGCCGGCGACGTCGGGTTCCGCTTGCGTCATCGAACCGGGGCCTCTCGGTGTTCGGTGGCGTCGACCGGGTCGGCCGCGTCGTCCGGTGCGGGCCGGTGCGGGGGCTGGGCGGGCAGGAAGACCGCGGCGAGCAGTGCGCCGGCGACCGCCGCGAGTCCGGCCACGACGCAGCCGAGAACGAGGCCGTCGTGGAAGGCGTCGCTCGCGGCCTGGTGGACGGCCTGGGCCGTGGAGGACTGGCCGAGGGCGGCGAACCGGCCGGAGACACCGAACGCCGCTCCGACGGACTGATGGGCGAGGTCCGTGAGTCCGGAGGGCAGCGGCGGGAGGGTATCGGTGAGGCGTGAGTCGTAGAGAGTGGCGTAGGCGCTGCCGATGACCGCGACACCGAGGGTTCCGCCGAGCAGGCGGGTGGAGTCGTTGATGGCGGACCCGACGCCGGCCTTGTCGGCTGCGACCGCTCCCATGATGGACTCGGTCGCGGGCGCGGAGGTCAGGCCCATGCCCAGGCCGTAGACGACCATCTGGACGGCGATGATCCCGTAGTCGAGCGTCGGGCCGAGAGTGCCGGCGGCCCAGAAGTAGAAGACCGCCTGGAGGCCCAGCCCGGCCGTGACGATCGCCTTGGTGCCGGCACGGACCGCCAGCCGCGTGCCGAGGGTCGATCCCACGGCGACGGAGACCGCGACCGGCAGCAGGTGGACACCGGTGGACAGCGCGCTGTAGCCCCGGATGAACTGGAAGTACTGCGTGATCAGGAAGATGAACCCGAGCAGGGTGAAGAACGCGATGGTGACCGCGGCGCTGGCGGCACTGAAACGCATGTCCTTGAAGAGCCGTACGTCGAGCATCGGCTCGTCGGCGCGGCGCTCGCTCACGATGAACGCGATCAGCAGGATCACGGAACCGGCGAAGCCGACGAGTGACGCCGGGGACGCCCAGCCGTGGTTGGGGGCCTCGATGATGGTGTAGACCAGCAGTCCCATGAAGCCGCCGGACAGGACAAGGCCCGGATAGTCCAGGCGGTGCGCGGCGGGAGCGCGCTCCTTGGGGACGAACAGGGCCACCAGGGCGATGACGGCCAGGGAGATCGGACCGAAGACGTAGAAGGCGCTCGCCCAGCTGTAGTGCTGGAGCAGGAAACCGCCCACGATCGGGCCCAGCGCGATGGCGACACCGGCCGTCGCGCCCCACAGGCCGATGGACAGCGCCCGCTCCTTGCGGCTGGTGAAGACGCCCGTGAGGAGTGCGAGTGTGCCCGGGAAGGTCATGGCGGCCCCCAGGCCCATCACGGCCCGGGCCGCGATCAGCTCCTCCGGTGAGCCGGCGTATCCGCCGGCGAAGCCGGCCACGCCGAACACCAGCAGACCGGCCATGAGCATGCCCTTGCGGCCGAAGCGGTCCGACAGGCTCCCCGAGGTCAGCAGCAGGGCTGCGAACACAAGGTTGTAGGCGTCCACCACCCATTGCAGCTCGGCGGTGGAGGTGTCCAGTTCGAGCGACAGGGTCGGCAGCGCCACATTGACGAGCGTGGTGTCGAGATTGATCACGAACGACGCCGTGAGGAGGGCGACAAGCATCAGTGGTTTCGATGACGTACGAGTCATGGTGAAAGATTATACCTAGTTGGTTTATTTTTTCTACCAATCACTTTACCTCGCGTAGTACGCTGGGCGCATGCGGAGCTATGGCCAGTACTGTTCGATCGCCCGCGCCCTCGACGTGGTGGGTGACCGCTGGACGCTGCTGATCGCCCGGGAACTGCTGCTGCAAGGCCCGTGCCGGTTCACGGACCTCAGGAACGGGCTGCCGGGCATCGCGGCGAACCTGCTGTCGACCCGCCTCAAGGACCTCGAAGCCGCCGGGCTGATAAGCCGCGAGGACGCACCGCCGCCGATCGCCACCGTCCTCTACCGGCTGACCGAGTCCGGCCGGGAACTGGAACCGGTCCTGAAGGCACTCGGGTTGTGGGGGCTCCGGTTCATGGCCGAGGAACGGCCGGACGACACGTTCCAGGCACAGTGGCTGGCCTACGCCCCGGCGTGGTTCACCACCGACGCCGATCCCGACGCCCCGCCCGCGGTCATTCAGCTCCTCGCGGCCGGTGAGTCGGCCGTCATCGAACTGCGGGGCGGCCAGGTCCACACGAGGCTCGGCCGCGCCACCGACCCGGACCTCGTCCTGGACGGCCCGCCCCGCGCCGTCCTCGGCCTGCTCAGCGGCCTGATCGATCTCGAACGCGCCGGTGAACTCGGTCTGTCCACCACCGGCCGACGGGACCTGCTCACCCGCCTGCGCCCGGTCGCCCAGGACCGGGCGCGCGCCCAGGACGGGGTCCCGGGATGAGCGTCGCCCCCCACCCGTCGGCAAGGACCTCGCGGACCGAACCGGAGCTCGGTGACCCGCCCATCCAGTCTCCGGCCCACCGGATTCTCGGTGGCGGCCAGGTTCAACCCGAGTCGCTCGCGAGGCTCAGCGCGGTGGCGGCGGGTGGCATTTCCTGGGCCAGGGCCCGCAGGACGGCAAGGTGGGTTCTGGTGACCTCGATGCCGTAGCGGCTCAGGTGGTTCTTCAGGTGCTTGGCATGGATGTGCTGGCCGGGGCGGTTGCCCGGGAAGAGCCAGGGGCTGGTGCGGTTGGCCTCGACGTTGCGGGGGCCCCGGTTGAGGGCGTGGTCGCGCAGGACCGGTGCGAAGGGATCGGGCACCAGGCGCGGCTCGTGCGGTCGGTCGATGCTGATGCGGACTTCGTGGTTGCTCAGGGCCAAGTCGTCGATGGTGAGCGCGGTGATGTGAGCCAGGGGCTGGGCGAACAGGATCAGGATGATGAAGGCCGCACGGTCGCGGAGAATGTAGTCGGTCGCGGGATCGAGTATGTCGCGCAGGAGTCGCAGGCGTTGTTCGTGGTCGAACGTGCCGCGCGCGGGTTTCCGCCGGCGGGTGACCTGAAGGTTGTACGGCACGCTCAGGTGGCGGGGGAACGCTCCGTCCCCGGTGCCCCATGTGATGAAGGCGCGGGTGCCCTGGCGGCTCGTACTGCCCGTGGCGATCCAGGTGTCGATGTGGTCCTGGGCGCACGTGGCCGGGGTGGCGCCGTGGTCGCGCAGCCAGACCAGGAAGGCCTTCGCGGAGTTGATCTCGTGCTGCGGGCGGTCGACCAGACCCGGTGTCAGGGGCTCCCGGGTGGCGCGCTCCCGCAGGCGCAGGATGTGTCCGGTGGCGAATCGGCCGATCAGTTCTCGGTCTTCCGCCGGCTCGACGGAGGCGAGGGTCCGGGACAGCCAGGCTTCGAACTGGACCAGATAGCGGTCGCGCTGTTCGAGGATCTTGTGCTGGACGAGCAGGTCGCGCAGGTGTGCCGCGGACTGCGGGGAGGGATGGTCGTTGAGGGATTCATGGCTGAGCGGCAACCGGCCGGTCGCCAGATCGGCCAGCAGGGGGGCGATGTGCCGGTTGCCGACGAGCCAGACCAGCCCGGCGTCCGGACGGGGCTGGGTGCGGATGGCCTCGTGCAGCGGCAGCAGGGCAGGGGAGACCTGGCCGGTACCGTCGTCGAGGACCTCGGTGATCCGTTCGGTGAGATGGCAACGCGGGCATATGACGCCGTCGTGGCGGTGTGCCCACCAGCGGTGCTGTTGCCCCTGGTGCCGGCAGCGGGGACAGGTGAGTTCGGGCATGGCTCAATCGGTACGTCGGAGTCGCTGGAGGCTGAGGCGATGCGCCACGGTTGAACTTCGGCACAACGCTCTCGGG
The DNA here is from genome assembly GCF_001700515.1 of Streptomyces lushanensis. Taxonomy (GTDB): domain Bacteria; phylum Actinomycetota; class Actinomycetes; order Streptomycetales; family Streptomycetaceae; genus Streptomyces; species Streptomyces lushanensis. Next base: position 62,253 of record NZ_MAUD01000024.1, read on the forward strand.
TCGAGCGGCGGGCGGATGATCGTCATGCGTCGGCAGGCGGAAAGTCTAGGCGCAATCCCCGCCCACCACTTTCCACGAACGAGGCGGCGGGGTCCAGCGCTTCGGCGCGGAGATCGCTGACCGCCGCGGCAGCGACAGCGGCAGCGACAGCGGTGTCGGCAGCGGCGCCGGCGGCGGCGACAGCGGCCCGACGGTGAACGGATCCGCCCTGCCGGGACATCCGGCGCGATCGCGTCGACCGGACAGGACCTTAATCGTTCTTCGTCTGTTCAACTCGGTTTCCGTCTGAATGCTCCGCCACCCACCTAGCGTCCGTGAGGGCCGTGAAGGAAGGGACTCATGGAGACACTCAACGCGATCCGAGCCCGTGGGATCACCAAGACATTCGACGATGTGGTCGCGCTTGACGGCGTCGACCTGGACGTGACCTCAGGTCAGATTCACGGCCTGGTGGGCCCGAACGGTGCCGGGAAGACAACGTTGCTCGGCCTTCTGCTGGGCTTGGCCGTCGCCGACGCGGGCCGGCTGGAGATCCTGGGTACGCCCGTCGGGCGGGCGCTCGCCGCTCCCGACGGTGTCGCCGGTTTCGTGGACGGGCCAGGTCTGTACCCGTCGCTCACCGCCCGGCAGAACCTGGCCGCGCTGGCCGCGCTGCGCGGTAACGAGGCACACGCGGCGGGGGTCGACGACGCCCTCGACCAGGTCGGGCTCACCGCTGTGGCCGACGACAAGACCCGCGGTTTCTCGCTCGGCATGCGTCAGCGGCTCGGTCTGGCGGCCGCCCTGCTCACCAGGCCCCGGCTGCTCGTGCTCGACGAGCCGTCCAACGGTCTGGACCCCGCAGGCAAGAGACACGTGCACCGGGTGCTCACCCGGCTCGCGGCGGAGGGAGTGAGCGTCGTGCTCTCCAGCCACCGCATGGACGACCTCGAGGAACTGTGCTCGGAGGTCACCATCCTCGCCACCGGGCAGGTCGTCTTCTCCGGCCCGCTGAGCAAGCTGGCGGACGAGAACCGTGAACTCGACTACCGGCTGATCACCTCCGACGCCCAAGCCGCCCGCCGCGTCGCCGCCGGGACCGCCGGGGTCCTGGTCGTCGACGACGCTCAGCCGCGGTACGACGCCGAAGCACTCGTCGTACGGGCGCTGGTGCCGGCCGTGGACGAACTGGTGGTGCGACTCGTCAACGCCGGTATCGCGTTGCGCGAGCTCGCCCCCGTCGTATCGCCGCTGGAGGCCGCGTTCCTCGCCCTCACCGAGCAGCAGGAGGACTCCCGATGACCGCGACCGCGGCCCCCGTGGACCACCCGTACGGCGGTGCCCGCCGCATCCCGGTGTTCCGCGCCTACCGTTTCGAACTGGTCAAGCTGGTCTCGCAGTGGCGGATCCGCCTGCTGGTCCTCGCCTGCTGGATCGCACCGGCGCTGTTCGTCGTCGCGGTGAGCCAGCAGACCACGCTGCCCGTCGACACCCTCTTCGGCCGCTGGATGCAGTCCACGGGCTGGGCGGGCCCGCTGGTGACGCTCGGTTTCGCGGGCACCTGGGCCCTTCCGCTGCTGACGTCGGTGGTCGCGGGCGACGTCTTCGCCGCCGAGGACCGCCTCGGCACCTGGCGCCACCTGCTCGTGACCGTGCGGTCGCCTCGGCGGATCTTCGCGGCGAAGGCACTGGCCAGCCTGACCGTCATCCTGCTGCTGGTCGTCGGCCTGGTCACTTCCAGCGCCGCCGGCGGGCTCGTGGCGGTGGGCAACCGTCCGCTGGTCGGCCTCGACGACCACCTCATGACGCCCGGCGGCGCCGCGGGCACCGTACTGCTCGCCTGGGCCTGTGTGCTCGCCCCGACGTTGGCCCTCGCCGGGATCGGACTTCTCGGGTCCGTCACGCTGGGCCGCTCCCCGATGGGACTGCTGCTGCCCGCGCTCGTCGCGCTCGCGATGCAACTGGCCCAGATGCTGCCGCTGCCGGCGGCCGTGCGCCTGGCCCTGCCCGGCTACGCCTTCATCGCGTGGAACGGTCTGTTCACCAGCCCGGCGCAGCTCGGCCCGCTCCTGATCGGCATCGTGGTCAGCCTGGTGTGGGCCGTGACCGCCACGGCGCTGGCCTGTCTGCTGTTCCTGCGGCGCGACTTCACCAATGTGACCGATGACGGCCTGACGCGCCGCGCGCTCGTCGCCGGAGTCCTGCCGCTGACCGGGCTGCTCGCCGTGACGATCGCGGTCCTTCCCGCGGTGACGAGCGCGACCTACTCGGGCTCGGGCATCCAGCAGGCCAAGGTGGAGCGCTCGCTGGCCACGGCGTTCGCGCATCTCTACCGGATGCAGGCCGACGAGCTCCACCGTCCCGCCGTCACCGAGGAGCAGCTGAAGTCCAGCGCCGCGTGCACCAAGGGCAACGTCGACCACGACGCCGAGGGCGCGGGCAACGACTGGCGCTGCGTCGTGTCGTGGCACCTGCCCGACAGCGAGGCCACCGGGCAGGCCGTCTATCAACTCGACCTCACCGCGGACGGGCGGTTCGTCGCCGACGGTGACGGACCGAAGGAAGTCAACGGCTACTTCCTGGTGCGGACCCCTTACGGGGACGCGCCGAACCCGCTGTGGCAGTTCGACAGCAACGTCGAACTGCTTTCCACCTCGAAAGGATGATTTGATGCAGGTAGCACGCCGCCGCATCCAGACGGAGAAGGACGACGCGGTCTATCTCGGCAACAGGCGCATCGGCCGCCGGGTACCGCTCATGACGGCCGGGGTCACCGTTCTGGCCGTCGCGGCCGCCGGCACCGCTTTCGCCGAGACCGACTCCTTCGGGACGGTGCACGTCGGGCAGACCACCACCAACGGGCTGCTGATCTCCAGCGACCAGTACCTCGCCCCCTACGGCAAGCGCCTGGTTCTCAACAACGGCAAGATCATGTCGTCCACCATCAGCCCCGACGGCAAGCACATGGCCGCCACCGTCACCGACGGCGGGATGGTGCTGAACATCATCGACCTCAAGAACTACAAGCTTCAGCAGGTCATCGGCAGCGGCGCCGGGGCCGACCTGAAGATCAGCGGTGGCGACGTGGGCCAGGAAGGCCCGACCTACTCGCCCGACGGCAAGCAGTTGTGGCTGGGCCGGGCCGACGGCTACACCAAGTTCACGGTGAACCCGGACGGCAGTCTGTCCAACCCGACCACCGTCTCCATCCCGGCACAGGGCTCCAAGCGCTCCTTGGCGTCCGCGGCGGTGTTCTCCGCCGACGGCTCCACGGTCTACTCCGCGGTCAACGGGCAGAACCGGGTGGTCGCCATCAACGCGGCGACCGGCGTCATCGAGCAGAGCTGGAACACGGGCAACGCCCCACGCGGCATGGTCCGGGTCGGCGACAAGCTCTACATCAGCAACGAGGGCGGACGTCCGGCGGGTCCCGGCGAGGACACGATCAACTCCTACGGCACGCAGGTGCCGGCCAGCCCGGTGACGGGTGCCACCACCACCGGCACGGTCAGCGTCGTCGACCTGGCCAACCCGTCCGCCGCGGCCAAGAGCATCAGTGTGGGTCTGCACCCGACCGCGGTGTACGCCACGAAGAAGACGGTGTTCGTCACCAACACCGCCGACAACAGCGTCTCGGTCATCGACACCGCCAAGGACAAGGTCGTCCAGACGATCTCCACCCAGCCGTGGCCCCAGGCGTCGGTCGGGTACGAGCCCAACGCGGTGACGCTCACCAGCGACAATCGCCTGCTGGTGACGCTCGGCCGTGCCAACGCGGTCGCCGTCTACAAGTACAAGTCGCCTCAGGAGCCGGTCAGTTACGTGGGCCTGCTGCCGACCGACTATTTCCCGGCGGAGATCGCGACCGTCGGCAAGGAGATCGTCGTCTCCAACACGCGCGGTATCGACGCCCGCCGTCCCACCACCGCCGCCGGACGCGGCACCCACGACACCACCTCCAGCCTGACGCACTTCACACTGCCGGACGACAAGACCATCAGGTCCCAGACGAAGAAGGTCTTCAAGCAGAACGGCTGGACCGACAACTCCGTCCGGCTGGCCAACGGCAAGAGCAAGGCCAAGCCGGTACCGGTGCCGGTGAAGATCGGTGACCCTTCGACGATCAAGCACGTCTTCCTGATCGTCAAGGAGAACCGGACCTATGACCAGGTCTTCGGCGACATCCCCGAGGGCGACGGCGACGCGTCGCTGGCCCAGTTCGGTGAGAACGTCACCCCGAACCAGCACGCGCTGGCCAAGCAGTTCGGCCTGTACGACAACACCTACGACGTCGGTACGAACTCCGCCGAGGGCCACAACTGGCTGATGCAGGCCGACAACCCCGAGTACACCGAGTCCTCGGCCGGTGAGTACCTGCGCAGCTACGACACCGAGGACGACGCGCTGGGCCACCAGAAGTCCGGTTTCATCTGGACCGGCGCGCAGGCCGCCGGAAAGTCGGTGCGCAACTTCGGCGAGTTCCACCAGTTCCTGTCCAAGCCGGCCGACGCGAGCTGGCAGAACCTGTACTGCGATGCCAAGGACATGAAGGCGTCCGGCAAGCAGTCCGCCTACAAGCTCACCTCGTCCTCGCCGATACCGTCGCTCAACGACGTGTCGGTGCCGGCCTTCCCGAAGTACGACACCAGCGTCCCGGACGTCTACCGGTCCGAGATCTGGAGGCAGGACTTCAAGAAGAACGGGCCGGCGAACCTGAACATGTTCTGGCTCTCCAGCGACCACACCGGCGGCCCGGTCAGCCCGGCCGCCCAGGTCGCGGACAACGACCTCGCGGTCGGCCGGATCGTCGACGAGATCTCGCACAGCAAGTACTGGAAGGACTCGGCGATCTTCGTCACCGAGGACGACTCCCAGGCCGGCCTCGACCACGTCGACGGCCACCGTGCCCCCGTCCAGATCATCAGCCCGTACGCCCGGCACGGCGTCGTCGACAGCCACTACTACTCCCAGATCACCATGATCCGGACCATCGAGCAGATCCTCGGGGTCCGCCCGATGAACCAGAAGGACAGCGCGGCCACCCCGATGGCCTCGGCGTTCACCAAGAAGCCCGACCTCACCCCGTTCACCGCGCTGCCCAACCGCATCCCGCTGACCGACGGCGTGAAGACCACGCCGTCGTGCGGCGTCGACACCCCGGCCCCGCAGGACCCCAAGGCCGCGGCCGTGCCGGCGGCGAAGGTTCCGGCGGGCATGACGGCGCTCGCGAACGAGTGGAACGACTGGAAGTCGCACCAGCGGCTGACCGGGCCCCATGCCGTGCCCGACTACGCGCCCCCCGCGCAGATGGACCACCTCACCTGGTACGAGACGCACAACTGGTCCAAGCCCTACCCGGGCGAGAACAAGATGTACGCGCCCAAGGACGTTCCCGGCGCCTACATCCCCTCGTCGGACACCGACTGACACCGATTGACATCGGCTGACACCGACCGACACCGACCGACATCGACTGACACCGGCTGATATCCGCTGAACTCCCGCCGGTCGGAAGGGCCCCCGCACGGCGTCACCGCCGGCAGGGGCCCTTCCCCTTCCCCTTCCCACGCCACGGGCCGGAAGCCGCATGCCTGCCGATCGCCGGACGCGGCTCCCGAACGGGAGCCCGGACCGGCAACGGGTCCCGAACCCGCCCGATGCCACTACCTCCCGGGGGCTGCCGCCCGGCGAGAGCGCGGAGCACACCACCGGTCGCACCGGTGGTGCGGGAGGCGTATCGGTGGTGCGGGAGACGTATCGGCCCCGTTCATCGGCAACGTACCCACGTGCTGATGCGGGCCGTCCGGCGTGACGCCGATGGCCGCCGAGCCCTCCGGGGGGCGGCTCAATCCGGCTCAGTCCGGGATCGCGGCGTTCACCACGACGGCCGCCAGGGTGCGGGCCGCGTTTTCGGCGCTGGGGTCGCGGTCCATCCAGGCGCTGATGCCGGCGCCGTCGTAGAGCAGGACCAGCTGCTGGGCCAGTGATGTGGCGTCGGTGGCGCCGGCCTGCTGGGCCAGATCGCGGAAGAGGTCGTGCAGCCACGTCCGGTAGTTCTGGGCGGCCTGGTCGACCACGCCTCCGGGCGGGGCGTCGGAGCTGGCGCTGACGAACGCGCAGCCGCGGAAGCCCGGCTCGGTGAAGGACAGCCCCTGCACCTCGAAGGCGCCGATCAGGCGCTCCTTCGGGGTGTCGTACCGCGCCTGCAGCTCGCGCTCCATCCGTTCGGCGGTCGCCGCGTGGCGGGCTTGGAGATAGGCCCTGACAAGGCCGTCCTTGTTTCCGAACGCGCTGTAGAGCGTCGCCTTGGCGACCCCGGCGCGCTCGATGACCCGGTCGATCCCGACCGACTGCACGCCTTCGGCGTAGAACAACTCGTTGGCCGCCGCCAGCAGTCGCGCCCGCGCGGCGGCACTGCGTTCCTTGGGAGAGAGCAGCTTCTCGGACATACCCCGGACCTTAACAGACCGATCTGTCTGTCTGGAAGGAGGGCCCTTGCGCTTGACGCAGGCAGACAGGTCTGTCTATCTTCTCCTTGTCAGACAGACCGGTCTGACTTCCAATCTTGAAAGGTGTCTCCCATGTCCGCACAGAGCGCCACCGCCTCCGAGCCCCGCCCCCTGACCGCGCTGGTCACCGGGGCCACCTCCGGCATCGGCCGGGCCGTCGCCAACCGGCTGGCCGCCGACGGCCTGTCCGTCGTCGTGGTGGGCCGTAACACCCAGCGCGGCGCCGAGACCGTGGCGGAGATCGTCGCGGCCGGCGGCCAGGCCCGGTTCGTCGCCGCCGACCTCACCACCCCGGACAGCGCGAGCCGGCTGGCCGCCGAGACAGGCGAGATCGACGTACTGGTCAACAACGCCGGGGTGTCGTTCTGGGCGCCGACCGAGGAGCTGACACCGGCCGACTACGACGCCATGTTCGACGGCAACGTCCGCGCGCCCTTCTTCCTGGTGGCCGCCTTCGCCCCGGCGATGGCCGCGAGGGGATCGGGCAGCGTGATCAACATCGGCAGCATGGCCGGCAGCCTCGGCCTCGCCACCGGTGCGGCCTACGGCGCGACCAAGGNNGCTGGGCGCGACCACGGCGATGAAGCGCGCCGCCGAGCCCGCCGAGATCGCCGAGGTGGTCGCCTTCCTCGCGTCGCCGAAGGCCAGCTATGTCACCGGTGCCACGATCGCCGTGGTCGCGCCCAGC